>JAJZEV010000269.1 GCA_021805665.1 Pseudomonadota bacterium
CGCCCAGCAATCCGAGGCACCCGGCACCAATCCCGCCGAACCCGCGATGGCCGCACTGGAACGGGCAGAGGAAGCCCTGGCCGAGGCGGAGACACTGCTGACCCGGCTGATCGCCGATGCCGAGGTCGATCCCAAACTGCTGGAACAGTCGGAGGAACGCCTGTTCGCCCTGCGGGCCATGGCTCGGAAGCATGGCGTCCCGGTGCCGGACCTAGCCGGGTTGCTGGATGCACTGGCCGCGCGCCTCGCGGCGCTGGAAACCGGTTCGGCTGAAATCGCCGCGCTGGAGCAAGCGGCCTGGGATACCCGGGAACGCTATCTGGCCACCGCCGCCACGTTATCTGCTGCCCGGATTGCCGCGGCGGCGAAGTTGCAGAAGGCGGTTGGAAAAGAGCTTCCGCCGCTCCGTTTGGATAAAGCCCGTTTCTTTGCCGAGGTTTCTTCCTCGCCCGAAACCGGGTGGGGACCGGGCGGCATGGATCAGGTTCGGTTTCTGATCGCAACCAACCCCGGCCAGGAGCCCGGCGCCCTGGCCCGCGTTGCCTCCGGCGGCGAGTTGTCGCGGCTGATGCTGGCGATGAAAGTCGTGCTGTCGGCGGGATCGGCGGTTCCTACGCTGGTGTTCGACGAGGTGGATTCCGGCATCGGCGGCGCCACCGCGGCGGCTGTCGGGGAACGGCTGGTTCGGGTCGCCGAGGGGGTGCAGGTGCTGGTGGTCACGCACAGTCCGCAGGTCGCCGCACGCGGGGCGGCGCATTTGCGGGTGGCCAAGGCGGTGGCCCGCGATCGGACCGCGACCACCGTGGATCACCTGTCGGCCGACGCCCGCCGCGAGGAAATCGCCCGCATGCTGGCCGGGGAGATTGTCTCCGACGCAGCAAGGGCGGCGGCGGACGACCTGCTGAAGGGACAACGGCCGCAGCAAGGGCTGCTGGTATGAGCGGGACCATCCCCATCGACGCCCTGACGGAAGCCGAAGCCGCCGAGGAACTGGCCCGACTAGCCCGGGACATCGCTCACCACGATGCCGCCTACCACACGCACGATGCGCCTGAGATATCCGATGCCGAATACGATGCGCTGCGGCGGCGCAATGCGGCTGTCGAGGCCCGCTTTCCGGCGCTGATCCGCGCGGACTCGCCCTCCGCTCGTGTTGGCGGGGCGCCCGAATCCGGATTCGCGAAACTGCGGCATCGGGTGCCGATGCTATCGCTGGATAATGCCTTCGATGCGGCGGAGTTCGCTGAGTTTTGCACCCGGGCGAAACGCTTTCTGGGCCGCACGGAACCGCTGACGTTTGTCGCCGAACCCAAGATCGACGGCTTGTCGATCAGCCTGACCTATGAGCATGGCCGCTTCGTCCGCGGCGCTACCCGTGGCGACGGAACCGAGGGCGAGGACGTCACCGCCAATCTGCGGACCATCCCATCCGTCCCCGCCGAACTGTCCGGCGAAGCCCCGGCGCTGATCGAAATCCGCGGCGAGGTGTTCATGACCAAGGCGGACTTTCTCGCGCTGAATCAGGCTCAGGCCCGGGCAGGGGCAAAGGTGTTCGCCAACCCGCGCAACGCGGCGGCCGGCAGCCTGCGGCAGTTGGACACGCGCATCACCGCCGGCCGCAAGCTGTCGCTGTTTGCCTATGCTCAGGGCGAAAGCAGCGAACCGGTGGCGGCAACCCATTGGGCCTATCTGCAACGGCTGAAAGACTGGGGTTTCGACGTCAATCCGCTGTCCCGCCTGCTGGACAACGAAACCGATGCCGAGGCTTTCCAGACCGGGATCGGCCTCTCCCGCAGCGGACTTGGCTACGACATCGACGGTGTCGTCTATAAGATCGACGATCTGGGCTTGCAGCGCCGGCTGGGATTTGTCGGCCGAGCGCCGAGATGGGCGATCGCGTGGAAGTTTCCGGCGGAGCAGGCGACGACGGTGCTGCGGGAAATCCGCATCCAGGTCGGGCGCACCGGTGCGCTGACGCCGGTTGCCGAACTGGAACCGGTGAATGTCGGCGGCGTGCTGGTGGCCCGCGCGACGCTGCACAACGAGGATGAAATTGTCCGCAAGGATATCCGCGTCGGCGATACGGTGGTCCTGCAACGCGCTGGCGATGTGATCCCGCAGATCGTTTCCGTGGCAACCGATCGCCGGCCGGCGGACTCGGTCGCGTATGCGTTCCCCGATGTGTGTCCGGCCTGCGGCAGCCATGCCGTCCGCCCGCCCGGCGAAGTGGTACGCCGTTGCACCGGGGGATTGATTTGTCCGGCGCAGCGGGTGGAACGCCTGATTCACTTCGTCTCCCGCCCCGCCTTCGATATCGACGGCCTTGGCGAGAAGACCATCCAGGAATTCTTCAACGAAGGCTGGCTGCACGGCCCGGCGGATCTGTTCAAGCTGCCCGAACGGGAAGACGAAATCGCGCAGCGCGAAGGGTGGGGCAAATTATCCGCCCGCAACCTGTCGCGGGCCATCGCCGCGCGCCGGACGATCCCGCTGGAGCGGTTCATCTTCGCGCTTGGCATTCGCCGCATCGGGTCCACCAACGCCAGGTTGCTCGCCCGGCATTACGGCGGTTTCGCCAACTGGCGCGCGCAGATGCTGGCCGCCACGCAGATCGGGTCGGATGAGCGGCTGGCGCTCGGCAGTATCAGCGGCATCGGACCGACCATCGCCGAGGAACTGACCGATTTCTTTGGCGAGGCCCGCAATATCGCCGCGCTGGACGAACTGGCCGCCGAACTGACGATCGAGGATGCGGCCCGGGACGATGCCGCCGACAGCCCCATCGCGGGCAAGACGGTGGTGTTTACCGGCACGCTGGAAACGATGACCCGCCCGGAAGCCAAGGCCCGCGCCGAGGCTTTGGGGGCAAAGGTCACCGACTCCGTGTCGAAAAAGACCGACTTCGTGATCGTCGGGGCCGATGCCGGATCGAAAGCACGCAAGGCCGCCGAACTGGGCGTGCGGACGATGACCGAAGCCGAGTGGCTGGAAATGGTCGGCTAGACTCCTTCCGGCGCACGCGGAAATGGCGGAATTCGGACCTTAACGCTTGCCCCCGGGCGCCCCCCGGGATAAGTGACCCCGCGCGTCGGCACCCCTGGAGGCCGGCGTTTGTCATTCAGGAGCATACTATGGCCAATGTTGTTACAATCGAGGCCGAGGTACGCGCGCGAAGCGGTAAGGGGGCGGCGCGGGCTACTCGGCGCGCAGGCAAGGTGCCTGCGGTTATCTATGGCGGCAAGCAGGAACCCGACCTGATCCAACTCGACCCGCGTGTCGTGATCCGGGAGCTGCATCGCGCCGGCTGGCAGTCCCGTCTGTATGAGATCAGCGCCGGTGCGACTCCGATCCGCGCACTGATCCGCGGCGTGCAGTTTCATCCGGTGTCCGATGCGCCGGAGCATGTCGATTTCCAGCGCCTGGTCGCTGGCCAACGCATCAAGGTGGCGGTCCCCGTCCATTTTGAGAACGACGGCATCAGCCCCGGCATCAAGCGCGGCGCCGTGCTGAACGTCGTCCGCCACGCGGTGGAAGTCTATTGCGACGCGGATCACATCCCCGACCAGTTCACCGCCGACCTCGGGCCGTTGGATTTCAACGACAACGTCCGCTGGCATGACCTGAAGGGCACCGAAAACGTCAAGCCGGTGATCGACCGCGACTTCGTCGTGGCGACCGTCGTGCCGCCGACGAAGATCGAAGCGGTCGCCGAAGCGGGCGGTGCGGCTGCCGCGCCGGCCAAGGGCGGCACCAAGGCGCCTGGTAAGGCGGCTCCTAAGAAGGGCTAGACGGCACCATGACCCAGCTCTGGGTCGGCCTCGGCAATCCAGAGCCAGGGATGGCGGCCAACCGGCACAATATCGGCTTCATGGCCTTGGACACGATCGCGATCCGCCACGGTTTCTCGCCGTGGCGGCGTCGTTTCAAGGGCCTGTTCACCGAGGGCACGATCGCCGGGGAGAAAATCCTGGCATTGAAGCCACTGACTTATATGAATAATTCCGGCGAGTCCGTTCAGGAAGCCTCGGCTTTCTACAAGCTGCCCTCCGAAGCGATCGTCGCGTTTCACGATGAGCTGGATCTGGCGCCCGGGAAAATGCGGGTCAAAAAGGGCGGCGGCGCGGCGGGACATAACGGGCTTCGCAGTATGGACAAGATGCTGGGCAGCCAGGACTACTGGCGCATCCGCCTGGGTATCGGCCATCCCGGATCCAAGGAACGCGTTCTCGGCTACGTGCTGGGTAATTTCGGGTCCGAGGACAAGCCCTGGCTGATCGCCCTGCTGGACGCCGTGGCTGATGCCGCCGGCCTGCTCGCACAGGGCAGGCATCCGGATTTCATGAGCAACGTCGCATTGCACACACAGGATATACGGTAATGGGTTTCAACTGCGGCATCGTCGGGCTGCCCAATGTCGGCAAATCGACCCTCTTCAACGCGCTGACCGCGACCGCCGCGGCGCAGGCGGCAAACTATCCGTTCTGCACGATCGAACCGAATGTCGGCCGCGTCGGCGTTCCCGACAAGCGCCTGGATGTGCTCGCGGAAATCGGCAAATCGATCAAGGTTGTCCCGACCAGCCTGGAATTCGTCGATATCGCCGGGCTGGTGCGCGGTGCGTCCAAGGGCGAAGGCCTGGGCAACCAGTTCCTGGCGAATATCCGCGAAGTGGATGCGATCATTCATGTGCTGCGATGCTTCGAGGACAGCGACATCACGCACGTCGAAGGCTCCATCGACCCGCTGCGCGATATCGAAGTCGTCGAAACGGAACTGATGCTGTCCGACCTGGACAGTCTGGAGCGCCGGCTGCTGCAAGCGCAGAAACGCGCCAAGGGCGGCGATAAGGAAAGCATCGCCCTGGTATCGGTCATGGAACCCCTGGTCGCCGCGCTGCGGGATGGCAAGCCGGCCCGCACCGCGATTCCGCCGGGCGAGGAAGAAGCCGTGAAGCGGCTGCAACTGCTGACCTCCAAGCCCGTGCTGTATGTGTGCAATGTCGAGGAAGCCTCGGCCGCCACCGGCAACGCATTTTCGGAACGCGTGCGGACCCGGGCCGCGGAATGGGGTGCGCCGACCATCGTGGTGTCCGCCGCGATCGAGGCCGAGGTGTCCCAGTTGCCGGAAGCCGACCGCACCGAGTTCCTGGAAACGCTGGGTCTGACGGAAAGCGGACTGGATCAGGTGATCAGGGCCGGGTACGAGCTGCTGGAACTGCTGACGTATTTCACCTGCGGTCCCAAGGAAACCCACGCCTGGACCATCACCAAGGGCACCAAGGCTCCACAGGCGGCGGCGGTGATCCATAAGGACTTCGAACGCGGTTTCATCGCCTGCGAAACGATTGCCTATGACGATTTCGTTGCCGGCCGCGGCGAACAGGGTGCCAAGGAAGCCGGCAAGATGCGGATCGAGGGCAAGGCATACACCGTCAAGGATGGCGACGTGTTGTTGTTTCGCTTCAACGTGTAGCGCGTGCGGCCCGCGCTGGCCGGACGTATCGGCGTCGATTGGTGGGCCGGGGAGGAATTGAACCGTCCGACCTCACGCTTATCCAGCGTGTGCTCTGGCGCTGAGCTACCAGCCCGCGCGAACACTGGCCGGAACGAACGGCCGTCGAAACCCACATTCCCGTTATTGATCCGGCACGAAGTTCACACTGCGGAGAGCCGGCTCCGGCAACGAGGGCGGAAGTATCTGGCCCCCATTTTGCATGCCTGCCTCCAGTAAATCGACGGCTTTGGGGGCGGCATGTTGGTCGAGGCGAAACCCTACGAGTACAGTCTGGACTTTCCAGCCGCCGCGCTGCTGATCATCGACATGCAGCGGGATTTCCTGGAACCCGGAGGGTTCGGGGAAATGCTCGGCAACGACGTTTCCCAATTGCGTCGCACGATCGCGCCCAACAAGGCGCTGCTGTCCGCTTGGCGTTCGGCGGGCGGCCTGGTGATTCACACCCGCGAAGGGCACCGCCCCGATCTGGCCGATCTGCCGCCAGCCAAGAAAATCCGCGGCCGCGGCGCCACCTGCATCGGCGATCCCGGCCCGATGGGCCGCATTCTGGTGCGCGGGGAGGCCGGCCACGACATCGTCCCCGAACTCTATCCGGCTGCCGGCGAACCGGTGATCGACAAACCCGGCAAGGGCGCGTTCTTCGCCACCGACCTGCACGCGATCCTGCACAACCGGGGCATTACTCAGCTCGTGGTGACAGGCGTGACAACCGAGGTCTGCGTCAACACCACCGTCCGCGAAGCCAACGACCGTGGATACGATTGCCTGGTCGTCTCCGACTGCTGCGGGTCTTACTTCCCCGAATTCCACGACATGGGACTACGCATGATTGCCGCGCAAGGCGGCATTTTTGGCTGGGTTGCGCCTTCATCCACTGTCATTGACGCACTTTCGGGCATCAAAATGATGAAAGAATCGTCAAAATGAGCAATATTTCATCAGTCAACGCCCGGCCAAAGTTATGGGTTCCCGGCGACTGGAACGCATTGTTCGGATTTGGCACCAACATCCTGGTCAACGTACTGGTGCTGACGGGGCTGCTGCGATTCGTGCTGAAAATGCCCGATGCCCTTGTCTTTGGCCGCATTCTTCCAGCGTTGGGACTGATGCTGTGCCTCAGCACCGGATACTACGCATTTCTTGCCTGGAACCTCGCCCGCAAAACCGGACGATCTGACGTTTGCGCCCTGCCTTCCGGTATCAGCGTTCCGCATATGTTTGTCGTGACGTTCGTCGTGATGCTGCCGATCGACC
Organism: Pseudomonadota bacterium; assembly: GCA_021805665.1. Lineage (GTDB taxonomy): Bacteria > Pseudomonadota > Alphaproteobacteria > Acetobacterales > Acetobacteraceae > Rhodopila. The sequence goes on from JAJZEV010000269.1 coordinate 6,769, forward strand.
TCGCGACCAACGACCCGATCCAGGCATGGGAAGCCGGACTGACCTGGGTTTTCATCCAAAGCTTTGTGCTGATGGCTGGCGGGTTCATCGGCCCCTACATCCGCAAAATCACCCCGCGCGCCGCCCTGCTCGGTTCGCTGGCCGGAATCTCCATCACCTTCATCTCCATGAGCCCGGCGGCGCAGGTATTTACCACCCCGGTCATCGGCATCGTGTGCTTCGCGGTGATTCTCGCCAACTGGTTCGGCGGGGTTCGCTATTTTCGCGATGTCCCGGGGGGTCTTGTGGCAATCGCGGTGGGCACGGTCATCGCCTGGGGATCGACCGCGCTGGGCCCGGGCTATGGCGACCTGACGCTGGCGAAGCTTATCGCCTCCTTCTCCAACTTCGGCTTTTCGTTCCCGATCCCGGCAGTTGGTTACACCTTCGATGGTTTCAAATATCTGGGCATAATCCTGGTGACAGCCATCCCGTTCGGCATCTACGACCTGATCGAGGCGCTGGATAACGTCGAAAGCGCCGCCGCCGCCGGCGACAGCTTCCCTACCACCCGCGTGCTGACCGCGGATGGGGTTATCAGCCTGATCGGGTGCCTGCTGGGCAATCCGTTCATCAACGCGGTTTACATCGGCCATCCGGGTTGGAAGGCGATGGGCGGCCGCATCGGCTATTCCGCGATGACCGGCATCGTCGTGCTGGTGCTGACCTGGTTCGGCATCATCGCCGTCATCAGCGCGTTGATCCCGGTGGTCGCGATCCTGCCGATCCTGCTCTACATCGGCATGCTGATCGGGTCGCAGGCATTCCAGGAGTCGCCGCATCGCCACGCACCCGCCATCATCCTGGCGCTGCTGCCGCAAATCGCGGAATGGGGCAAGACACAGATCGACAATGCACTGGGTGCGGCGGGCACCAGCGCCGCCGCGGTCGGCAGCGCCAAGCTGGCGCAGGTCGGGGTGCTGTACGATGGCCTGGCCACCTTGGGCGGTGGAGCCACGCTGGCCGGCATCATGCTGGGTGCGGTCACGGTATTCATCATCGACCGGGAATTCGACAAAGCAGCGGCCTTCGCATGTGCCGGTTCAGTGCTGACTTTTTTCGGCTTCATCCATGGTGCGAGCGGAATCGGAATCGGCCAATCCCCCGCGGTTGCGGTCTCTTATCTCGCCGTCGCCGGAATCCTGTTCTACTGCTCCAGATACGCGGAGTTTCACCCGATGGCGCTGGACCTTCACGAAGCGGAGGCCGAAGCCGACTGATCCGGTTTACCGAAAGACCGGGCAACCGGCCTTTTACTTTATCAAAATATGCATCGAGCTGTGCGCGAGTTCCCGAAAATCAGCCAGAAGATGGCCAACCTCATCGGTGGCGAGGAATAAGACAGCCGTAAACAGCCCCTGGTGGGCCCTGCGCCAGCGACCGATGACCCCTTCGATCCGTTCGAGGGGTAACGCAAGGACGGCCCGCATACCAAGAAAGCCGAACAGGGCACCGAACAAAACGTCGCTTGGATAATGGATGCCAAGGTACACACGTGGGATATCGACAACGAGGATCGTCCAGGCGAACGCGATCGATCCAGCCAAGCGGTTGACTTGCCAAAGGCCGGTACCGAGCGCAAAGAAGAACATCGAGTGATCGCTGGGAAAGCTGTTCCAGGTGTTCAGGCTGCCGGTATTGAATGCGGTATCGGCAAAATTCAGCCCCAGATCGGATAGTACCGGACGTTGATGAACGTGGAGGCCCATCTGGAGCGACCGGGACATTGCCCCCACCAAAATAGTACCGGCCAGAACGGTTACTAAGCGAGCATGACGATCGATCGCCGGGGACACGGATTCGTCATACCGGACATCGGCCCAAACGTACCAGAACAGGCACATCAGCGCGATTCCCTTGAACGTGTCCAACCGGGAGATCGCATTAACCAGATGGTCGAACAAGGGGAATCGTCCGGTAAAGCCCGTCAGGAAAGCCAGAACCGAAAAATCCGCCCTATCGAACAGCCCAACCAGATGCATGCAGGGTCCACCAAAAAATCCGGCGCCTGTATGCATTAAGTGCCACGGTCCCGACTGTCACATCATCGACATAATCGCGCCGCATGGCACACGTTAGTGCGACCGGTGGCCCGCACCGTCCTAGGGCTTTGTCAGGAACCGCATGACCATCGCGTCGAAGCCAGCCGGATCGGTGATGTTGCAGGCGTGACCGCCATGATCGGCCAGAGCCAGTTCCGCATTCGGCAGCGCATCGGCCAGCGCGACCGAACAGGTGTACGGCACCAACAGGTCATCCCGCGTGGCAACGGCCAAAGTTGGTGCGGCGATCATGCTCGCGTCGATATCGAAGGCCTCTACGGCGGCGATGCGGCGCAGCACGGTCTCCATCGGGGGAAAATGCGCGATGCCGGCCGCATCCTGTTCCGCCAGCCATTCCTGGCGATCGGCCAGCCACGACGCTGGATACAGGAACAGCGGCTGCGCGCGGACATATGCCTCCGGCCCCGTATCCAGCAGCAGGTTCTTGCGGATGGCGAAGCATCGCAGCGTGTGCGGATGCGTCCTGACCCATGCGTTCACCAATACCATGCGGTCAATGACCGACGGCCTGTCCAGCGCCAGCCGCAAGCCGATCAAACCGCCCAGCGCATGGCCGACGAAATGGCATTTGGCCACTCCGATCTCGTCCAGCAACGCGGCCGCTTCAGCCGCCATATCATCGATGGAATACCCATCCGGCACCGTCCCGCCACTGCGGCCGGTGCCCTGCTGATCGTAGGCGATAACCCGGAAATTCCGCGCCAGCGCAGGGATATGCGGCGCCCAGTAATGTGCGGCTCCGCCCAGGCCGGAGGACAGAAACACCGTTGGCGCGCCGTCTGTCCGGCCATGAATTTCGTAATACACGGTCCGGCTACTTCTTCCCGATATGGGCGATCGTCGCGATCTCCACCAACGCGTCCTGCTTCACCAGCCCGCATTGGATGCAGAACCGCGCCGGCTTATCGCCCGGGAAATATTCGGCATAGACCGTGTTCAGCGCCGCGTAGTCGGCCCAGTCGCGGATGAAGATGGAATTGAACGTGACATCCGCCATGGTTCCACCCGCGGTTTCGATCACCGACTTGATCGTTTCCAGAACATGCCGGGTTTGCGCCGCCGCATCGCCCACATGCACGACGTTGTTGTCCTTGTCGAACGGCAGCGTGCCGGAGACATAGACGACGCCGTCGGCCAATGTACCGGGGGAGAATGGCGCGATCGGGGTGCTGGTGCCGGGCGGTAGGATAATGGTCTTGGGCATGACGGAACCTTATGTGCTGGAGGTTGGCGGGACCTGACCGATCGCGCCGCAGAAATCGGCGACGGTCGAGACCCAGCCGAAGAATTTCTCGATATTGTACAGGGATGCCTGTTGGATGAAGTCGGGTCCCAGGTGATGGGTTGCGTCCTCTAGAACGACGCCGAAGTATTCCAGGTGGAAGGCGTCGCGCAGCGACGACTCGACGCAGACATTCGTTGCGACCCCGGTAAACACCAGGTTGCGGATGCCGCGCGCCCGCAGCACGCTGTCGATGTTCGTATTGAAGAACCCGCTGTACCGGGTTTTAGCGATGACAATGTCGCCCGGCCGCGGTTTCAGTTCATCGACGATCGCATAATCCCACGTTCCCTTCGCCAGCAGCGTTCCCGCCAGTTCCGGCCGAGCACGCATGGTCTTCAGGGCGTTGGATTTATGCCAGTTAGGGGAGCCGGGGGTCCCTGCCTCCACATAGTCCTTGTCCCAACCGTTCTGGAAAAAGATCACTGTCACCCCTGCCGCCCGGGCGGCATCCAGGACGATTTTTGTCTTGGCCACCGCCCCAGCCGCGCCGGCCACATCGAAGCCGGCGATATCGACGTAGCCGCCTGCCGAGGCATACGCGTTCTGCATATCGACGACGATGACCGCGGTCTCGCTAGGCTTCAACCGCAACGCCTCCGGACGAGCGGGCAGGGTCACGCTTTCGCTGCGTGTGTCGGTCTGGGTGTATCCGGTCATAGCGCGGTCTCCACATGCTGGCGGGTCTTCATCAGCGGCTGGATCCGGGCACCGAAATCCTCGGTTCCCCTGATGAAATCGTCGAATGTCAGCAGAACGCCGTCGCAGCCTTCGACGGTTCCAACCTCATCCAGCAGCCGGGCGACGGTTGCGTACGATCCAACCAGCGTGCCCATGTTGATATTAACGGCCGAGACGGGGTCGGCCATCTGGCGAACATTGGTATCGGCACCGGACGACGTGTCCGCCGCGGACTGGCCGACGAGCCAAGCCACTGCCTCGTGATCGGTGCCGTCCTTATAATGCTCCCATTTTGCCCTGGCGGCGGCGTCGGTTTCATCGGCGATGATCATGAACAGGGCAAAAGCCCGCACATCGCGGCCGGTCTTCGCCGCCGCGGCAGTCAGTTTGGCGACGGTCGGGGCAAACGCCACGGGTGTGTTCACGCCCTTGCCAAAGCAGAAATTGTAATCCGCGTGCTGCGCCGAAAACGCCATGCCCGCCTCGCTTTGGCCGGCACAGATGATTTTCATCGGCACCTGCGGACGGGGACTGAGCCGGCAGTCGTCCATGGTGAAGAACTCGCCCTTGAAATCCGAGCGGCCGGTTTCCCAAAGCTCGCGCATGATCTGGATGTATTCCGAGACGTACTGGTATCGCCGCCCGAAATACTCGTCGCCCGGCCACAGCCCCATCTGCGAATATTCCGGCTTCTGCCAGCCGGTGATCAGGTTCAGTCCAAACCTGCCGCCGGAGATGGAATCGATCGTCGATGCCATGCGCGCCGCGATGGCGGGCGGGATCGCCAGGGTGGCGCAGGTCGCGAATATCTTGATCCGCGTGGTGACCGCGGCAAGCCCGGCCATCAGCGTGATGGATTCCAGGTTATGGTCCCAAAATTCCGTCTTCCCGCCGAAGCCCCGCAGCTTGATCATCGACAGCACGAAATCCAGCCCGTAGCGCTCTGCGGTCAGGGTAATCTGCTTGTTCAACGCGAAGCTGGGCCAGTATTGCGGCGCGTTCTCCGATATCAGCCAACCGTTATTGCCGATGGGAATGAAAACGCCAATCTGCATGCCTGCCTCGCCCGTTGGTGGTGGCAGGCATGAAGCAAGAACGGCGCCATCCGGGCTTCAGGAGAACTGGGAGAAATCGGGCTTTCGCTTTTCGACGAACGCCTGGAACGCCTCCGCCGCCTCGGGGGAACGCAGACGCTGCTTGAACAGCACCAGTTCCTCGGCGATCCGGCCGGGCACATCGTCGCGGCCGTTCTTGATCAGGTGCTTCGTCATCCGCATGGCCGCCGGAGGCAGCGCCGCCATTCGGGCCGCGACCCCGCGCGCGGCGGTCATCAGGTCTTCGTTGGCGACCACCTGGTTGACGAACCCCCAGTCGCGCGCGGTTTCGGCATCCAGCGCATCGCCCAGAAGCAGCAGCGCGCTGGCACGCTGGTGCCCCACCAGACGCGGAAACAACAGGGAACTCGCAGCCTCCGGGACCAAACCCAGGCTGGTGAACGGCATCCGGAACGTCGCGGAACGGGCCGCGACAACGATATCGGCATGCGCCAGCATCGTGGTGCCAACGCCAATCGCGGGGCCGTTGACCGCCGCGACCATCGGCTTGGTCAAGGACGACAATGCCGTCAGGAACGGCGAGTCATGCGTTTCCTCGTTCGTTGCCGCACGAGTCTGAAAGTCGCGGATGTCATTGCCGGAACAGAATGTGTCTCCCGCCCCGGTCAACAGGACGGCGCGGATCGACGCATCCCGGTCCGCCTGCTGGAATGCGTCCACAACGGCGGCATACATCGCCCGGGTCAGGGCGTTTTTCTTCTCCGGCCGGTTGAACTGGATTTCCAGCACCGATCCAGTTTGGGTCGCGAGGACGTCGCTCATTCGATTTTCCCACCCATTTTTGAATGTTGGTCCGGTCCGCCCGGCCGCGAGGCTGGCGCAGGGGCCGGATCGCCTGGAGTCAGCCGATCAGGTCATGCACCTGCCGCGTCATCGCGACGATCAGATCGGTCATTTGTTGTTGGACAAAAGCGAAATCCGGCAGCGGCTCGATACGGGCCTCATCCATGTACAGCGTTCTGGCGATTTCGATCTGCAAGACATGCACGTCATCCGCCGGGCGCCCGTAATGGCGGGTAATGTAGCCGCCGGCGTAGGGATCGTTGCGGCGCACCAGATACCCTTTGTTGAACAAGACAGCCTCGGCTGCCCGGGTAACGCGGGACGCGCAGGACGAGCCATGCAGATCGCCCAACACGAACTCGACCGGCCGCACCGCCGGCCGCCGGCCCGGGTTGGGCGACGGCATGGAATGGCAGTCGATCACCAGACAGTAGCCGAATCTGCCGCGAATATCGGCGATCAGGCGGGAGAGGGTTTCGTGAAAGGGTCGCCAGTAGGCAATGACCCGGCGTTCGGCTTCCGCGAACGGCAGTTTGGCCCCGTAGATCGGCTCCCCTGATGCAACGACTTTGGCGATCGTGCCCAGCCCGGCACTAACCCGAGCGCTGCTGGTATTCACCCACTCCGGCAGCCGATCGGAAAACATCCCCGGATCCAACTCCCACGCCTCCCGGTTCGCATCGCACAGCGCCCGGGGGAAATTGGCCGCGAGCAACGGTGCACCGTGCCGCGGGGCGGCCTGGAACAATTCATCGACGAAGCAATCCTCGCTGCGCCGCAAGCTCAGCGGACAGAGACGAACCCCGGACATCAGGTCGGCGGAATATGCCCGCCCGGAATGCGCGGACGTGAAGATGACGGGCGCGAAGGGGCGCTCCGGCGTCAGAAGCCGGACGGGGCTGGTTTCCCGGGTCTCGGGCAACGCGGCGGGGAGGTCCATTTGCACATCAAAGACGGTGTGGACCAAAATGTCACTAGACGGAATCCGATCGGGGCCGGGATATCGCACATCGCGGAAACCCCCTTGCAACGGCACCCGATTTTCGCGGAAAAGTGTCCATGGCCAATCACTACTACACTGTCACCTGGGACCAACTGCACCGCGATGCGAGAGCACTGGCGTGGCGGCTGATGGGACATGGTCCGTTCCACGGAATCGTCGCCATCACGCGCGGGGGACTGATCCCCGCCGCGATCATCGCCCGCGAGCTTGACCTGCGTCTGGTCGAAAGCGTTTGCGTGGTCACTTATCAGGACGAACAGCGCGGCGAACCGATGGTCACCAAGCCGCCGGTCGCGGCGGGCGACGGAACGGGGTTTCTGGTCGTGGACGACCTGGTGGACTCTGGCACCACGGCGCGCGTCGTGCGGGCGCTGCTGCCGAAGGCGCATTTCGCCTGTGTTTATGCCAAGCCGGCCGGCCGGCCAACCATCGACAGCTTCGTGACCGAGGTGTCCCAGGACACCTGGATTTTGTTCCCCTGGGACACCGAACCACAATTCATCGAGCCGCTTGCCCGCCGTGGGACGCCCTGATCACGCTCGGCCGTAAGTATCCTCCAGCCGAACGATGTCGTCCTCGCCCAGGTAAGCCCCGGATTGAACCTCGATCAGGGTCAGCGGAATCCGGCCGGGATTTTCCAGCCGGTGAACACAGCCCAACGGCAGATAGACGCTTTCATTCTCCCGCACGATCAGCGTTTCCGCATCCCGCGTCACCTTCGCCGTCCCGTTCACCACCACCCAGTGTTCGGCCCGATGGAAGTGGCTTTGCAGCGATAACTGCCGGCCGGGCGTGACCACGATGCGCTTGACCTGGAACCGGTCGCCCTGGATCAGGCTTTCGTAATAGCCCCACGGCCG
>JAJZEV010000139.1 GCA_021805665.1 Pseudomonadota bacterium
ACCCGCGCCATGCCGCCGCCGGCCGCGAACAGAACCTGACCCAGCCGCCCCTGGCTGCGGATCAGTTCGCGCCCGCCGGAGCGCAGCAGCGCGGTGTCCAAACCGAACAACTCGTGGAAGACGGCTTTGTCCGCGCCGCCCAGCAGCCGGCGTTCCTCATCGGGTTGAACCAGGGTGCCATCGGCGCGGGCCAGGGTGATGCCGTTGCCCTTGCGGCGGACCAGCGAGTCGGTGCCGCCGTCGTGCTGAATGTCCGCCTTCAGCAGCATCCGCTCCGTTCCGAAGCGGAAGGACATCGGGGTGCGCGGATCGATCCCGAACAGGAATTCGCCAATCCCCTGGCGCAGCACCGATTTGCCGAAACCGTTCGGTGCGACGATCAGGTTCACCCGCCCGGGCGTCGGATCGAGCGGCAGGTCGATCTGGTCGAACGGACCGTACCGTTCCAGCCGGACATGGGCCAGACGCATCAGCCTAACTCCGCTTGCAGTTTGCGCTTCGCCTGCCCGAGGATGCTGGCGGGGTCGCGCAGCGGATGATCCTTCGGCAATGCGTCCCGCAGCCGGTTCAGCAGTTGGTCGGGCCAGTCGCCCAGCAGGCCGGCGGGCGGGGCGGCGGCGATGGCGTCGATTTCGCCCAGCAGGCGGCCGAGGTTATCCGGCCGCTCCTTGCCGGCGTCCCGAGGCAGGCTGGTATCCAGCTTCACCGATTCCAGCCACAGCAGGTGGTCGCCGCCCAGGTTCTGCGCCTCATTCAACAGCTTGTCCCGCAGCCCCTCGGCGGCCAGGGCGGCGTGGGCCGGCGTGGTGCCCGACAGCGTCACCCGCACGGCCAACGGCCGGGCGGCGGCGTCGCGTGCCTCCGCCAGCTTCGCCTGCACGCGAACCAAGGCATCGGCTTCGTCCGCCGCGCCGGTCAGGTCCACCTGGACATGCGCCCAGCGCAGCACGTCCAGTTCGCGATGCTCCACCGACACGGCGCCGTCGGTCACGGTGACCAGGCTGGCGCCCTTGGGGCCGGTTTCGCCGATATGCCGGCCTTGCAGGTTACCGGGGAACACGATCCACGGATCGTTCGACAGTTCCTGCCGCTGATGGATGTGGCCCAGCGCCCAGTAGTCATAGCCATGGGCTTTCAGGCGCGGCACTTCGCACGGGGCATAGCGGTCGTGGGCGGCATAGCCCTCGGCCGAGGTGTGCAGCAGCCCGATGTTGAACAGCCCGTCAACCGGCGGCGGATAGGCCCGCGACAGATCGTCCGGCACCGCCCGGTCGGCGAAACTCTGGCCGTGGATGGCCACACCGAGCGCATCGAGCCGGTGGGTATGGGCGGTGGCGTGGTCGAATACGACGACATGCGGCATCCGCAGCGAGCGGGTTGCCTGGTTGGCCGCATCATGGTTGCCGCGAATGGTGAAAACTGGAATCCCCGCGCCGTGCAGCCGCAGCATCTGGGCGGAAAAGAATAGCCCGGTGCCGTAATCCGGCCAGTCGCCGTCGTAAACGTCCCCGGCGATCAGGACAAAATCCACCCGCTCCTCAATCGCCAGATCGACCATGCGCCCCAGCGCCCGGCGGGTCGCGCCGCGGATGACCTCCGCCGGGGCCGAGGGATCGGCTTCCAGGCCGCGCAACGGGCTGTCGAGATGCAGATCGGCGGCATGCAGGAATCGGAAATTCGCCATGCGAGGACAGTATCACGCCGGCTCGATTCTCCGAACCGCCAAGCGATGGCACGCACGCCGGCCGGTGGACGGACGCAACCGCGACCGCGTATTCTAGCTGTCCGGGTGGGCAATGCCCCCGGGGACTCGCGTTCATGAACATGTCAGGAATCAGGAAATGGCCACCCTGCCGAACCGTCTGCCGGGATTGAACTTCGACCTGGGTGAGAACGCTGACATGCTCCGTTCCACCGTGGAGGCGTTTTCGGCCGAGGAAATCGCCCCGCGTGCCGCCGCGATCGACCGCGACAACGCATTCCCGATGGATTTGTGGCCCAAGATGGGGGCCTTGGGGGTGCTGGGCGTGACGGCATCGGAAGAGTACGGCGGCGCCGGCATGGGCTACCTGGAACATGTGGTGGCGATGGAGGAAATTTCCCGGGCGTCGGCCTCGGTTGGGCTGTCGTATGGGGCGCATTCGAATCTGTGCGTGAACCAGATTTCGCGCAACGGCAACGCCGGCCAGAAAAGCCGCTATCTGCCGGGGCTGATCGATGGCTCCAAGGTCGGTGCGCTGGCCATGAGCGAGCCCGGTGCCGGGTCCGATGTGGTGGGCATGCGCACCCGGGCGGACAAGAAGGGCGACCGCTACGTGCTGAATGGTAGCAAGATGTGGATCACCAACGGGCCGGATGCCGATGTTCTGGTGATCTACGCCAAGACCGATCCGGCGGCGGGGCCGCGCGGGATCACGGCGTTCCTGGTGGAAAAAGGCTTCAAGGGGTTTTCCACCGCCCAGAAGCTGGACAAGCTGGGGATGCGCGGGTCCAACACCTGTGAACTGGTGTTCCAGGACTGCGAGGTGCCCGAGGAAAACGTGCTGTCCACGGTCGGGCGCGGCGTGAACGTGCTGATGAGCGGGCTTGATTACGAGCGTGCGGTGCTGGCGGCGGGCCCCCTGGGCATCATGCAGGCCTGCATGGATGTCGTGGTGCCCTATGTGCATGAGCGCAAGCAGTTCGGCCAGGCGATCGGCGAGTTCCAGTTGATGCAGGGCAAGCTGGCGGACATGTACACCACGATGAATGCCGCCAAGGCGTATGTGTATGCCGTCGCCAAGGCCTGCGACCGGGGTGAAACGACCCGGAAGGATGCCGCCGGGGCGATTCTGTACGCCGCCGAAAAGGCGACCTGGATGGCGTTGGAGGCGATCCAGGCGCTGGGTGGCAACGGCTATATCAACGACTATCCCACCGGCCGGTTGCTGCGGGATGCCAAGCTGTACGAAATCGGGGCGGGCACCAGCGAAATCCGCCGGATGCTGATCGGTCGGGAATTGTTCATCGAAACGGCATGACGATGGCCTTGGACGGCGCGTGCGGGTCGGATGCCGGGCCGAATCCACGAACTTGAGAACAGCAACCGTGCTGTTGGATTTGGCCCGGCGGAACTTGTCACGACGATGTCGGGCGGTGACTTCCTTCAGATCAATCGTCTTGCGCCGCCTGCGCTACCGGCTCCATCCCTCGGGGGATGCCGTCAAATGCCGTGGCGCCTCGCCCTCCCACAGGATGTCGCCGTCGGCGGTGGCACCCCAGGCGGCCGCCACGCCCAGCGCCTTCAATCCATCGGGTGCCGTCGCCAGATAGTTCACATGGTGATGGCCGTGGACGATCAACCGAACACCCATCGCCCGAGCGAGGGCGTCCAGCGCGGCATTGCCTGACGGATGGCTGCTGGGGGCTTCGTGTGTCACCAGGATGTCTGCCCGCTGGCCGGCGAGGTAATCGTAATCCTCCGGCCAGATCGAGGTTGTGCCCAGCGAGTGAACCAGCGCCTCGATATGCTCCGGCCGCCAGCCTCGGCCCATCTGGCGCACGTCTTCCGGCAGTTCGCCGCGGCCGTGCAAGCGCGGCGGGGCAGGGGGTTCCCATATCCGTGGGCGGAACGTTCCACCCAGGCCAGCGATGCGCACGCCCTCCACCTCGGCGATGCAGCCGTGTAGACACCGTTCGGCGGTCATCGGGTTGTGCCCCCGCTCCGTCAGGAAGCGCCACATCCCGGGGCCGCCGTCATTGTCGTGATTGCCGAAAATCCAGTGTACCGCGATGCCGCGCGACAGCAGCGGCGCGGCCAGAACGTCCAGCGGCTGGTCGCACTGCACATCGCCCAGGATCACCGCCGCTTTTGGCTGTGTCTTCAGCCGGGACAGCCCGCGCTCCACCCGGTCCCACATCTGGTGGATATCGCCGATAAATACGATCGTCATTCGCCCTCGTTGTCCGGTCCTGGCGCTCTTGACGGTATCGTCTCGGCGTCCCACGCTGAATTGAGACAAGCACGCCATCGTCCAGGCGGCAAAATAATGACGGGGGAACCAACCATGAAGCGACAGCTTTTTGCGGCGGCCTTGCTCACGCTGCCCGCCACCGCCTTTGCCGATGACTGCGAGATGAAGCTGGGCGCGATGGGCCCGATGTCCGGCGGTGCCGCGCAATGGGGTCTGGCGATGAACAGCGCGGCCGAACTCGCCGCCGCCGAGGTCAACCAGGAAGGCGGGGTGAAAATCGGCGGCAAGAGCTGCAAGGTCGTGGTCGTGCCCTACGACAGCAAATACACCGCCGACGGTGCGGCGGCGGGGTCGAACGCACTGGCGGCGCAGGATATTCACCTGATTATCGGGCCCGTCGGCTCCCCGGAGGCAACGGGCATCAAGCCAGTCGCCGCGCGTAACGAGCAGGTGGCCTGGAACGCGTCCTATGCCAAGAACGCGTTGGAACCGAAATTCCCGCTGATGTTCCATATCGGCCCCGGTCCGTCCGGTTGGGCGGATGCGGTGATCAAGCGCGCCATGCAGGAATTTCCGATGAAATCGGTGGCCCTGATCGCACCCAATGACCAGGGCGGCACCGACATCGCCAGCGTGGACGCCGAGGCGTACAAGGCCAACGGCATTACCACCACCGAGGAATACTACCAGCGCGGCACCACCAATTTTGCCCCGATCGTGACCCGCATCCTGGCTGGCAAGCCCGATGCCGTGGACACCGCATCCTCCCCGCCGGGCGACGCCGGGGTGATCGTGAAACAACTGCGTCTGGCCGGCTTTACCGGCGCGATCGGCCGCCTGGGCGGGCCGGGAACCGCCGAGATCGTGCGCGTGTCCGGCGGCCTGGATGTGCTGAAAAATTTCTATTGGTTCGAAACAGTACCGACCGAGGACCCGAAAGTCCGGGCGATCGACGACGAATACCGCAAACTGCTGGGCAAGGACCCGATCGGCGGCACCGCCGTCTGGGCAGACCTGCCGGCCGCGCGCATGACGCTGAAGGCGGTTTCCATCGCCGGCACCGACGACGCCAAGGCGGTTGCCGCCGCATTACGGACCATGCCGGTGGAGGATCCGAATATCGGCAAGGGCTTCTGGGCCGGCAAGAAGCAGTTCGGCATCGCGCAGGAGCTGCAATTCCCCTTCGGCGTCGGGATTATCAAGGACGGCAAGAACCTGGGCGTCGAGCGGCAGGAGGTGAAGCCGGAGTAATTCCCGGTGGATCAGTTTGTCCAAGCCGCCCTGATCGGAATCAGCCTGGGTGCCCAGTATGCGTTGCTGGCACTCGGCTTTACCCTGATTTTCGGCATTCTGGGCGTGGTGAACTTCTCGCACGGCGGCTTCTACATGCTGGGCGGCTACGTCGCGTATAGTTGCGTCGCGTTTCTCGGGCTGCCGTATCCGCTAGCCGTGCTGGTCGCCGTCGCCGCCACCGCCGCGCTGGGCTGGGTGTTCGAGTTGTTTCTGCTGGAACGATTGGTGGACGATCATCTGGCGACATTGATGCTGACCCTGGGGCTGTATCTGGTCATCTCCACCGGTTTGCTGACGGTGTTCGGCCCGCTGTCGATGGAATTCGCCTTCCCGGTCACCGGTGCGCTGCATATGGGGCCGATTTACGTGCCGCGCGAAAATCTGATCGTTCTGGCCGTGTGCCTCACGGCCATCGCCGCCTTGTGGCTGGTGCTGTACCGCACCGATCTGGGCCGCGGGCTGCGCGCCCTGGCGGACGACCGAGCAGTGGCGATGGCGCAGGGGTTGCGGCCGAAACTGTTGTTTCCGCTGGCATTTGCCATCGCCACCGGACTGGCCGGCCTGACCGGCGCGCTGGTCACCCCAATCCTGTCGCTGTCGCCCGGCGTCGGCGATCCGGTCCTGGCGACATCGTTCCTGACCGTGATCCTCGGCGGCCTCGGCTCGCTGGAGGGCGCGGCCCTGGCAGCTTTCGTCGTCGGAATTGTCGAGGCGTTTTCCAGCGTCTATTTCGGCGGCTCCATCGGTGCCCTGGTGTTGTTCGTGCTCGTGCTGCTGCTTCTGGTGTTCCGTCCCACCGGCCTGATGGGCCGCACCGTGCGGGGCGCCTGAATCGTGCGGATCAAGCTGCTCGGTTGGACCGAACTCGTGGCGTTGCTGCTGTTGTCGTCCGGGTTCGTCGTGCCGGTGTTTACCCGCAGCGTGCTGGCCTATTCGGTGCTGAACCAGGCCTTTGTCGGGGTGATCGCCGCCGAGAGCGTGTGGATCATGCTGCGGATGAACCTGCTGTCGTTCGCCACGCCGGCCTTCATGGCGATCGGCGGCTATACGGTTGCCATCGCCGGTCAACACAATATCACCGACGCTTTCCTGATGACCGCGGCTGCGTTCCTGGTGCCGGCCCTGGTGGCGGTCCCGCTGGGCGCGCTGGTGCTGCGCCTGCGCGGTACTTATTTCGTTCTGGTGACGTTCGTGCTGTCGCAGATCATGCAGTTGCTGATTTTCGAGACGCCCGGCCTGACCGGCGGGTCCAACGGCATATCCGGCGTGGCGGCGGTAACCCTGTTCGGCGCCGAATTGGGCACCAACCGGCTGGTGCTGGAATATGCCTGCGGCCTCGCGATGGTCGCCACGCTGATAACCGGCGTGCTGACGCGGTATTTCCATCAGCACTTTGCCGGCATCGAGGAGAACGAGATTCTGGCTGAAAGCCTGGGCCTGGCGGTGTGGCGCTACAAGGCGCTGGGCTTCGTCGTCGCCGCCGGGGTGGCCGGGCTGGCGGGCTACTCGTTGGTCAATATGTTGCTGACCGCGCATCCCAGTTCGTTCGACTCCTCCACGGCCGTCGATTTTATCGCCTACACCATCGTCGGCGGGCGTGTGTCGATCCTGGGACCGGTACTGGGAACGGGTGCGCTGGTATTCGCCACCAATCTGTTCGGCACGCACGGCCAGTATGCCCAAGGGCTCTATGGCGTGCTGATCCTGGTTGTGGTCCTGGCCGCCAGGGGTGGGATTGCCGGCTCAATGGCGGCGTTGTGGCGGCGCGTATCGTGACCGAGCTGCGGGTCGAATCCCTGGCAAAGCGCTTCGGCGGGCTGCGCGTGTTCCAGAACATCGGCTTCACCCTGCCGGAGGGTGGATTGCTAGGCGTCATCGGCCCGAACGGCGCCGGCAAAACCACCCTGATCAACGTGATCTCCGGCCGGCAGATGGCCTCCGCCGGGAAAGTCGTGCTGGGCGGGCGGGATATCACCAACCAGCCGGCCCATGCGGTCAGCCGGTTGGGTCTGGCGCGCAGTTTCCAGCAGACCAACACGTTTAAAAGCGTATCGGTGAACGAGAATATCGCCAGGGCGGTTCGTTTCGGCGGGCGCGGTGCGCCGGTTGGGCTGACCCGGATGATGGACACATTCGGCCTGACCCCGCGGCTGCACGAAATATCCGACAAACTGCCCTACGGCCTGCAAAAAATGCTGGGTCTGGTCATGGCTTTTGCCTCCGCCCCGAAAATCGTCCTACTGGACGAACCCGCCGCCGGCCTGGAACGCGCCGAACGGCAGAACGTCGATACGTTTGTGCAGATCGTCCGCGATGCCGGCACCAGCGTGCTGATCGTGGAGCACGACATGGACCTGATCCGCCGCCTGTGTCCGCGCATCCTGGTGCTGGACGCCGGGGTGCTGCTGGCCGACGGTCCCCCGGCCGAGGTCCTGGCGCGTCCCGATGTGATCGCCGCCTATCTCGGCGAAGCAGGGGAGGCATAGCCATGCTGCTGCGTATCGAGGATCTGTGGGTTCGCTACGGCGGCATCGCCGCGCTGTCGGGCATTTCCATCGATGTGCCGGAAGGCGAAACGGTTCTGCTGGTCGGCGCCAATGGGGCGGGCAAATCCAGCACGATCAACGCGATCATCGGCCTGGTCCCGGCGGCGAAAGGGCGGATTCTGCTGGAAGGCACGGACCTGACGCAAATCCCGTGCGAACGCCGGGCGAGGCTTGGTATTGGCTACTCGCCCGAAGGCCGCCGGGTGTTTCCGACCATGTCGGTGACCGATAACGTCTTGTCTGGCGCCTTCGGACTCGGCCGCAAACGGCAACGGCAGGCGTTGGACTGGTTACGTTCGGTATTTCCCCTGCTAATCGATCGCGAAACCCAGCCCGCCGGCCAGTTATCGGGCGGTCAGCAGCAGATCGTGGCCCTGGCCCGCGCGATGGCGTCGTTTCCCAGGCTGCTGCTGCTGGATGAGCCTTTTCTCGGTCTGGCGCCGGTTTGGATCAAGCAGATCGGCGACGCGATCCTGCATCTGCGCGCCCGCGGCACAACCGTTCTTATGACCGAACAAATGGCCCGTCCGGCCCTGAAACTCGCCACCAGCGGCTATGTCATGCGGGGCGGGGAAATCCGTCGCGGCGGGCCGGTGGACGCGATCCGCGATGTCGCGCTGGCCGACGAATACCTGTGACCGCCGGCCGTGGATTTGGCGCCAGCGAACCCCTGCCTGTAAGCTTGCGAACGTCACGAACAGAGGACCCGCCCGGGATGAACGACCAGCTCGCCGAAGACCCGCAGACGATCCTGGACCGCATCCAAAGTCAGGCGATCCGCCATGAAACGCCCTGCGGCGAAGGCAGAATGGTCTGGCATGAATGGGATATTTCGGGCGGCACCGCCCCCTTGGTCACGCTGTTCCACGGCGGTGCGGGGTCCTGGCGGCACTGGATACGCAACATCCCCGCGCTGGTCCCCGGCTACCGCGTGCTGGTCCCGGACCTGCCCGGCCTGGGTGAGTCCGACTTTCCCCCCGACAGCGAGGACGCTTTCGCCATCTCCCAAATCGTCGCCGACGGCATCGACCGCATCGCCGGTGCGGACAAGGCTTACGAGGTTGTCGGCTTTTCGTTCGGCGGCACGATTGCCGCCTGCGTCGGGGCGCTGGGCGGCAAGCGCGTCCGATCCGTCACCGTCATCGGGTCGTCTGGCGTCGGCGCCATGGGGTCGGCCGTAAAGCTGGAAAAAGTGCGGCACCTGGAAGGTGAGGAACGCCGCGAGACCCATCGCATCAACCTGAGCCGCCTGATGATCGCCGACCCGGCTAAGATCGACGATTTGGCGCTGGCCATTCAGGACTGGAACACCGTGCGCTCGCGTCTGCACACGCCGCCGATTTCCCGCAGCGGCGCGATCATGAAGGCGATCGACCGGCTGGAGGCGCCGCTGAACGGCATGTGGGGCGACCTCGATGCGCCCGCGAACCCGAAGGGGCGGGAGCGTGTGGCCGCCTTGCGCGCCCATTGCCCGGATGCCGACATCCGCCTGATCCCGAACACCGGCCACTGGGCCGCTTATGAATCCGCCGACACCGTCAACGCGATACTGCTGGACATGCTGGCGCGCACGCGGCCCTAAGCCGCCGAGCCCGGGAGGAAACAACAATGACCGAACGATCCACTGGCCCGGGGGAGATGATGGGCGATGCCGGCCCCGGCATGCTTGCCGGTCTGCGGGTGATAGAAATCGCCGACGAACGCGCTGAATACACTGGATTGCTACTGGCCGGCCTGGGCTGCGACGTGGTGAAAATCGAACCGCCGGAGGGCAGCGCCACCCGCCGCATCGGCCCGTTCCTGAACGACGAACCGGGACCGGAACGATCCCTGTTCTTCTGGAACTATAATCGCGGTAAGAAGTCCGTCGTCATGGACATTCAGTCCCGGCCCGGCGAACTGCTGCGCCTGCTGGACGGCGCGGATATTCTGTTGGATTCGTCCTGCGGCGCCTTGAATACCGCCCTGGGTCTGGATCGGGCGGCGCTGAACAGGCGCTTCCCCAAGCTGCTGACCGCGCGCATGACCCCGTTCGGCGACGATGGCCCCCGGGCCGATTTCAAGGGCTCCGACCTGATCCATCTCGCGCTGGGCGGCGTGACGATGAATTGCGGTTACGATCCCGATCCGAATTTCGAGTATGACACGCCGCCGATCGCGCCCCAGGTCTGGCATGCCTACCACATAGCCGGCGAACAGCTCGCCACCGGGATCGTCGCCGCACTGATCGCCCGCCATCGCACCGGGCAGGGTCAGGATGTTTCGGTGGCGATCCACGAGGCGGTGTCGAAAAACCCCGAACTGGACATCATGCACTGGGTGATGCGCCGCGTGCCGCTATGGCGGCTGACCTGCCGCCACGCGCTGGAAACGCCCAATCATTCGCCCGGGATCATGCACACCAAGGACGGGCGCTGGTATATCTCCCACGGCATGGGCGCGCGCGATCTGAAGGCTTTGGTGCCGCTGCTGTCGAAATACGGCATGCAGGCCGACTTGCAGCCGCCGCCGCCGGATGCCGATTTGAAAGCGCGCGCGGTTCCCGGTTCCACCGCCAGCGACGAAGGCAAAGCCCACATGATCGATGTGGTGCAGCGGTTCGCCCGGGCCTGGACCTATAAAGACATGCCGTGGCTGGAGGCGCAGGAGGCCGGCCTGCTGTGGGCACCGATCCGCAAACCGCACGAAAACGCGCTGGACGAGCACTGGCTGCAACGCAAGTCGTTCGCGGATGTGTATCACCCCGAACATGGCCGGTCGTTCCGTTATCCGACAAGCAAATGGCTGACGTCGAAGACAAGCTGGCAGGTCGGCAGGCGTGCGCCGCTGCTGGGCGAGGATACCGCCGAAGTGCTGGGCGAACCGGCGCGAACCCCCAGCGTGCCGGCCCGGCCGAAAGGCGACAGCAACCCCGTCGTCTCCGCGATGCACGGTAAGCCGTTTCCGCTGCAGGGCGTGAAAATCCTGGATTTTGCCTGGTTCCTTGCCTCGGCCGGCGGCACCCGCTTTCTCGCCGCGCTTGGCGCGGAAAGCTATAAGGTGGAGTGGAAAGACAACCCCGACACCCGGCTGGCCGCCATGGCCCCGGTCGGCGGACGGGCCGCGCGCGACGCCGCCACCGGCCCGCTGGCGGGGGTGAAAGACCCCGATATGGGCGGCCAGTTCAACAACAAGAACAGCGGCAAGCGCGGCATTTCGCTGAACATCCGCCACCCCAGGGGACTGGCGATCGCCAAGGATCTTGTGCGCGTCTGCGACATCGTCGCGGAGGGTTTCTCGCCCGGCGTGCTGCAACGCCTGGGTCTTGGCTACGATGTGTTGAAGAAAATCCGCCCGGATATCATCTATATCCAGCAGGCCGGCATGGGCGCGCACGGCGTCTATGGCCGGATGCGAACCGTCGGCCCGGTGGCGGCGGCGTTCGGCGGACAGGCCGACATGTCCGGCCTGCCGGAACCGGCGATGCCGGTCGGGTGGGGTTACTCCTACCTCGACTGGATGGGCGCCTACGGCTACGCCCTCGCCCTGCTCGGTGCCCTGTATCACCGCGACCGCACCGGCGAGGGCCAGTGGATCGATGCGTCCCAGTGCGAATCCGGCCTTTTCCTGACCGGAACGTCCATCCTGGACTGGTCTGCGAATGGCCGCGAATGGCGTCGCTACGGCAATCGCTCCCCTTACAAACCGGCCGCCCCGCACGGTATCTTTCGTTGCAGGGGCAAGGACCGCTGGGTCGCCATCGCCTGCTTCACCGACGCCGAGTGGCAGGCGCTGGCCAGCGTCGCCGGCCACACCGAATGGCTGGACGACCGCCGGTTCGCCACGCTGACAGACCGTTTGGCGAATCAGGATGTGCTGGAGCCGGTTGTCGGCGCCTGGACCGCCACGCGATCGGCCGAGGATATCATGACCGTCCTGCAAAATGCGGGTGTCCCGGCGGGGGTGTGCCAGACCGCGGAGGACCGTTGCGACAACGATCCCCAGTTGCGCCATCTGAAATGGCTGACCGAGGTCACCGGCACCAAAATCGGGACATGGCCAGTCTATGAGTTGCCGATGAAACTGTCCGCGACGCCAGCTTATATCGGCGGCCCGATCGATCGCGGCGCCCCCGGCTATGGCGAGGATAATGAATGGCTGCTGACGACCATGCTGGGAATGTCGAAGTCCGACGTGGAACGGCTGGCAGAGGAGGGCGTGATTTGAGCGGCACCGAAAAGGACGGGAAGGACACCACCACCAACCCGGACGACGCCACGGATTTGCAGCAAGGCGTCGGGCAGATCATCGTCGATTTCGAACTGGATCAGGCCAAGACCGTGAAAATTCCCCAGCCGAAGCGCAAGCGGGTCGTGTTCAAATACTGACCCGCCTACTTGGCCATGTACTTAGCGATCATGCCTTCCAGCCCGCTCACCCCCTGCGGGTAGCCGGCCGCCTTCATCATCTTGTCCGCCATCCCCATCATACCCGCCGGCGATTGTGTCCCGGCCCCGCCGGTTGCCAGTGCGGCCGGAATCGGCGACGGGCCGACCGAACGCAGGCGGGCCAGTGCCTCGTTGGTGCCGGAAAGGTCGAGGGTTTTTTCCTGCGCGGGCAGGGGGGCCATGCCGGCGACCGACACGCTGACGCGAACCTTGACCGACTTCGCTGTCGCCAGCCCGGCCGACAGGATGCGTCCCGCAGTCTCGTCGGGCGCGCAAATGTAACCGGCCTTGGTGGTATTGCATGTCAATGCCTGCCAGGCGCCGCCGGGAAACTGGATCGATGCCTCGGTGGTGCCGGCCAGGGATGCGGCCGTCAGAATTTCGCTGGAAATGCCACGCAGGGCGATGACCGGCACCAGGGAGCGGCCCTGGCTTTCGATTTCCAGGTCGCCGGTAATGCCGGCCTTGTCCAGGAACCGCTTGCCGGAGCGCATCTGGCATTCCCGCGACCCGTCCGGGCAGCTCACCACCCAACTGCCGATCTGCTGTTCCGTCGCGGCGTGCGCGGCGGCGGCCAGTGCGCCCAGGATCGCGATCGTCAGGACGTATGTTCTCATTTTCAGCCCCCAACCTCTTTCGTCAATCGCGGTTATCTGTAAGCCTGTCGTCATGAACGACGCCACGCAGCCCGACGCGCTTTCGATCCACCGTTCTATCGTGACGATGGATACACATATCGACATTCCCTGGCCAACCGGTCCGGATCCGTTTCAGGACGGCCCGCGGCGGGTCGATTTGCCCAAGATGGTCCGCGGCGGCGTCAGTGCCGCCTGTTTCGTCGCCTATGTCCCGCAGACGACCCGCACCGTCGCCGCCGAGGACGCCGCCTATGCCCGGGCGATCGCGATGCTGGATCAGATCAACCGGATGGAGGCGATGCATCCGCCCATCCCGATGCGAATCGCCGCCGGGGCGGACGCTGTCGTGGCGGCGAAGCGGGCCGGGATTCTGGCAATCGTTCCCTGCGTCGAAAACGGTTTCGCCGTCGGTGCCGATCTGGGGCGTATCGCCGAGTTCCGCCGCCGCGGTGCGATCTACATGACCATGACTCATAACGGCCACAACGCGCTGGCCGATTCCTGCAATCCGCGCCGCGATCTGGGTGACCGGGAAACCGAACACGGCGGGCTGTCCTCGCTGGGCCGGGCGGCGATCGGGGCGATGAACAAGGTTGGCATGCTGGTCGATGTCGCCCACACCTCCCGCGATACCATGGTGCAGGCGGCGGAGGTTTCGCGGTCCCCGATCGTTTCGACTCATTCCTGTGTCAGCGCGATCTGCGACCATTCCCGCAACATGACCGACTGGCAACTGGACGTTATCCGCGACGTGAAGGGCGTGATCCAGATCACCGCCGTTTCTGCGTTCCTGAAGCCGAACGCCAAGCCCGGCGAGGTCACCGTGGTGGATTTCGCCGATCATATCGACCATGCGGTGCGGCGGATCGGTATCGACCATGTCGGTATTTCATCGGATTTCGACGGCGGCGGCGGCTTCTCCGACTGGCACGACGCCAGCCAGAGCCCCAACATCACGGTGGAACTGGTCCGGCGCGGCTATGACCGGGGGGCATTGGAAAAGCTGTGGGGCGGCAATTTCCTGCGGGTCATGCGGGTAGCGGAGGCACTGGCCAATTGATGCGGACGGTTGCCCTGCCAGGTGGAGAGATGGTTCCCGCCGTAGGCCAGGGCACCTGGTATATGGGCGAGCGCGCGGCGGATGCCGCCAGGGAAGCCGATGCCCTGCGCCTGGGCATCGATCTGGGCATGACGCTGATCGATACCGCGGAGATGTACGCTGACGGCGGCGCGGAACGAATCGTAGCCCGCGCTGTGTCCGGCCTGCGCGAGACAGTGTTCCTCGTCAGCAAGGTGCTGCCGGGAAATGCGTCCCGCCAGGGGGTTCAGCAGGCTTGCGAGCGCAGCCTGAAGCGGATGAAGACCGACCGCATCGATTTGTATCTGCTGCACTGGCGCGGCGGCTATCCGCTGGCCGAAACGGTGGCGGGGTTCGAGGCTTTGAAGGCCGCCGGCAAAATCCGCTACTGGGGCGTTTCCAACTTCGACACCGCCGACATGCGCGAACTGCGGGGTGCGGACTGCGCCGCGAACCAGGTGCTGTATCATCCCGCCAGCCGCGGCATCGAGTTCGATCTGCTGGCATGGTGCGTTCGATCCGGCATTCCCGTCATGGCCTATTCGCCGCTGGGGCACCATGTCCGCAAAACCCTGGCGTCCCCGGCACTGGCGGCGGTCGCGAACCGCCATGGCGCCACCCCCGCGCAGGTGGCCATCGCCTGGGGCAT
>JAJZEV010000115.1 GCA_021805665.1 Pseudomonadota bacterium
TGGTTTCGGGCCCTGTCGATGGCAGAAGTCCGCTTATTAAGCGGTTGGGGCCGGTGCGTCCAATATCAACGCCGAAGCAGACCTTTCGCATTGGCCGGGTGAGCGTTAGCTATAGGCTTCCAACCACACGAGATCCGTTGGATCTTCCACCGCCGATCGGGATTAGAATGAGTAGATTTGTCGATCTCAGTGCGCTCCGGGCCGCATGCCTGATCCTGCCAGCGGGCAGCGACACCGCAGCCGCGGCGGTGCGCGAACGACAGCAGATACTGACCAAGCCCCTGGGGAGTCTTGGCCGTCTCGAAGACCTGGCGGCATGGCTGGCCAAATGGCAAAGTTGCCCCATGCCGCGCCTCGACCGGGTCGATGTCCTGGTGTTCGCCGGCAATCACGGGGTCACCCGCCAGGGCATTTCACCCTATCCCGCGACAGTGACCGCGCAGATGGTCGCCAATTTTTCCAGCGGCGGCGCGGCTATCAATCAGATCGCGCGCATTGCGGACGCGGTCCTGCGGGTTATTCCGCTGGAACTCGACAATCCGACACAAGACTTCACTCAAGCGCCAGCGATGACAGAGGCCGAATTTCTGCGCGCGGTTTCCACCGGCTACGATGCCGTTTCAGCGGACGCGAATTTGCTGTGCCTGGGGGAAATGGGCATCGGCAACACCACCGCCGCCGCTGCGATCGCTGCTGCTTTGTTTGGCGGTGATGGCAGCCGTTGGGCTGGCCGCGGTACCGGGATCGACGATGCGGGGCTGGCACGCAAGTGCCGCGTGATCGACGCGGGTCTGAAGCGTCATGCCGGTAGGATCGGCGACCCCTTGCTGATCGCGATGGCATTCGGCGGCAGGGAGCTTGCCGCCATACTCGGCGCGACTTTGGCCGCGCGGCAACTCGGAATCCCGGTGCTGCTGGATGGGTTCGTCTGCACGGCCGCCGCAGCGCCGCTGGCGAGGCTGACACCGGGAGCACTCGACCACACCATGCTCGCCCATCTGTCGGCGGAGTCCGGCCACCATGCCTTGGCCGGGGCACTCGGGCTCAACCCGTTGCTGGATTTCGGTATGCGGCTTGGCGAAGCGTCGGCGGCGGCGCTGGCCGTGCCGCTGCTGCGGGCAGCCGTCGCCTGCCATACCGGTATGGCCACCTTTGCCGAGGCGGCAGTCGATAACCGGGCCTGACCGGTGCTGCTGGCCGATCTGCTGGCAGCCTTCATGCTGCTCACCCGGCTGCCGGTCGGGCGCTTCGCGCGGGGCGACGCACCGTCCGATCTCGGCCGCTGCGTCTGGGTCTTTCCCCTCGTCGGTCTGACTGTCGGGGCGCTGGGCGGGTTGCTCTACTGGCTGATGAACAAAGCGGGCGCTCCGCCGCTGCTCGCCGCGGCGTGGACTTTGGCGGGAACAATGGCTGTCACGGGGGCGCTCCACGAAGATGGTCTCGCCGATACGGCTGACGGCTTCGGCGGTGGTGCCACGCCGGCCAGGAAGATGGAGATCATGCGTGATAGCCGCATCGGCAGTTACGGTGCGCTGGCACTTCTCCTGTCGGTCATCGTTAGGGTGGCGGCTATCGCGGCGCTCGGCCATCCCCTGCTTGTGATGAAGGCTTTGGTTGTTGCCGGGATGCTCGGGCGAAGCGGGATGATCGTGCTGCTGCTGGGGCTTGCGCCGGCGCGGAACAACGGGATGGGTGCTTCCGTGGGTAAGCCGGGGGCTTGGCGTGCCGCGCTGGGGGCAGGGCTGGCAATAGCCGCGCCGCTACTGTTCTTGCCGTTACTGCCGGCGGTTGCGACCATCGTTCTGGGGCTTGGGTGTTCAGTTGTGGTGATGAAATTCGCCCACAGGCAGATCGGAGGATACACCGGGGATGTCCTTGGCGCCTGTGAGGTGGTCATCGAATGCGTCGTCCTGACAGTAACTGCTAGCGCGTTCGGCCGGTGAAGCCTGACGGCGCCTTCGATGACCCCTCCTGAAGGTCGGCGAGGGTGTTCATCCGTCCTTCCGCCTTCTGGCATTCATGGGCAGCATCCAAAGACAAGAGCATTACGAGCCCGATTTCGGCATCAACGTCAGCCAGGGCAATGATCCCTACCCACACAGCTTGCTCT
This sequence comes from Pseudomonadota bacterium, assembly GCA_021805665.1. Taxonomy (GTDB): domain Bacteria; phylum Pseudomonadota; class Alphaproteobacteria; order Acetobacterales; family Acetobacteraceae; genus Rhodopila. Next base: position 2,111 of record JAJZEV010000115.1, read on the forward strand.
CCAGCAGGGCGCGAATGGCGCCAGATGTCAGCGGCTGTCGTTCGGCGACCACCCCGAACGGTGCCAGCGCATCGTTCACTGCAAGCGCCACAGCGCCGCTCGCCCCCATCACGCCCCCTTCGGACATGCCCTTGCTGCCGGTGGGCGTACGGGAACTCGGTGTGTGGCACGCGATTATCTCAATCGGCGGCAGGTCGGCCGCGGTGGACATGGCGTAGTCCATGAAGCTGCCGGTCAGGTTATGGCCGTCCTTATCGTAAACCACCTGCTCGTGCAGCGCCCCCCCCAGCCCCAGCGCCACCGCGCCGTGCTGCTGACCCGCGACAATGGCCGGGTTGAGCACGGTGCCGCAATCCTCGGCCACCAGATAACGCACCGGCGTGACCCTCCCGGTTTCGATATCGACCACGACCTCGCACAGATGCGTTGCGTTGGAATAGGTCATCGCCGGCGGATCGTAGGCGCGATGTGCCTCCAGGCCCGGCTCCATGCACGGCGGCAGGCTCAGCGGATCGAGATAGGCGATGCGGGCGATGTCCCGCAGGCCAAGACCGGTCTCCTCCCACTCGCCGCCGATCTGCCGCTGGATGACACCGTCATGCAGGCGCAATTCATCGCCGGAGTTAAGACCGAGCTGGTGCGCCGCGATGGCGCAGATTTTGCGCTGGAGGGTCTGCCCGGCCAGGAACAGCACCGACCCGCCAGCGGTGCCGCCACGGGCGCCGCGGCTGCCCATGCCATAGGGTGCGGTATCGGTGTTGCCGAACCGCATGCGCACGGATTCGGCCGGAACGCCCAGCCCCTGCGCCACGGCCTGTGCCAGTGCCGTCTCATAGCCCTGGCCGGAGCCCATCAGCCCCACCGACGCATCCACGGAGCCGGAAGGCGCCACCTTTACCCAGCCGGCCTCGTGGCCGGAGCCGGCGATGCCCGCCGCCTTGTAGAACGCCGAACCATAGGTGGTCGGTTCTATCACCGAACATATCCCCAGCCCGCGGTACACGCCCGCCGCGCGGTCTGCTATCTGGCGGGTCCGGAAGGCCTCGACATCGAATCCGTCGATCGCGGCCTCGAATGTCTCGCGCGGGGTGACGTCGTCCAGTATCTCTCCTGTCGGCATCAGGAACGGCAGATCGGTTCGGGAGAGCATATTGCGCCGTCGCACGGCGATCGGATCGAGCGTCAGCGCACGAGCGATGGCGTCGATGGTGCCCTCCATGACCCGGGAGGCGATCGCCATTGGCGCGCGCATCGGCCCGGAGCCACATTTGTTGGTCAGCACCACCTGCACATCGAAGGCATAGTCGGCGATGCGATAGGGACCGGTTGCGATCATCGCCACCACGCGGGCCATGTAGTTGGCCGGGTAGAAGCAATAGGCGCCGAAATCCTCGACCAGATTCAGCTCGAGCGCCAGGATGCGCCCATCGGTATCGACGGCGGCGCGTGTCTGCACCGTTTGCTCGCGGGCGTGCGCGGCGGCAAGCAGGTTCTCGCCCCGCTCCTCGCGCCAGCGCACCGGCCGCTTGAGTGCGCGCGACAAGGCCGCGACGGCCAACTCCTCGCGGTAGAGCGCGATCTTCTGGCCAAACGCGCCGCCGATATCGGGGCAGATGACCGTCACCTGCGATTCCGCCAGCCCCAGCCGCGCCGCGATCGCCGTGCGCAGCGGATGCGGCGCCTGGTTGCCGATATGCAGCGTCAGGTGCTCGCGGCCTTCGTCCCACACGGCACAGCAGCCGCGCGGCTCCATCGGAGCATGGGTCTGGCGATGCTGGTGGAACCGTGCCTCTACCACGCGATGCGCCGTGCGGAAGTGCTGCTCCGGATCCCCGGCGGAGAAGCTCTGGTGAGAGACGAGGTTGCTGTCCAGATCCTCATCGACCAGAACCGCGTCCGGCGCGAGTGCCGCCGCGGCGGTGACCACGGCGGGAAGGCTTTCGTACTCGACGGCGACCAGTTCGGCGGCATCCTCCGCCGCCATCCGGCCGCGGGCCACGACGACAGCGACCAGGTCCCCATCGAAGCGGATCTTCCGCGTGGGCATCGGCTCCATGCTGACCGGCTTTAGCCCATCGATTGGCGGCGCCAGGCGCAACGGCGCGGCGAGGCGGGCCAGATCGGTGCCGGTTGCGACCATCTCCACGCCGGGCACCGCCAGTGCCGCTGCCGTTTCGATCGAGAGTATGCGGGCATGGGCCAGCGGCGCGCGGACGAACCTGGCGAACAGGGCGCCGGGGAAAACCATGCCATCGAGAAACCGCGCGTGGCCGGTCAGATGCCGCACATCCTCGCGCCGCCGCAGCGGCCGGCCGATCTGACTCATGCGGCCCTCCGCAGCGAGCGGCCGGTCGTTCGGTCGAACAGGTGCAGCCTGGATTCGGTCAGCCCGAAGCCGATCGGTTCGCCCTCGCGCACCCGCACATCCTTGGGTACGCGCAGGAACAGCATCGCCCCCTCCACAGCCACGCCGAGGAACTGGTCGGAGCCGGCAGGCATCGCCGTGTCCACCACCCCGTGTATCTGGGCGGCTTCCGAAGTCGCCGGGCCGACATCCTCCGGCCGCAGTCCCAGCACGACCTCGCGCGCATCGCCGCGAAAGCAGGCGGGCAGCGGCACGGTAAGCGCGCCGCGGCGGAAGCAGAGCGTGCCGCCGATGGTTTCCAGCGCACCTTCCAGCAGGTTGATGGCCGGGCTGCCCAGGAACGAGGCGACGAACAGATTGGCCGGGCGCTCGTAGATATCGTCCGGCGAGCCAATTTGTTGGATGGTGCCATCGCGCATCACCACGATGCGGTCGGCCAGGGTCAGGGCCTCGGCCTGATCGTGGGTGACATAGACGAAGGTGCTGTGCATCTGCGCATGCAGATGACGGATCTGCGCGCGCATGGAGATGCGCAACGAGGCGTCCAGGTTGGACAGCGGCTCGTCCATCAGGAACACCGACGGCTCACGCACCATCGCTCGGCCAAGCGCCACGCGCTGGCGCTGGCCACCGGAAAGCTGGCTGGGGCGGCGTTCCAGCAGATGGGCGATCTCCAGCTTCGCGGCCGCGTCCATCACGCGGCGGCGCAGTTCGGGCTCTGGCACGCGGCGCATGCGCAGGCCGAAGGCGATGTTCTCGAATACCGATTTGTGCGGATAAAGCGCATAGCTCTGGAACACCATCGCAACATCGCGCCGATGCGCGGGCACGTTGTTCATCGTCCGGTCGTCGAACAGCAGCGCGCCTTCGCTGATCTCCTCCAGCCCCGCGATCATGTTCAGCGTGGTTGACTTGCCGCAGCCGGATGGACCGAGCAGCACCAGGAACTCCTGGTCGGCGATGTCGAGATCGAGGCCGGCGACGGCGGTGGCGCCGTTGGCATAGCGCTTGGTGACGGATTGGAAGCGGATGCGGGCCATGGTTCAGCCTTTGACTGCGCCGGCGGTTAGGCCGGAAACGATGTAACGCTCGAAAATGACCGCCAGCAGCACCGGCGGGACGACGGCCAGAACGCCCGCGGCATTGAGAAAGGAGAAGCTGACGGTGAAGTCGGAGGTGATGCCCGCGACGACGATCGGCAGCGTCTGCGAGGCGGCGGTTTGCGTGAACATCAGCGCCAGCAGGAACTCGTTCCAGCTTGCGAGAAAGGCGAACAATCCGACCGCGACCAGGGCGGGCCGCGCGAGCGGCAGATACACATGCGTGAGAACCCGCAGGCGCGAACAGCCATCGACCCTGGCGGCGCGATCCAGGTCGTCCGGCATCTGCTCGAAGAAGCTGGCCAGCACGAACACCGAGAACGGCACGGTGATGGCGAGATAAGCGATTATGAGCGACGCGAGGCTGTCGAGCATGCCGAGTTTGCGCACGACGAGGAACAACGGCACGACGAGGGCGATGTCGGGGATCACCCGCGTGGCAAGGATGGCATAGAGCGTCAGGCCGCGGCCGCGAAACCGGATCTTGCCGATGGCATAGGCGGCGGGCACACCGATCAGCAGGTTGAGGATCGTCACGGTCACGGCCACGATGAAGCTGTTCGCCATGGCCGGCAGTAAATTGGCCGCGACCGAGGGGATGAATCCGCCGCTGGACGGGTCGGTGCCGGCGGGCGATGGCCGGGCAAGACCGAGACCGGTTGCGAAGATCGCTTTGAAATTGGCCAAGGTCGGGGATTCGGGGATCCAGTGCGGCGGGATCGAAACGATTTCGCGTTCCGTCTGCAGCGAGGATGACAGCAGCCACATCACCGGCCCCAGCACATAGGCCAACAGCAGCAGCGAGGCGAGGCCAAGCGCCGCGAGCCGCAGCATGCGCGGTGCGATCGGGCGCGGAACGATCATAGCGTCCGCGCCATGCCGCGGATCAGCGCGTAGGACATCAGCAGCGTGGCGATGGCCAGGATGTAGGACATGGCGGCGCCCGTGCCGAAGGACAGGTTGCGGAAGGTTTCCACGTAGATACGCCAGGCCACCACGTCGCTCGCCCCGCCGGGGCCGCCTTCGGTCAGCAGGAAGAACAGGTCGAAGTGCCGCACCGCCATCATCGCCTCGTACAGCGTGACCAGCAGAAAGCCGGGCCGCAGCGCCGGCAGGGTGATGGCGAAGAAGCGCCGCCAGGCGGGCGCGCCATCGACGGCGGCGGCACCGTAGAGATCGGCCGGGATCGATTTCAAGGTCACCAGCAGCAGGATCGCCGCCAGCGGGACCTCCTTCCAGATGAAAGCGTTGGCGATCAGCGGCAGGGTTCGGTTGCTGTCCCCGAGCCAGATCGTGGCCGAACCGATGAAGCCGAGTTGCAGCAACAGCCCGTTCAGCGCGCCATAGTTGGAATCGTAGATCCATTTCCACATCAAGCCGTTGACAACCGATGGGATCGCCCACGGGATCAGCAGGCAGGCGCTGAGGATTCGGCGGCCGGGAAACTCCTGGTCCAGCAGCAGGGCGACAAGCGTTGCGATAACCAGTATCGCGGCGACCGCCAAGGCGGAGAACAACGCGGTACGGCCGACAGAGCCCCAGAACGCCGGGCTGGACAACACGGCGATATAGTTGTCCAGCCCCACGAATGGCATGCGGTTGGGCCGGCGGAGGTTGACCGCGAACAGGCTGATCCACAGCGAATAGAGGATCGGAAACGCCGTCACCGCCATCAGTACCGCCACAAGCCCGGCAAGCAGCCCCGCGGCTGCCCGTTCGTCGTGTGTCACCGCGCGCATGGCCACGGGGTCAGCCGGCCTTCTTCAACGCCGTCCATGTCTCGGCCGAAGTCCGGAGCGCGGCTTCGACCGAGATTTTGCCGACGATGGCCTGCTGCCAGGCGGTGCCGTGGGCATCGTTCCATTCGCCGAACCAGGGCGATATGGTGTCCTTCTTGCGTGCTAACGCCTGCTGCCGCGCCATCAGGTCCACATCGCCATAGGCGCCGAGATCGGCACGCACCTCCGGATCCTTGTACAGTTCGGTGATTCCGAAGCCCAGGCCGAGATCCTTGAGGATGGTCTTCTGGAAAACATACTCGCCATCGGCCTTTCCGCCGAACCATTCCATGAGCATGACGAGCCCCTCGGCCCGCCCGCCGGACAGGCCGCGGGGCGTCGCCCCGAAGAAGCGCATCCAGCCGACCGTGCTGTGCGAACCGCGGTTCCCCGCGGGCATCAATGACTGTTTGAAATGACCGGCGGCCTGACTCTGTGCGGGATCGTTTAGCACTTTGAGCCGGTATTTCGGCAGCAGCACGAAGGCGGCGCGCCCGGCGGAGGCGGTCTTGAGCACCTCCAGTTCGCCGGTGGCGACACAGCCGGGCGACAGCACTTTGTGAGTCTGCACTGCATCGGCCAGCCAGGTGAGGGCTGCGACGGCACCGGTCTTCGGGTCCTGCATCGTTGCGTTGCCGGCATCGTCGATAAAGCGGCCGCCGGTGGAATAGACCATCGCCGATATGAATTCGATCATCCAGCTTTCCTGCGTCATCCCGAACACGACGGGATAGTCGAGCAGGCCCTTGGACTTGATCGTCAGCGCCTGGGAGACGACTTCGTCCCAGGTGGCGGGCGGCGCGGGAATGCCGGCCTTGGCGAGAATATCGGCGTTGTACAAGAAGCTCATGTAGTCGGTGTAGTAAGTCAGACCGTATTGCTTGCCTTCGAACACAGTGGACTGGACGCAGAAATCCGAGGTGACCGCATCATAGGCGGTTAGTTGCTTGTAGGCATCGATCGGTGCCAGCCAGCCGGCCATCGCGAATTCCGGCAGCCATGCGTCCGATACCCACAGCATGTCCAGCGGTGCGCCGCCGGTGAACTTGGCGATCATGGTTTCGCGGTACTGCGCGAACGGCGAATTGGAATAGGCCACCGGCAGACCGGTCTGCTTCTCGAACCCCGCCACATGCGCCTTCACCTGGGCGACGGCGGCCGACCATGTTGCATAGCCGATCGGATCGGCGGCGCGCGCGCCTCGTACGAAGGGGAGTGAAAGAGCAGCAGCGCCCGCGGAGAGTGCAGCGCGGCGGCACAGCGTGGGACGGGATCGCATGGCGGACTCCTGCGGCGCGGTTACGCAAAAGCGTAACATCGGCGTCGTCCAATCGTAAACCGACGACGCAGCCGCTGCGTTATATTCCCGCACCCCGGGGTCTAACCCCCGGGGTGGGTGTCTCATTGTTGTTCGCACAGAGGGGCCTTTCACCCCGAAGATATTTTGGAATCGCGATGGTCCAGCGCGTCGCGCAGTCACTCAGGCAGAAGCAAGCTAAATCAGGTGGGCTGGAATCGTGCGTCGGCGGTGGCAACCAGATCCGCGATCAGCCGGTTGACTTCCGCCGCCTTCTCCATTTGCGGCATGTGCCCGGAATCGGGCAGGATGTGCGTGGCGATCCCGGCCGGCAGATTCGCGGCATGGGCGACAGGAAGTATTTCATCCGCGTCGCCCCAGACAATTTGCACGGGCAGCCCGCGGAGTTCCGTCAGCCGGCCGCTCAGAATTTCCTGTTGCCGGCCGTTGGCGAAGTTGGTCGCCGCTATCGTGCCGAGTGCGGCCGCGACACCGTCGAGGCGTTTGTATTTCAGAAGGTCATCGGCCATGTCGCGGCTGACCAGGCTCTTGTCCTTGAACAGCTTCTCCAGAACGGGTTGCATCTGTTTGCGCCGGCTCGCCTCGATGAACCCGGCGATGAAGCCGCCGTCGATCTCCTCCCCGAACGAAGCCGGCGCGATAAGGCTGAGCGACGCCACCCGGTTCGGCGTATCGAGCGCCATCCGCAGCGCCACCGCCCCCCCGAGCGAATGCCCGACCAGATGGGCTTTGGGGATATCCAGCGCGGCGAGCAGCCCGGTCACCGCGCGGGACAGCGTGGTCAGATCGCCGGCACCGACATCCTTGCTGGAACCGCCGTGCCCGGGCAGGTCCAAAGCGATCGTTCGGCGATCCGCGGCAAGCACCGGCTGAGTGAACATCCAGTTGTTCAGATCGCCGCCGAAGCCGTGGATCAGCACGATCGGCGTTCCCGCATGTTCGCGGCCGGTTTCCAGGTAGCGGATCGCACGCCCGCCCACGTCGAGGGTCAGCGGCTCCGGCGCGGTTTCGGCCTGCTCCCCGGTATGACCGGTTGCGAACTCCGCCTCGAACGCGGCGATGAAGGCGTCTATATCGCTGTCGGGGACCGATGCATCGGCGACTACCGCGATCAGCGCGCCGACCGGCAGATCTTGTTGCTCCGCCGCAACGCGGCGGCGGAGTATGCCCTTTACCGGGCTCTCATAGCCGTTGGTGATCTTGGTCGTTTCGATGTCGGCGATTTCCTGCCCGGTCTCGATCCTGGCACCTTCGGGCACGGTCCAGGACGCGATCTTGCCCTCGGTCATCGCCAGACCGAATTTCGGCATGGTCAACGGGATGATGCCGGCCATGTCAGGCAAGCTCCCTGGCCTTGAACCCCATTACGGCACGTACCGCCGCTTCCACGCGATCGGCGTTCGGCACGTAGAGATCCTCCAGGTTCGGCGCGAACGGCACCGGCACATGCGGCGGGCAGACCATCCGGATCGGCGCCTTGAGTGCGCCGAACGCTTCCTGCGCCACCAGCGCCGACACGTCCGTTGCCATATTGCAACGGGGGCTCGCCTCATCGACGATCACCAGCCGCCCGGTCTCCTGCACACAGTCCAGGATGGTGCCGGTGTCGAGCGGGGAGACCGTGCGCGGATCCAACACGGTGCAGGAGATGCCCTGTTTTAGCAGCCGGTCGGCGGCTTCGTTGGCGATTTTGACCATGCGTCCGAACGCGACGATGGTGACGTCGCGGCCCTCGCGCGTCAGGTTGGCCTCACCGAACGGGATGGTATAAGCCTCGTCCGGAACGTCTTCCTCTTCGTCGTACTGCACCTTGTTTTCGAGGAAGATCACCGGATCGTCGTCGCGGATCGACTGGATCAGCAGGCCCTTTGCCTCATAGGCGGACGACGGCAGCACGACCTTCAGGCCGGGGATATGGGTGAACAGCGGATACAGGCACTGGCTGTGTTGGCTCGCGGCGCGGAATCCGGCCCCGTACATCGCTCGGATCACCAAGGGCGTGCGTGCATTGCCGCCGAACATATAGCGGAACTTGGCGGCCTGATTGAATATCTGATCGAAGCAGACACCGACGAAATCGACGAACATAAGCTCCGCGACGGGGCGCAGTCCGGTCGCCGCGGCGCCCGCCGCCGCACCGATATAGGCACTTTCGCTCAATGGCGTATCCAGCACGCGCTCACGGCCGAACTCACCGACCAGACCCTTGGTGACGCCGAGGACACCGCCCCATGCATCCTGCTCGCCCGGCGCACCCGCGCCGCCAGCAATGTCCTCACCCATGAGGATGACCGCCGGATCCCGGCGCATTTCCTGGCGCAGCGCCTCATTGATCGCCGTGCGATAGCTTTTCTTGCTCATGCCACGTTCCTCTCTCAGTACGCTACGTAAACGTCGGTCAGAAGGTCTGCCTCGGTCGGTGGCGCGCCGGCCTTGGCGCCGCGAACGGACAGTTCCACCGCCTCCGCGGCCTCACGATCCACGACATCGAGTTCGCCGCTGTCCAGCAGCGCCGCGTCGCTCACCTGTTGGCGGAACCGGCGCAGGCAGTCCTGCTCGTTGCGGATACGTTCAACCTCGCCCGGCGCCCGGTAGGTTGTTGCATCTCCTTCGAAATGACCGAAGTAACGGGCCAGCCGGACATGCAGCATGCTGGGGCCACCGCCATTGCGTGCCCGTTCGATCGCCACGCGCGCGGCCTCATGCACGGCGAAGAAATCGAATCCGTCCACTTCCTGGCAGGGTATCCCGAATCCTTCGGCGCGCTTGGCCTGACTGCCGCCGACCGAATAGGACGACGCGGTGGACTCGGCATAGCCGTTGTCCTCACAGACGAAGATGGCGGGCAGCTTCCAGATCGAGGCGAGGTTAAGGCTTTCGAGCGTTGTTCCCTGGTTCGAAGCGCCATCCCCGTAGAAAGCGACCGCGACGCCGCCGGTCTTCAGCGTCTTGGCGGTCAGCGCCGCGCCGCAAATCAGCGGTGGCCCGCCCCCCACGATGCCGTTGGCCCCCAGCATGCCCTTGGATAGGTCGGCGATGTGCATGGAGCCGCCCTTGCCACCGCAAACCCCGTCCTTGCGGCCGTAGATCTCGCTCATCATGCCTTGCACCTCGACGCCCTTGGCGATGCAATGGCCGTGGCCGCGATGAGTGCTGGCGATTTTGTCGCGATCCGTCAGATGCATGCAGACGCCGACCGCCGAGGCTTCCTCGCCGGCATACAGATGCACGAAACCCGGGATTTCGCCGGTTGCGAACTCCAAATGGAGCCGCTCCTCGAACTCCCGGATCGTGCGCATCGTCCGATAGGCGTGCAACAGGTCTGCTCGATTCATCTGCATTGTCTGTTCCCTCCAATTCACCAAGTCGCACGACGACGCTTCGTGGCGCCGCCGGATTTCGATCGGCGTTCATCGATATCTACGGGCGGCGGCGAGCGGACTTCAAAGCACGATCGGGCTGAAATCGGCATTTTTCGCCGTCGGCCGGGCGATGTGTCGCAGAACTGCGCCAGATGGTGCTGTTTCGCGACGCGACGGCGGCATGGCACCGGGTGGCGCGCCGTGTTATGTTCCAGCGAACAACGACGGCAAGGGGGAAGCCTTGGCCAACAATGCTGTGCCGCACCATGCGGATCGTGTGTTCTCCGTCCTGCGGGAAGCTGAAACGTCCGCGGCCGCCGAGCCGTCCGAAATCGCCGCTTCATGGCGGCGGTGCCTTGTGAATCATCATATCGATCCAGAAAAGACCGAACCTCCGGCGGTGCTGAGCGGGATGGAATTGCGTCACGCGCGGGATTATGCCGGCCGTCTGCTGCGTGCCGCCGATCCGGAGTTGGATCGTCTGTACGGGCTGGTGCGCGGTCTCGACTACTCTGTTTTGCTGGCGGACAGGTCGGGCGCCATCGTCGCGCGGCGCGTGCGCGATAGCGATGAGGATGGCTGCCGGAACTGGCGGCTGTGGACCGGGGCGCTATGGAGCGAAGACATCGAAGGGACAAACGGTGTCGGCACGTGCCTGGCGGAGCGGCGTCCGGTGACGATCCATCGTGATCAGCACTTCCGGCGGCGGCATACGCAACTGACCTGCACGGTGGCACCCGTGTTCAATGCCATGGGCGAGGTAGCAGGCGCACTGGATATCTCTTCGTTTCGCCCGGACCCGACCGGGCGGGTGCTGCCGATGGTCATGGCATCGGTTCGCGATACCGCGCGGCGCATCGAGCAATCGTGTTTTCATGCCTTCTTCGCGCGTCATCTGATCGTAGCGTTGCCGGAAGCCGGGGACACCTATTCCACGCCCCTGCTCGCGGTCGACTCGGATCGCCGGATTGTCGGGGCGACACACGCGGCGCGGATTGCCCTGCACCTGGACGATGCGGCACTGGCCGGATCCCTGGCCGCAGGCGATCTGCTCGAGACCGCCCCCGGATCGGAGTCAGGCTCCTTTGCCGAAGCGGAGCGTGCGGTGGTAACCGGTGCGCTGGCGCAATCGCAAGGCAATGTGAAGGCCGCGGCCGCATCGCTGGGCATTAGCCGGGCCACACTGCACCGTAAAATCAGAAGCCTGCGGCTCCAACGTCAGCATCGCACCGCTTCGGTCTGATGGCCAGCGCCATGGCCGGCTGGGCGGTTGCCCCGGCGCGGCACAGACTTTTCCCGGCCTGCCCGGGCCATTCATTTTCGTATAGCCAAACTGTCGCTTGCGAAGCGGGAACGGATGCACCGCCGCTGAACGATTCAGGGTCCGCTCCTCCGGTATCCTCGTCGCATGGGCGATTCCGCGAGCCAAAGCCGGGAAATCATAACGAAATCGCATGGTAACGAGGCTTTTCGGAGTTTCCCTGGCTGGCTGGATGCGGGCAGGAAGGCCCCCGGGGCACGCCTTCCTGTATCGCGCGGCCGGTGGGGGCGCGTGTTCCCGTGGGGGCGCGTGTTCCCATGGCGGCGCGTGTCAGGCGTAGCCGCCCAGCCAGCCGCGTTGATGCATGTTCGTGGCGACGCTGGCGCCCGCCACCGCGCTTGCGGTTTTGAACACGACGGCGTGATCCGAGGGGGCGGTCGCCATCGTCAGACGCAGTGCGGTGATGGCGGCGAGGATCGGGTTAGTCATCGAAATTCTCCGTGCTTCGGCCGGGGGATGTGTCCGGCATCGTTGGGCCGTTTATTAGGTCCATGCCGAAGACTCGATAATGCTGCATTGCGGCATTGGATTTATGCGCAGAACGGGGAAATGGCCAAAACCGGCGACCAGGGCCGTTTGATCCCGATCAAGGAAGCGGCTTGGCTTTGCGCCTAACCAGGGTGCGGGACCACTGACGGCGCCAAGGGATGTGTCCGCGACAGGCGCCATGCACGACTATCGGCTTCCGGTACCGCGAAGGAGGGCGTGGCAGCCATCGGGCGGAGAGACCCTGACTGAAGTTCGTCCTGGATGGAAAGTAAATGACCATGGCACCCGGCATCGCTGCCGGCAGCGTGCATTGTATCGTCGTGTGAATAGACATCTGTGTGCCCGATTGGATGCGATATGTGCTGTTTTTAATATATTTGTAATATGGTCAGTGGAGTGCGAATGTTAGACATATATCTACTGGATATCCTGCAATTCGGAACCTCTTTGTTCTTTAATTCTTGTTCGAACCGGCGTTCGATCCCGTCGGCGCGGATGCCGGATCTGGCAGGTTCTGTCTCACATGCAACGAACATAAGCCGCCCGAACCCATACCCCTTCCAAGGAGCCCGATCATGCCGGCCATGACCACGCCTGTTCAGCCATCCGTCGCCGAACCCGAGGCAGAGACACCCCGCCTGACCAGCCCGGCCGACCTCGATCGCCAGTTGCACGCCTGGCAGAACAGGTTCACGGGTGGCCGCTCCCCCAGTACCATTGCTTTGGCTTGTCTCGACTGGGCCGCCCATGCGGCGAACGCGCCGTTTCAGACAGCGTATCTGGGGCGCATCGCGCTCGATCAATGGGCCCGCCTGTTCCGATCCGCGATGGGACAGGACGAGCCGATCGCCCCGAAGCCCGGGGATCGCCGGTTCGCCGACCCGGCCTGGCAGCAGCGTCCGTTCAGCCTGATGACCCGGGCGGTGCTGCTGGGCGAGGAATGGTGGGATCAGGTTGCCCGCAGCCCCGGTGGGGTGGACCCGCACAACCGGCGGTTGGTCGCATTCACCCTGCGGCAGTGGCTGGACATGATTTCCCCCTCCAATATTCCGTGGCTCAATCCCGAGGTTGTGGACGCAACCCTGAAGACCGGGGGCCGCAATCTGCTGGCTGGCTTTAGCAATTACCTGCACGACCGGACGGGGGAGGCCCCGACAGGATTCACTGTCGGCGGCAATCTCGCGGTGACGCCGGGCAAGGTCGTGTTCCGCAATACGCTGATGGAATTGATTCAGTACAGCCCGTCCACACCGCAAGTCGGCGCCGAACCGGTGCTGATCGTGCCGGCGTGGATCATGAAATATTACATTCTGGACCTGTCGCCGGGTAATTCGATGATCCGCTGGCTGGTGAGCCAGGGACGCACCGTGTTCGCGATTTCCTGGCGGAACCCCGGTGAGGAACTGAGGGATACGACACTGGACGACTACCGCACACAGGGCGTGATGGCGGCGATCGACGCTGTTCGCGCGATCTGCGGCGATACGAAAATCCATGCCACCGGCTATTGCCTGGGCGGCACATTGCTGACCATCGCAGCGGCCGCGATGGCCCGGGACGGCGACGACCGTCTTGCCAGCCTGTCGCTGTTCGCCGCGCAGACCGACTTCACCGAAGCTGGCGAGCTGCAATTGTTTATCACCGAGGATCAGCTCGATTTCCTGGGCGATATCGTGAAAACGCAAGGCTATCTGAGCAGCGAGCAAATGAGCGGCGCATTTCAGATGCTGCAATCCAACGATCTGATCTGGTCGCGGGCGGTGCGCGACTACTTGCTGGGCGAACACGAAACGCCGTTCGACCTGATGGCCTGGGACGCCGACGGCACGCGCCTGCCGGCACGTATGCACATAGAGTATCTACGCAGACTTTACCTCCGCAACGAACTCGCCGAGGGCCGGTTTCCGGTTGCCGGCCGTCCACTGGCACTCGATGACATCAAGCTGCCGGTTTTCCTGGTGGGAACCGAACGCGACCATATCGCGCCGTGGCAATCGGTGTTTAAGCTCCACCTGCTGAACGACGGCGAACTGACATTCGTGCTGACATCCGGTGGCCATAATGCGGGTATCGTCAGCGAACCCGGGCATCCGCACCGCCATTTCCGTATTCGCACCCGCGCGGCCGGGGGCCGTACCCCGGGGCCGGACGAGTGGGAACAGACCACCACCCCCCGCGACGGGTCGTGGTGGGAGGAATGGAGCGCCTGGCTCGCTCAGCGCTCCGGCGGTCCGATCGATCCTCCGAGCATGGGTGCGCCGGGGTACCGGCCGCTTTGCGATGCGCCTGGACAGTATGTGCTTGAAGGATAGAGACCATGACTGAAGCAATCGGCGGCCAGTTCATTGAAAACCGGACATTCGAGGAATTGTCCCCGGGTGACGCCGCCAGCCTGTCGCATACCGTTACGCAACGCGATATCGATCTGTTCGCAACGGTCACCGGCGACGTGAACCCCGCCCATGTCGATCCTGCGTATGCGGCCACCGATATGTTCCACCACATCATCATCCAGGGGATGTGGGGTGCGGGGCTGATCTCGGCTGTGCTGGGCACGGAATTGCCCGGGCCAGGGACGATTTATCTGGGCCAGGACCTGCGCTTTACCCATCCCGTCAGTATCGGCGACACCATTACGGCCACGGTGACCGTGCGCGAGAAAAAGCCGGCGAAGGGCGACGTGGTACTGGACTGCGTCTGCACCAACCAGACGGGCCAGACCGTGATCGCGGGCAACGCCTTCGTTCGCGCGCCGACCTCCAAAATCCGGGTCAAGCGCGTCAGGTTGCCCGATGTGCGCGTGCTGCGCCATGACCGGATGCAGGCGATGATGGCGCGCGCCGCTGCCGGTGCGGCGATCCCCACAGCAGCGGTGTATCCGGTGGATGCGGCGTCCCTGCTTGCTGCGCTCGACGGCGCGAAAGCCGGCCTGATCGTGCCGATCCTGATCGGGCCGGCCGCCCGGATTCAAGCGGTCGCGCACGATGTTGGCGCCGATATCGGCGGGCTGAGGCTGATCGACGTCGCCGATGCAGCCGATGCCGCGGCGCGCGGGGTGGCACTCGTGCGGTCCGGCGAGGCGGGTTTGCTGATGAAGGGGGATCTGCACACCTCGGACCTGATGCATGCGGTAGTCGCCGCCGATACCGGGCTTCGCACCGCCTGCCGGATCAGCCATGTCTATCTGATGGACGTGCCTGACTATCCGCGTCCGCTGCTGGTCACCGACGCTGCCATCAACATCGCCCCGGACCTGATGGACAAGGCCGGCATCGTGCAGAACGCGATCGATCTGGCGCATGCGATCGGCATTGCGCAGCCGCGCGTGGCGATCCTGGCGGCGGTGGAAACGATCAACGACCGGATGCAATCGACGCTGCATGCCGCGGCGCTGTGCAAGATGGCCGACCGGGGGCAGATTACCGGAGCGCTGCTGGATGGCCCGCTGGCGTTCGACAATGCCATCAACGAAGCCGCGTCGGCCGAAAAGGGGATCGTTTCTCCTGTGGCCGGCCGGGCGGACATCCTGCTGGTGCCCGATCTCGAAGCCGGCAACATGCTTGCCAAGCAACTGACGTTCATGGCCGGGGCCGAGGCCGCGGGGTTGGTGCTGGGCGCGCGCGTTCCCATCATCCTGACCAGCCGGGCGGACAGCGCGGCGACGCGGCTGGCATCGTGCGCGTTGGCGGTACTGATGGCGCGAGCGGGGATGACAGCATGAAGGGATCTATACTTAGCCTGAACGCGGGCTCGTCCAGTCTAAAATTCGCCTTGTTCGATACCGAAGCCGATCTGAAGGCCACGGTGCGGGGCGAAATCGAGAACCTGGAATCCGAACCGCACATGATCGCACGCGACGAAGCGGGCAGGGTGCTGATAGAAAAGCACCTGTCGGCCGGGTTCGATTTGGCGCTGCATACGCTGCTGGATTTCGCCGACGCCCATCTCGGCCGCGATGGCTTGATAGCGGTTGGGCACCGGGTTGTGCATGGCGGCGCCGATCATATTGGACCCGAACCGATCACGCCGGCGTTGCTGACGGCCCTGGAACGGCTGACGCCGCTGGATCCGCTGCATATGCCGGAAAACCTGGCGCCGATGCGCCTTGTCGCCGCTGCTCGGCCCGGTCTGATGCAGGTAGCTTGTTTCGACACCGCGTTCCATCACACGATGCCCGCGGTGGCGACCCGGTTCGCGCTGCCTCGTGCGGTCTCGGCCGATGGCGTGCGCCGTTACGGTTTCCATGGTCTTTCCTACGAATACATCGCCTCCTGCCTCGCGGAGGTTGCGCCGGCTTTGGCGGGCGGGCGGACGATCGTTGCCCATCTTGGGTCGGGGGCCAGCCTGTGCGCCTTGAAGAACGGTGTCAGTGTCGAAACGACCACCGGATTCAGCGCGCTGGATGGCCTGATGATGGCCACACGATGCGGCCTGCTGGATCCAGGGGTGTTGCTGTATCTCGGCCGGCAGTGGTACAGCTTCGCCGATATCGAGGCGATGCTGTACCACCAATCCGGACTGCTGGGCGTGTCCGGAATCAGCGGCGATGTCCGCACGCTGCTGGCGAGTAACGATCCGCATGCCGTGGAAGCCATCGATCTGTTCACCTATCGCATCGCGAGCCAGGCCGGCGCCCTGATCGCGGCGCTGGGCGGGTTGGACGGTCTGATTTTCACCGCCGGCATCGGCGAGCACGCGCCACCCATCCGCGCCGCCGTCTGTCAGCGCCTCGGCTGGCTTGGCCTTCGGCTCGATCCGGTGGCCAATGCGGCCGGGGCGGGGCGGATCAGCACACCGGACAGCGCGATCGACGTGCGTGTGATCGCAACGAACGAGGAAGTCACGATCGCCCGCCATACCCGGGCGGCGATGCTTAATTCCCTTACCTGAACGGAGATCCGAACATGTCGCCGCCCTTTACAACCAGCCTGCGCGGCAAGCGCGGCCTGGTCGTCGGTATTGCCAATGACTCCAGTATCGCGGCCGGATGTGCGCGCGCCTTCGCGGCGCAGGGTGCCACCCTGGCGGCGACTTATCTGAACGAAAAGGCCCTGCCGCATGTGCGTCCGGTCACCGACGCACTGGGTTGCGAGCTGCTGCTGCCGTGCGATGTCGGTGTTGCGGGCCAGTTGGAGGCGGTGTTCGACAAGGTTCGCACGACCTGGGGGCGGCTCGATTTCCTGTTGCATGCCATCGCTTTTGCACCAGCGGCCGATCTGCATGGCCGGGTGGTGGATTGCAGCGCGGCGGGGTTCGCGCTGGCGATGGATGTATCATGCCACTCGTTTCTTCGCATGGCACATTTGGCGGAACCGCTGATGCCGGACGGAGGTTGTCTGCTGACCGTCACGTTCTATGGGTCCGAACGGGTGGTCGCGAACTACAATTTGATGGGACCGGTCAAAGCTGCTTTGGAAAGCGCGGTTCGTTACACCGCCGCCGAACTGGGACCGCAACAAATCCGAGCGCATGCGATATCTCCGGGGCCGATCAGTACCCGGGCGGCGAGCGGGATCGCCCATTTCGATGCACTTCTGGTCGCCGAGGCTGCCGCGGCCCCGGAACACCAGTTGGTGGATATCGAAGACGTGGGCGCGCTGGCGGCATTCCTGGTGAGCGACGCGGCCCGTCACATCACCGGTACAATCGTCCCCGTGGACAGCGGCCAGCATCTTTTGGCCTGAATATTGGTTCGGCGGGGTTGTTTCGGGTCGGCCCCGGCCTAAAGTCACTCGACCGGCCGACGGTCAGCCAGTTCCCGAAAGTAACACAGACCATGGCAATGCCGTCCCCGGCCGTCCCGGTTCCCGTCGTGAACGATCAGGCGCCGCAAGGGCTGACAACCCGGGAGGCTCAGCGCCGCCTGTTGGCGACCGGTGCCAACGCGATGCCCGATACCAGCATGCATCCGTTGCGGATGGCGCTGGAAAAATTCTGGGCGCCGGTGCCTTGGATGCTGGAGGCCGCGGTCGTGCTGGAAGTCGTCCTCGGCGACTACGTTCAGGCCGCGATCATCGCTGGTCTGTTGATATTCAACGCGGTTCTTGGGCTGGTGCAGGAAAGCCGGGCGCAGGCGACGCTGGAGGCTTTGAAGTCGCGGTTGGCGCTGAATGCGTCGGTTCGGCGCGACGGCGCCTGGAAGACCATACCGGCGGCGGACCTGGTACCTGGCGACGTGGTGAAGCTGTCGCTGGGCGGCGTGGTGGCGGCCGATGTGCATATTACCGGCGGCGAGGTGCTGCTGGACCAGTCCATGTTGACCGGCGAATCGATACCTGTGGAGGCTGGGGCCGGCGTGGCGGCCTATGCCGGGGCTTTGGTGCGGCGCGGCGAGGCGGTGGCCGAGGTGACGGCAACCGGGGTTCGCACCAAGTTTGGTCGAACGGCGGAGCTTGTGCGCACCGCCCGGGTGGTCAGTTCGCAGCAAAAGGCGGTGCTGCGGGTGGTCCGCAACCTTGCCGGTTTCAGCGGTGCGGTGATCCTGATGCTGTTGGTCTGTGCCTACTTCCTGAAACTGCCGCTGACCGAGATGGTGCCGCTAATCCTGACCGCGATCCTGGCGTCGATCCCGGTCGCGCTGCCTGCCACCTTTACACTGGCATCCGCGCTGGGTGCCCGGGCGCTGGCGAAACTGAACGTCCTGCCGACGCGCCTGTCGGCGGTGGATGAAGCGGCCACGATGGACGTTTTGTGCGCCGACAAGACCGGCACGCTGACGCGCAACGAATTAAGGGTGACGACGGTTCAGCCGATGTTGGGCTTCGATGCGGCGCATGTTCTGGCGCTGGCGGCGCTGGCGAGTTCCGACGGCGGGCAGGATCCGGTGGATGCCGCGATCCGAACGGCGGCGGGAGCGGCGAAAGCGGTGAATGCGCCGCATCTGGTAAAGTTCATCCCGTTCGACCCGGCAACGAAAATGTCGGAGGCTTGCGTGCTGGATGCGGCATCCGGCCCGCAACGTGTGGTAAAGGGCGCGTTCGCCGTGGTCGCAGCACTGGCTGCCCCGTCGGACACCGCGGCGGCAGCGGCGAGCAACGCCCAGGGGCAGGGCTTCAGGGTGCTGGCGGTCGCGGCGGGGGCGCCCGGTGCGATGAAACTGGCGGGGCTTATCGCGCTCAGCGACCCACCCCGAGCGGATTCGGCGGCATTGGTGAGTGAGTTGCACGGGCTGGGGGTGCGAACCGTGATGGTGACGGGCGATGCGCCGCAAACAGCGGCGATCGTCGCGCATGCGGTGGGTCTGGATGGCGCCGTCTGTCCGCCGGGGCCGATCCCGGACGGGGTGCGCCCGGAGGCGTTCGCGGTATTTGCCGGCGTGCTGCCCGAGGACAAGTATAAGCTGGTCAAGGCATTCCAGGCCGGTGGCCATACAGTGGGAATGTGCGGCGACGGTGCCAACGACGCGCCGGCGCTGCGCCAGGCCCAGATCGGCATCGCGGTTTCGACCGCGACCGACGTGGCAAAATCGGCTGCCGGCATGGTGCTGACCGAACCCGGACTGGCCGGCATCGTCGCCGCGGTGAAGGAAGGGCGGCTGACGTTTCAGCGCATCCTGACCTATACGCTGAATTCGATCATCAAGAAGATCGTGACGGTGTTGCTGCTGATTGTCGGCCTGATCATGACCGGTCACGCGATCCTGACCCCGCTGCTGATGGTAATACTGCTGATCGCGGGCGACTTTCTGGCTATGTCGTTAACCACCGACAACGTCCGGGCCTCCCCTGAACCGAACGTCTGGCGGATCGGTGGTTTGACGCTGGCGGGGACCGTGCTGGGGGTTTGCATGCTGGCGTTCTGTGCCGCCGTGCTGGCGTGCGGCACCTTCCTGCTGCATCTGGATATCGGTGCGCTGCGGACCCTGGTTTTCGTCGCGTTGGTGTTCGCCAGTCAGGCAACGATTTATGCCATTCGCCAGCGCCGCCATTTGTGGGGACTGCGCCCCAGCGCGTGGCTTATCGCCTCGTCGGTGGCAGATGTGCTGATTGCCGCGGTGCTCGCTGGCGCCGGCATCGCGATGGCACCGTTGCCGCCGCTGACGATAGCCGCGGTTCTGGCGGCGGCAGTCATCTTCGCGTTTGTCCTGGACGCGGTGAAGGTTCCGCTGTTCGCTTATCTGCGGATCGTCTAATGGAATTATCCGGCGAACCGGTTCGGTTTCTTGGTGCCGTGAAAGCCGCCGGTTCGTTGTCCGGCCGGGGGGATGTGCGATGAAAATAAAGTCGGACGACTTTCGGGTCGAAGCGGGCGACAAGGTCGATCTGTCCAAGTGGCCCACGCGGGTTAAGCCCGTGTATAAATCGAAGAAAAACTACAAGGAAATACTGGAAAACCATGTCGAACGGCTGAGTGCGTTGCAGCAGCTTTTGTATGCGTCCAACCGCCATGCGGTTCTGCTGATTTTTCAGGCGATGGATGCGGCGGGCAAGGACGGTGCGATCCGGCATGTGATGTCCGGGGTCAATCCGCAAGGCTGCCAGGTGTTCAGCTTCAAGCATCCCAGCGCGATGGAATTGCAGCACGATTTCCTGTGGCGGACCACGCGCGACCTGCCGGAACGGGGCCGGATCGGAATCTTCAACCGCTCGTACTACGAGGAGGTGCTGATCGCACGGGTGCATCCGGAAATTCTGCGCAACGAAGGACTTGCCGATGCTCCGGCGCACGAGGCGGCAATCTGGCGTGACCGTTACCAGTCGATCACCGATCTCGAGAGCCATCTGCATCGTAATGGAACCCGAATCGTCAAATTCTTCCTCCATCTTTCCAAAGACGAACAGCGCAAACGCTTCCTTGCCCGGATCGACGACCCCGAAAAGAACTGGAAGTTCAGCCTCGCTGATATCGAGGAACGGAAATTCTGGAACCATTACATGACGGCCTACCAGGAGTGCCTGGCAGCGACGAGCACCAACCATGTGCCCTGGTATGTCGTGCCCGCCGACGACAAGGAAAATGCGAGGCTGATCGTGTCCCGGATCGTCCTGGATACGCTTGAGGGATTGGATATGAGCTTCCCGAAAACCAGCCGGGAGCGGCACCAGGAATTACTGGCAATCCGGGAGAAGCTGGTAAAATGACGCCGCAAGCCATTCAGTTCGGCCCGCGGCAACTGTTATTGCATCGCCGGCCGCGCACCGCGGTGGTTCGGCCGGTCACATGAACCAGCCACCCGAGAGCAAGCTGCACCCGATCGAAAGCAAATACGTGGCGGCAGCGGCCGTGGCGGCATTCCTGCTGGCACTGTTGTTGACCGGCGGCAGTTTGATGGCCGGTTTCGGCGCGATGGCGCTGATCGCCGGAATCGGATGGGCGGTTCGCCGGCTTCGGGCAAAAGCCGCCCGGTCACCGTAAGAAGCAGGTCATCGCGACGACCCTTCGATCGCCAAAGCGCGTAATGACGAACGGGGCATCCGTGACAACGCCCCTGCCGCGGGCGTCGAAGCATCGAACCCGAAGTCAGCGTTCAGTGGCCTCATGCGAACGCAAATCATTATTTGTCCTGTGATCGCCGGCCATCCATCGCGCCAGTTCGGCATGCGCGTCCTTTCGGCGGATCGCGTCGATACGCGCGGCATCCGGCGGATCGACCGTGAATTCCACGATCAGTCCATCGGGCGACGTGCAGTAGATCGAGCGGCAGTAACCATGCTCGATTTCCCGAACCGTTTCGCCAACGTCAGAAATGCGGCTGACCAGCTCCTCATACGTCGTGTCGTCCACCTTAAACGCCACATGGTCGAAATTCGGTATTTCCGGCGGCCTTTCCGCTCGGCATTTTCGATAAACGTCCTCATCGGCGAACGAAAAAAACGCCAGCGCGCCACCATCGCCCAGACTGTAGAACGTGTGGCAGAAATCCACCTCGCGGTTCACCCATGGGCTGAAATGCCGTTCGCACCAGGTCGCGGTCAATGGAATGCCAAGAATATCCTCGAAGAACCGGCGATTCACTTCCTGGTCTTTCACAACATAGGCGTGATGGTGCAGGCGTTCGGGCGGGCGGGACAACAAGCCGGGCATTGCAATCCTCCTGACATGCGGCGAATCAAGGCAGCGGGCTGCCCTGATTCGGAATACGCCTTTATTCGGCGGCAACCTTCTGGCTTGCCAGGTCGGTCGAATACCGCAGATGCACCGGGGCATTCGCTTCCCACGGGTCGTTCAGGCCCAGGGTCGCACCGTATTCCTTGATCGCCGGCATGACCTCCCCGCACAGCAACTGGATGCAGCGGCGGCGGTCCTCCTTGCTGACATTCCCGTCATTCGCCCAGATGCCCATGATGCCGGGTCTGGTCTCGCGCACCAGATACTTCAGCCGCTCGATCACCTGGTCCGGCGTGCCGGCGATGATCATCGTGTCGGCGACCTGCTGCTCGAACGTCGGGTTGCCGCGGGGGTTTTTGGCCCGCCCGGTAGAGAACTCGACAAACGCCCGCCGCCCCGACGGAGAGAAATACCCCGCCGGGTTGGCCCAGACCGGGTTCGCCAAACCAGTGAATTCGCCCTGCATCCACATGAACTGACGCGCGTTTTCCATCGCCTTTTCTTCGGTGTCCTGCACATGCACCCGGATCAGGTAGCCGAAGTTTTCCGGGCCGGCGGTGTAACCAACCTCCGCGGCGGCCTTGTCATAGGTTTCGTGGATCTGCTTGGTCGCCTCGATCGACGTATTCAGCGCGATGTAGGGATACCGCTGCTGCGCCGTCCAGATCACGGTTTCCTTCGACAGCACGCCGGGTATCCACACCCGTGGATACGGCTTCTGCATCGGGATCGCCCACGGGTTCACCACCCGTTGCTGGTAATGCGTGCCCTCCCACCGGAACGGCCCCGGCTGGGTCCAGGTCTTTTGCACCAGATCGTGCGCTTCCATGAACCGCTCGCGGTTGAACGCGGGATTCACCCCGTTCGCCAACTGCTCCTGCCCACCGCCGCGCACGAAGCCCGAAACCAGCCGGCCCTTGGATATCATGTCGATCATCGCCAGTTCTTCGGCGAGTTGGACCGGATTTTCCGTCAGCGGCAACGGGTTGCCCAGGATGACGATCTTCACCCGCTTGGTGACCGCGGCCAGGATAGAGGCGAACATATTGGTGCGGGCCTGCATGCAGAACGGGGCATTATGGTGCTCGTTCAGCATGATACCGTCGGCACCGTACTCTTCCGCCATGATGTATTCTTCAAGATACTCGTTATACAGCCGGCTTCCCTCGTTGGGATCGAAGTGGCTGTTGGAAAAAGTCAGTGCGGTGGCGCCATAGTCCAGGCCCGCTTGGGCATCGTAGGCGGACATCGGCTGTTCGGTGAAATACATCATATGCATGGGACAAGCCTCCGTTATTTCCGCGACAGGAAATCGATCGCCAGTTTGGCGAGCGCATCGGGTTTTTCCATTTCAGCGAAATGTCCGCAGTCCGGAACGACCGTCATGGCCGCACCCGGCAGCGCCCTGGCATAGGCTCGGCCTGCGCTCAGCGGAACGATCCGGTCGTCGTCGCCCCACACGATCAGCGCCGGCGCGCGCACGCCGCCCAGCAGGTGTGGCAAGGTCTGCGAATACATATAGGGTTTCCAGGCGGTGCGGAAACTCATTTCGCGGGCGATATCCCAGGCTTCCAGTTGATCCGTGCTGACGCCGCCGTAAATCCGTGCGAACGCCGCCTCGTCATGGAAGCCGGACTTGGGGTAGTCGATGTACGACACGATGGCCTGATCGGCGATATATTCGCCCTCGTCCGGTTTGATGCCGGCCGCGCCGACCAGCACCAGCGCGGTATAATCGCGCGGTGCCAGACTGGCCATCTCCGCGGCGATCCATCCGCCGAACCCCAGCCCGATCAGCGACACGCCGGACACCTCCAGATCGGCCAGCAGCCAGGCATAGATCGCGGCGATGTCGCGCGGGGAGCGCAGCCACTGCGGCCGTTGCGACTTGCCCCAGCCCGGGTGGTGCGGGATCAGTACGTCGAATTTCTCCGCCAGGGCATCGTAGAAGGGTAAACGATCCACCGACCCGATATCGTGATGCAGGACCAGAACGGCCGGTCCCGATCCTCCGCGGGTAAGATGCAGTTCGACGCCGGCGATCTGCTTGACCGTATCCGTCCAGACGATGCTCATTCCTGGCTTCCCTGTATTTATTTATCCTGACGCTACCCACAAGTAGCGCCGCTTGTCCACTTCGCGCCCCGGCGAAAGCCCCCCCTTGCCGCCGTTCGGCCGGGGTTTTCGCCGTCCCGGACGTATGCAATGAACATGGTTCAACTCCAGCAACAGCGGTCGATCCGCCGGATCGAGAGGAGGACAGTCATGGAACCGCCGGAGATCGAGGAATTGATTGCGACCGCCGCGTGGCGGATGCGCAAGGTGGATGCCGATCCGGCCGACACCGCGAGTTCGGCCGCGGCGGTGTTGCTGGAACACCTGGCGGACGATCTTCGGCGCAATGATTATTCCGCCGCCCGGGCGGAGTTGCGCGCCATCGCCAACTGGCTGGCGGAATCGGATGTCATTTCGGATTATGCGGTGCTCGCGATGGAATACCGCGCCCGCATCGGCGCGGGCGAACATCCGCGTGACGGGGCGGATTATCTGGCGGGTTTACTGGCCATCGCCCGATCCCTGGTGTAACCACCCGCGTCGCGCGGCCATGGCGGTGCGGTCTGTGCCCCAATCATCTAACTTACGCATCGAATCGGCCGGAGCCTCCTATGGACACTATCCAAGCCCTCGTGATCGCGATCCTTCAGGGGGCGACCGAGTTGTTTCCAGTCAGCAGCCTTGGGCACGCGGTCGTACTGCCGGCTTTGCTGCATTGGGGACTCGACCAGCACTCGCCGGAGTTCCTGCCGTTTCTGGTGATGCTGCATCTTGGGACCGCGACGGCGTTGCTGGCATACTTCTGGCAAGACTGGTGGGCAATCCTGACCGGGCTGCTGGGGATCGGCGGGGTGCATCAGGTCAAGGAAAGCCGGCGCGTCTTCGCCCTGGTGGTGATCGCCACGGTCCCGGCGGTGATCCTGGGCTTTCTGCTGGAGAAATTCGTCCGCGGCCTGTTCGGTTCGCCGGCCGTCGCGGCCGGATTCCTGATCGTGAACGGGCTGTTGCTGTTATTCGGGGAGAGACTGCGCGGAGGCGGCAATGCGCAACGGCATTTGTCCACGCTGACCAGGATGGATGCGTTCAGCATCGGCTGCTGGCAATGCACCGCGTTGATCCCGGGTATCTCCCGTTCGGGGGCGACCATCGTCGGTGGCCTGCTGCGCGGCATCAACCATGAGGGAGCGGCGCATTTCTCGTTCCTGATCGCCACCCCGATCATTCTGGGCGCAACGGTTCTGGAGGTGCCTAAGCTGCTCCGCGAACATGTGCCGGCCGGCGTCGCGGGAATGTCGTTGCTGGCGGCCGTGGTAGCCGGGTTTACCGCCTTGCTGAGCACTTGGTTTCTGATGCGTTATTTCCGCAACCATGACAGTTGGGCGTTAAATCCGTTTGCCTACTACTGTGTAGCGGCGGGAGCGGTTAGCCTGGGCGTATTGTTGTTCATTTAACGGGAGGCTGCCTATGCCCAACGACAGGTTTAACGGATTCGCGAAACTGCTGCATTGGCTGGTGGTCGTATTGCTGGTGGCGCAGTTCGCGATCGCCTGGACGATGCCGGATATCCATCGCGATACCAAACCGGTCGATCTGATCGCCTGGCATCTGTCGGTCGGCATGACGATCCTGCTGGTCATGGTGGTCCGGTTGGGATGGCGTACGGTTTCCACTGTGCCGCCGACGCCCGCCGGACTGGCCGTGCCGCTGGCGATCCTGTCCCGGGTCACGCAGTTTTTGCTCTACGCCCTGCTGTTCGCCCTGCCGGTCCTGGGCTGGATCAATGCCAACGCGCGCGGCTGGACCGTCAGTCTGTTCGGCGGCATCCCGATGCCAGCCCTGGTCGCATCCGGTTCCGGCTGGGGGCACGATATGGGCGACGTGCATCAGGTGGTGGCGTGGGTTCTGCTAGGCGCCGCCGGCCTGCATGTCACGGGCGCTCTTTTTCACCAGTTCGTTCTCAAGGACTCCACGCTGCGCCGCATGCTGCCCGGCCGCGGCTGATATCTGCCCCTCCACGTGGCGGTTCGGTTTTGCGCGATCGCCGATTGCGCACCGCCCGGGGGGGCGCTAGATTGCCCAAATCATGGGCAACTGTAGTTCAAGCATCACACCTCCTGCCCTCGGATCAATCGATCTGGGGGGGGGCGTTAAAATTGACACGCCGGTCATCCTCGCGCCCATGTCGGGCGTCACCGACCTGCCGTTCCGGCGCACCGCCAAGCAACTCGGGGCGGGCATGGTCGTCTCGGAGATGATCGCCTCCTGGGCGATGATCCGGGAGAACCAGAAAACCCTCGGCATGGCGGAAATCGACGATTGCGGCGGGGTTTCGGCGGTTCAGCTCGCCGGCTGCGACCCGGCGGCCATGGCCGGCGCGGCCAGGGTCGCGGTCGATAAAGGCGCCCACCTGATCGACATCAACTTCGGCTGTCCGGTGAAGAAAGTAGCCGTCGGACAGGCGGCGGGATCGGCGTTGATGCGCGATGAGGTCGCCGCCGCCGCTATCCTGGAAGCAACCGTCAAAGCGGTAAACGTGCCGGTGACGCTGAAAATGCGAATGGGCTGGGATCACGCCAGCCTGAACGCCCCGAATCTGGCGCGCATCGCCGCCGAATCGGGGATTCGCATGATCACCGTCCATGGCCGCACCCGCCAGATGTTCTACACCGGCACCGCCGACTGGGCCTTCGTCCGCAAGGTCAAGGATGCCGTCGCGCTTCCCGTGATCGTCAATGGCGATATCCTGACCGAGGAAGATGCCGCGGAGGCCTTGGCGCAATCCGGCGCCGACGGGGTCATGATCGGGCGCGGCTGCTATGGTCGCCCGTGGTTCCTGGCACAGGCCGCACATTACCTGCGAACCGGCGCCAAGCTGCCCGAACCTGCTTTGGCCGACCAAAAGGCAATTCTGTTAGGGCATTACACAGCCATGTTGACCCAGTTCGGCACCGGCCCGGGAGTTCGCCTCGCGCGCAAGCATGTGTCGTGGTATTCGCGCGGACTGCCCGGGTCCGCCGAGTTTCGTGCCACGATGAACCGGCTGGCGGAGGCCGATCAGGTGCTGACGCTGATCGACCGCTTCTACGATCCGCTGATCGAACGCGGCGTGACCCGCGACGCCCCCGAACGCGGCGACACCCTGACGGCTGAAGCCGCATGAGCGCGGTCGTCGCGCGTGCGACCCGCCTGCTGGGCGGTAAAGGCAGCCGCCTGGTCGATCCCGGCACCATCCTCGGCGCCCTGCCGGTACCCGTGGTGCTACTGGATCACGACAACCGCTTCCGCCACGTCAATCATGCCGCCGAACAGTTTCTGGGTATCTCCGCGGCGGGATTGGCGCAGCTTCGCCTGCAAGACCTGCTGCCGCCCGACAATCCGCTGTTCATGCTGATCGAACAGGTCCGCGGCACAGAGGCAACCATCTCCGACCACGACCTGAATCTGGAAAGCCCCCGGCTGCACAAGCGCGGCATCACCGTCCAGGGCTCGCCGTTGCCGGAGGAGCCGGGGTCCGTGCTTCTGGTGATGCAGGATGCCTCTGCCGCCCGGGCGCTGGACCGGCAACTGGCGTTTCGCGGCGCGGCGCGCAGCGTCACCGGCATGGCCGCGATCCTGGCCCATGAAGTGAAAAACCCGCTGTCCGGCATTCGCGGTGCCGCACAGCTTCTGGAAAGCAGTGTCGGCCCGGCGGACCGCGAACTGGCGGAACTGATCCGCGACGAAGCCGATCGCATCCGCGACCTGGTGGATCGCATGGAAGCGTTCGGGGAAAAGCCGATCGCCCGCACCGCGGTCAATATCCATCGGGTGCTGGAGCATGTCCGCAAGCTGGCGCAAACCGGTTTCGCCGCGCACATCAAGTTCCAGGAACTGTACGACCCCTCGCTGCCGCCGGTTTGGGCCAATCGGGACCAACTGATCCAGGTGGTGCTGAATCTGGTGAAGAACGCCGCCGAAGCCGTGACTCAGGAAGGCATCCACCATCCGGAAATCATCCTGACCACCGGCTTTCAGCACGGCATGCGCGTCGCCATCCCCGGCAGCAGCGAACGCCTGGACCTGCCGCTGTTCGTAGTGGTGCGCGACAACGGTCACGGCATCTCGGAAGATATCCGCCCGCATCTGTTCGAACCCTTCGTTACCTCCAAACCCACCGGCAGCGGGCTTGGCCTGTCCCTCGTCGCCAAGATCGTCGGCGACCACGGCGGCTTGATCGAGGTCGATAGCCGCCCGGGCCGCACCGAATTTCGACTGCACTTGCCGGTCGTCACAGAGAAAGACGCCGACCAATGACCCTGCCCACCGTTTTGATCGCGGACGACGACCGCTCCATCCGCACCGTCCTCACCCAGGCGCTCGGGCGCGCCGGCTACCAGGTGCGCAGCACCGGCAATGCCGCGACGCTGTGGCGCTGGGTGGAGGACGGGGAAGGCGACCTGGTCATCACCGACGTGGTGATGCCGGACGAAAACGGCCTGGACCTGATCCCGCGGATCAAGAAAATCCGCCCCGAACTGCGCTGCATCGTCATGAGCGCGCAATCCACCCTGATGACCGCGGTGAAAGCCACCCAGCGCGGCGCATTCGAATACCTGCCCAAACCGTTCGACCTGCGCGAATTGCTCTCGGTGGTCGGGCGGGCGCT
Source organism: Pseudomonadota bacterium (assembly GCA_021805665.1). GTDB lineage: Bacteria > Pseudomonadota > Alphaproteobacteria > Acetobacterales > Acetobacteraceae > Rhodopila. The sequence goes on from JAJZEV010000115.1 coordinate 30,591, forward strand.
GGCCGCCCCGTCGGAACCCACGTTCAGCCCGGTCGAGCCGAAGGATACCGAGGAACGCCTGCCGCTGATCGGCCGCAGCCCGGCGATGCAGGAAATCTATCGCACCATCGCCCGGCTGACGACCGCCGACCTGACCGTGATGATCAACGGCGAATCCGGCACTGGTAAAGAACTCGTGGCCCGGGCGCTGCACGATTACGGGAAACGCCGGGCCGGCTCGTTCGTTGCCATCAACATGGCAGCGATCCCACGCGAACTGATCGAAAGCGAGTTGTTCGGGCATGAGCGCGGGGCCTTCACCGGCGCCACCAACCGTTCGCAGGGCCGGTTCGAGCAGGCAAACGGCGGAACGCTGTTCCTGGACGAAATCGGCGACATGCCCCCCGAAGCCCAGACCCGTCTGCTGCGCGTGCTCCAAGAGGGCGAGTTCACCAGCGTCGGCGGCCGTCAGCCGATCAAGGCCAACGTGCGGATCATCGCCGCCACCCACCGCGATCTGCGCTCCGCGATCCGTCAGGGACAGTTCCGCGAGGATCTGTTTTACCGGCTGAACGTGGTGCCGATCCGCCTGCCGCCGCTACGCGAACGCGTCGAGGACATCGCCTTGCTCGCCCGTCACTTCCTGGAACGGGCAAGGGAGGACGGATTGCCGTCCAAAAGCCTGGATCAGAGCGCTGTGGACCGCCTGAAGCAGCACGGCTGGCCGGGCAACGTGCGCGAGTTGGAAAACGTGATGCGCCGGCTGGCCGCCCTGTGCCCGGAGGAAGTCATCAGTGCCGGGATCATCGAAACCGAACTGGCCGATCCGCTGCCGGCCTCGGGCCCTGCCGCGTCGGAGTCGGCCGGCAACGGGCCGGAGACGCTGACCAGCGCCGTCGAACGCCATATTAGGGAATTTCTGGCTGCCCATAACGACGGCATGGGTGTCACCGATGTCTATGACAAAATTATCGCCGAGGTGGAACGGCCGTTGATCCGCCTGACCCTGGCCGCCACCCGCGGCAACCAGATCAAGGCCGCGTCCATGCTGGGGCTGAACCGCAACACATTGCGCAAGAAGATACGGGACCTGGAAATCCCGGTCGTGCGCGGTTTGATGTAATGACGGAACCAGTCTGGCATCGCCGCGGCCGGCCGAACCGGCAGTGGGGACCGGGGCTGGATACGCCGATGACGCCGCGCGGGGCGCCGATGCCATGTCGGGCGGCGTGAACCTCCCCGTTGAAAGCCCCGGCCGGAAGGCGGTGACGGTGGACGTCATCTCCGAACCCAGGTTGTCATTCGCCGGCAGGCTGGGCGACATCATGCTTGGCAAGGGCATGACCCTGGCCCTGACCGCGATGGCACTGATGGTCGGCCTGGCGACGTTCATCATCCTCGCTCGCGGCTCCCCCTTGGGGTGGCGGCCCGGCGTTGGCGTGGGCCTGGTGCTGGCCAACCTGTCCGTGCTGCTGCTGCTGGGGGCAATCCTCGCCGGCCGGCTGACGCGGGTGTGGGTAGAGCGTCGGCGCGGGTCCGCCGGATCGCGGCTGCATGTGCGCCTGGTGTTCCTGTTCAGCGGCGTCGCCGTGGCACCCACAATCGTCGTTGCCTGCTTCGCCGTAGCCTTCTTCCATTTCGGCATCCAATCCTGGTTCAATGACCCGGTGCGCGAGACCCTGGCCGAATCGTTGCAGGTATCGCGCGGATATCTGGAAGAACATCGAAACAATATCCGCGCGGTGGCGCTGGAGATGGCAAACGATCTGGCGCGGGCAGGGCGTTTTCTGTCCGCCGATCCCACGGTCTTCGCCGAGGTGCTGGACACCCAGACCACGCTGCGCGGTCTGACCGAGGCTGTGATCTACGAGCCGACCACCGGTCAGGTGCTCGCCGCGGCCGGCATCTTCGTCGGTATGGGCGTGGAACCGCCGCCGCAATCGGCCACCGATCAGGCGATGAACGGCGATGTGGCGATCCTGAATGCCGGCGGTGGCACAAGGGTGCGTGCGGTGGTGCGGCTCGAATCCACTCCGGCCCTGATGCTGATGATCGGCAGGCCGATCGACCCGACCATCCTGGGTTACATGCAGCGCACCGAGCAGGCGGTGTCGGAGTATCAGCGCCTCGATCAGAACCGGTCGTGGCTGCAGGTCGCGTTTGCCTGGATTTTTGCCATCGTTGCCTTGCTGGTGCTGTTGGCGGCGGGGCTGATCGGTCTTATCATCGCCAATCAGATCGCCCGTCCGGTGGGCATGCTGATCAGCGCCGCCGAACGGGTGCGTAGCGGCGATTTGTCGGTGCGCGTGCGGGAAGCATCCACCGGCGACGAACTGGCGGGCCTGTCGCGCGCCTTCAACCGCATGACCGGACAACTTGGCGCCCAACGTGCCGAACTGATGGATGCCTACAGCCAAATCGATGAACGGCGGCGATTCACCGAAACCGTCCTGGCCGGCGTTTCAGCCGGGGTTATCGGGCTGGATGCGAAGGGCCGCATCGAATTGCCCAACCGCACGGCGGACGAACTGCTCGGTCTCGATCTTCTGGCCATGACCGGTCATCCACTCGCCGAGATCGTCCCCGAATTCGCAACCCTGTTCAACGAAGTCGCCGCATCGCCCGAAAAGGCCCGCACGGCGGAAATTCAGACCGGTCCGGCGAACCACCGGCGCATCCTGCTGGTGCGAATCGGGGCGGAACTCTCGGGTGGCCGCACCGACGGATTCGTGGTCACGTTCGACGATATCACCGAATTGCAATCGGCGCAGCGCAAGGCCGCCTGGGCTGACGTCGCCCGGCGCATCGCGCATGAAATCAAGAACCCGCTGACCCCGATCCAGTTGTCGGCGGAACGCTTGAAACGCCGGTTCACCAAAGAGATCCAGTCGGACCCGGAGACGTTCTCCCAGTGTGCCGATACCATCATCCGCCACGTCGGCGATATTGGCAGAATGGTCGATGAATTCTCGGCTTTTGCCCGCATGCCGCAGCCAGTGATCAAGCCCGAAGACGTTGGCCGCATCGCCCGCGAGGCACTGGTTCTACAAAAAACCGCACGCCCCGGCATCGCGTGGCTGACAGATATCCCCGAGCGCGGGCCGGTGGCGCCCTGCGACCGGCGGATGATGCGTCAGGCACTGACAAACTTGTTGCAGAATGCCGCCGATGCCGTGGCCATGCGCGAAGGTGCTGGTCACATCGCACTGACGGTGCAAGACCTGCCTGGCGAAGTTCGCATCATGGTTGGCGATGACGGAGTCGGCCTGCCAAAAGAAGACCGCGCCCGCTTGACCGAACCATATGTAACGCACAAGCCGAAGGGAACCGGATTGGGATTGGCGATCGTGAAAAAGATCATGGAAGACCATGGCGGCAGCCTGCTGCTCGGGGATCAGCCAAACGGGCCAGGCGCGATCGCCAGCCTGGTGCTGCCGCGGGTGATGGCCACCGCGCCGGAGATACTGCATGACGCATGACATCCTGATCGTCGACGACGAGCCCGATATCCGGATGCTGATCGAAGGCATCCTGCGGGATGAGGGCTACGATACGCGCGGTGCCGGCGACGCGGAGTCTGCGATCGCCGCATTTCGTGCGCGTCGGCCCTCACTGATGATTCTGGACGTGTGGCTGCAAGGATCCCGTATGGATGGGATCGGCATCCTGGAAACCGTTCATAACGAGGATCCGCATCTGCCGCTGGTGATGATTTCCGGTCACGGCACCATCGAAATGGCGGTCGGCGCGATCCAGCAGGGCGCCTACGATTTCATCGAAAAGCCGTTCCAGTCCGACCGCCTGCTGCTGGTTGTGCGGCGGGCGCTGGAAGCAGCGGCACTGGCACGCGAAAACGCCGAACTGCGGCTGCGCGCCGGACCCGAGGCTACACTGACCGGCGATTCGCCGCTGATCGTACAGCTGCGATCGCAAGTGGACCGCGTGGCGCCCACCGGATCGCGGGTCATGATCTCCGGTCCCGCCGGCTCCGGCAAGGAAGTCGTCGCGCGGATGATCCATGCACGCTCCCGCCGGGCCACCGGTCCGTTCGTGGCGATGAACTGCGCGACGCTGAATCCGGCGCGGTTCGAAGAAGAACTGTTCGGCATGGAGGCTGGCAACGATCCCGTCGCCCACCCCCGCCGGGCGGGCGTGCTGGAACGCGCACACGGCGGCACGCTGGTGTTGGACGAGGTGTCCGACATGCCCATGGAAACCCAAGGCAAAATCGTCCGGGCGTTGCAGGACCAGACGTTCGAGCGTTTGGGCGGATCGGCGCGTGTGAAGGTCGATGTGCGCGTGCTGTCCACCACCAACCGCGATCTGCAATCGGAAATCGCCGCCGGGCGGTTCCGCGAGGATCTGTTCTACCGTCTGTCTGTGGTTCCGGTGCGCGTACCGGCCCTGCGGGAACGGCGCGAGGATGTGCCGTTCCTGGCACTGCATTTCATCGAACGGTCGGCGGAATCGTCTGGCATTCCCGTGCGGGCCTTGTCCGCCGACACGCTGGCGGCGCTACAGGCCTATGACTGGCCGGGCAATGTCCGTCAGTTACGCAACTTGATGGATTGGCTGCTGATCATGGCGCCGGGTGCGGCCGGCGATCCGATCCGCGCGGATATGCTGCCGCCGGAAATCGGCTCCAGGGCGCCGGCCCTGCTGAATATCGACCCGACCGCCGACATCATGTCGCTGCCGCTGCGCGAAGCCCGCGATTTGTTCGAAACCCAGTATTTGCACGCGCAACTGCTGCGCTTCGGCGGCAACATCTCCCGCACCGCGCAATTCGTCGGCATGGAACGGTCTGCCTTGCACCGGAAGCTGAAACAGCTCGGGGTCAATTCCGACGAACGGGTCGGGGGTTAGGGCGCGGGGAAACAACCGCTCTCGCCGACACGGTGCCGGTGGAGGCCGCTATCGTGTCCATATCCAACTGGCCGCCGCCGCAGCCGCGGCCAGCACAACCAGTGCCCAAGCCGGATGGACCAGCCGCGGGGCAGGGATATCCCCCGGCATCGTCTTCCTGCCGGTCAGCATCGGCCGCACAAGGTTTTGCCGCTTCAGCACCGCATAGGCCACGACCGCCAGAATGTGCAGCAGAACCGCGACCTCGATCAGTTTGAAATTGACCGAGTGAATGTGGCTCAGCCAATTGCTTCGGTCCTTATCGACAAGGTGCATCAGCGGCCCCTCGGCATCGCCGTCGTCGTTGGCGAACAGGCCCGACCCGCACTGCACCGCGATCAGCACCAGCATCGCCAGCACCATCCACCCGCCGGCCGCGTTGTGGCCGACCTCCCGGTCCGGTTCGCGCCGGGGCAGGTGGGCCAGATGACGGACGGCCTCCGCCGGATGACGCAGGAAACGGGCAAACCGGGCGGTGTCGCTGCCAACGAAACCCCAGGCCACGCGGAACAGCACCAGGGTCAGAATTGCCCAGCCCACCCGCATGTGCCAGTCCATCGAGACGTATTCCTGCGTCACCCACGCGGCGGCGATCAGGACCGCAAGCAGCCAGTGAAACAGCCGCACCGGCAGGTCCCACACCGTGATCCGCCGCATCCGCGCACTCCTTCTTTCGCATCGCAACATTCCACCGCGCCGCCCCGGTTGCGTCCAGCCCCCGGATACGCTTCTCTCCCGCCCATATGCTTATGGCCAGTACGAACGGAGCCCGATAATGCGCGTCAGTGCGATGCAGATGAATCCAGGCTCTAACAAGACGGACAACATCGCCCAGGCCCGCCGCCTGATAGAAGCCGCCGCCGAACAGGATCGGCCCGACATCGTCAGCCTGCCCGAAGTCTGGGACTCGCTGGGCGGCGACCGCGCCACGCGCACCGCCAATGCAGAGGTTCTGCCGCCCAAGGGCTCCAACGAACCCGGCGGGGAGGCTTATGAGTTTCTGCGCGACACCGCGCGCCGGATGAACATCCACGTCCACGGCGGCTCGATCATCGAACAGGGGCCGGAGAAGCTGTTCAACACCACCGTGGTATTCGACCCGGCCGGCACGGAGGTCGCGCGCTATCGCAAGATGCACCTGTTCGACATCGTCGCCCCGGACGGGACCGGCTACCGCGAAAGCAACAGCTATGGCGCCGGGGAGGAGGTCGTGACCTACGAAGCCGGCGGCCTGACGGTCGGCTGTGCGATCTGCTACGACATCCGTTTCCCGGACCTGTTCTGGAAGCTGCGCGAACAAGGCGCGGACATCGTCTTCCTGCCCAGCGCCTTCACCCTCGCGACCGGCAAGGACCACTGGGAAGCACTGCTGCGCGCCCGGGCGATTGAAACGCAATGCTGGATGGTGGCCCCCGCGACGTGGGGCAAGCATCAGGAGGGCAAGGGCGACCCGCGTTTCACCTACGGTCATTCCATGGTCGTCAATCCATGGGGTCACGTCGTCGCCCTCGCCTCCGACGGTGTCGGCTGGACCACCGCCCGGATTGACTCCGATCTGACCAGGAAGATTCGCGGCGATATGCCCGTGCTGGAACACAGGAAACGCATTTGACCGACCGCCCGGGCGGTTTGGTGCCGTTGGGTCCCCCGGCAGCCGAGGACCGCGGCATCCTGGCCGATCAGATCGCCTTCGTCGCTGCCCCCACGTCCATTGCCAATGAGGCCAGGAACGCGCTGATCGCCCGCTATGGCGAATGTCCGCTGGATCGGGCGAAAATCGTGGTCGCGCTCGGTGGCGACGGCTTCATGCTGGAAACCATCCATCAGGTGCTGGTGCTGAACGTGCCGGTTTACGGCATGAACCGCGGATCGGTCGGCTTTCTGATGAATGCCTACAGCGAGGACGATCTGCCCGCCCGGCTGTCCAGGGCGCAGGCCGCCGACCTGCATCCGTTGCGGATGCACGCGGTCACCGCGACCGGATCGGTCGAGGAAGCCCTTGCGTTCAACGAAGTCAGCCTGCTGCGCCAGCTTCGGCAAGCCTCCAAAATCCGTATATCGGTCGATGGTCGGGTGCGGCTGGAGGAATTGTCGTGCGACGGCGTGCTGATCTCCACCCCCGCCGGATCGACCGCATATAACCTGTCCGCGCATGGGCCGATCGTGCCGTTGTCTGCCAACCTGCTGCCGCTGACCCCGATCAGCGCCTTCCGCCCCAGGCGTTGGCGCGGCGCCTTGCTGCCCAGCAGCGCCGATGTGCTGTTCGAGGTGCTGGAAACCGACAAACGCCCCACCGCCGCCGTCGCCGATTTCACCGAGGTCCGCGATGTGGTGTCTGTCGCGGTCAGCGAGGACCGGACGGTGACGGTCACTGTGCTGTTCGACCCTGATCAGGGCCTGTCGGAACGGATTATCGCGGAACAGTTCACGGTGTAGGGGTGCTTGACGGGATCATCGCCCCGGCCAGCAATTCGTAGGATCGCCGGCGCGCCGCCGGATCGTGCAGCGTGGTCAGGATGGCGATCTCCTCCACCCCATGCTCCGCCGCCAGCGCGGTGAGTTTTCCCGCCACCACGTCCGGCGTGCCATGGAATGCGCCCGCGCGCAGACGTTCCAAACGGGCTCGATCGTTATCGGATAATGTCCGTTGGGCGGCTTCCTCCGGCGACAGCAGGGCCGTGAAAATGCCCCGGTCACGGTTCAACCGCCACATTTCGCGGGACCGGAAGTGATAGGCGGCTTCTTCCTGCGTGTCCGCCGCCATCGCCCACACACAAATCGCGGCATGCGGGGCGGGCAGGTCCGCGCCGGGTCTGAATCCCTCCCGATACACCGCCATCGCCTGCGCGGCACCTTGGCCGTCGCCGATGAAATGGGCAAAGCAGAACGGCAAGCCGAAATAGGCCGCCACTTGGGCGCCGTAATCCGAACTGCCCAGAATCCAGACCTGCGGCTTCGTCGGACCGGACGGCTGTGCCCGGATATCGCGGAATGGATGGCCCTCGACGAGTTTTTGCCCCGCCACCCAGGCGAGCAGATCGCGCACATCGGCCGGGAATTGGTCTGCCGCCGTTTCGGCGCGCGGATTCAGCGCATAGGCCGTGCGGCCATCGGACCCCGGCGCCCGACCCAGCCCCAGATCGATGCGGCCCGGCGCGATGGCGTCCAGCACCCGGAACTGTTCGGCCACTTTCAACGCCGCGTAATGCGGCAGCATCACCCCCGCCGACCCGACGCGGATACGCCTGGTGGTGGCGGCGATGGCGGCGATCAGGATTTCCGGCGCCGTCCCGGCCTGACTGTCGGAGTTGTGGTGTTCGGCGCACCAATAGCGGTCATAGCCCAACGCCTCGGCATGCGCGGCCAGCGCGATGCTCTCACGGATCGAAGCGTCAGGCGACCGTCCGGAAACGATCGTGGATTGGTCGAGAACCGACAGCCGAACCATGCACCCAGCCTTCCTAAAATGAAAACCGCGAGCCGATCAGCGTATCCAGCACCGCGTACAGCAGCCCGCCGACCAGGAACCCCACGATTGTCCCGTTGACGCGTATATACTGCAAGTCGCTGCCGACCCGAAGCTCCAGCCGGTCCACCACCGTCGCGGTGTCCCAGTTGGCGACCACCTGACCGATGAATTCGGCGATGCGGGTCTGTGCGTTGGGCAGCAGCGTGCGGATCAGCCCCTCGGCCGCCGATTGCAGCCGTTCGCGGGCGGCGGGATCGGCTTCCAGAATCGTCCCCAGATTGCCCAGCGCCGCTTCCACATAGGCGACAATCCGCCCGTTCGGTTTGACGATGTCGGACTCCAGCCCAACGCGGATACGCGCCCAGACATCCCACATCCAGGCCTGGATTGTTTCATGCGCGACCACCCGCCTTATCGCCGCCCCCACTTCCGCCGCCCGCGCCGGGTCGGTTTCCATGCGGTCGATTTCCCGCCGCACCCACTCATCGAACGCAAGCCGCAGTTCAGACCCGTCGGGGCTCATTTTATCCAGTTCGGCGTTGATCAGCCCCAGCACCCGGCGCGCGACCGAGGCACCGATCGCCCAGCCGACCAGCCGCCCGCCCTGTTCGCGCACCCGTTCGGCGATGGCCGACCGCAGGGCGTCCTCCCGGCTGGCCAGCGCGGTCTTCAACTGCGCCAGGATGAAACCGAACACCTCCTGGTGCCGTCCGCCATCGACCAGATTGTGCAGCGCGCGGGCAACCACCCGGCCCGACGCTGGCCCCCCCACGATGCGCGGCACCACACGCGCCAGCACCCGCCGGGCTCGGCCATCCTCCACGCTGGCCAGCAGCTTGGGCAGCATGCCCGACAGCGCCACCGCCGCCGGATGCGCCGCTGCCGGGTCCGCCAGAAACCGATGCACGATGCTGGGCAGATCCAGGCGCCTCAGCACGTTGGAGACCTCCTGCCCGGTGAACACATGGTTGGCGACGAATCGCCCCAGCGCCTGACCCAGGCGGGCGCGGGAGTTCGGAATGATCGCGGTATGCGGAATTGGTATGCCCAAAGGATGTCGAAACAGCGCGGTAACCGCGAACCAATCGGCGATGCCGCCGATGAATCCGGCCTTGGCGGCGGCTTGCACCAGTCCGGACCACCAGGTCGGCGGCACGAAGTAGGTTGCCAGGGTGATGACGGCCATCAGCGCCAGCAGGCCGGTGGCGAATAAGCGGTGATTCCGCAGGCTTCGCCGGGCGAGGATATCGGGATCGATCATCGGGCCAGTGTTTAAGCCCGTCCCGGGCTTCCGTCCAACCGGGTGCAATGTTATACTGTAACCATGATCGACCCTTTATCCCCCACAGCCGGTGCCGGATCCCGCCTGCTTCTGGCGGCTGCCGTGCTAAGCTGCCTCTGGGCCGCAGTGGTCTGGGCGATATGATCGTTCTGGATAACATCGCGCTGCGCCACGGCACCCGGATCATTCTGTCCGGCCTGTCGGGGCGCTTTGATGCTGGCAGCCAAACCGCGCTGATCGGCGCCAACGGCTCCGGCAAGACCACTCTGCTGCGGGCCATTGCGGGGCTGCACCCCCTGGCGGCCGGGCGCATCGACTGGGACGGATTCCATCGTCGCGATATCGCGTTGCTCGCCCAGGGCAGCCACCTGGACCGGTCATTCCCGATCACCTGCCGCGATGTGGTGGCCCTGGCGGCGACCCGTCTCGGCCCGTTCCGTTCCATCGGCAAGGACAAGCTGGCGGCAACCCGCTCAGCACTGCGGCGTGTCGGTCTGGGCGACATGGAAGACCGGCCGATCCAGGCGCTGTCCGCCGGCCAGTTTCAGCGCGTGCTGTTCGCCCGCACCATCGTCCAGGATGCCCGTCTGATCCTGCTCGACGAACCGTTCACCGCCGTCGATGCCGATACCACCCATCTGCTGCTGTCCGTCATCCAGGACTGGCACATGCAAGGCCGCACCGTGATCGCGGTGCTGCACGATATGGAACTGGTGCGCGAGCATTTCCCGCACACCCTGCTGCTGACCAATCAAGCCGGACACTGGGATGCGATGCCCGAACCGGGGCTGCGGGCCGCCTGATGCTGGATTTCTTGCTGGAGCCGTTCGCGCTGGGCTTCATGCGCCGAGCGCTGGCCGGGTGTCTGGCGTTGTCGGTTTCGGCGCCGCCGCTGGGGGTTTTCCTGGTGCTGCGCCGCATGAGTCTCATGAGCGACGTTTTGCAGCACGGCGTCCTGCCGGGAATCGCCGTCGGCGCCATTGCCGCCGGCCTGTCGGTTTGGGCCATGGGACTCGGCGGCGTGGCTGCCGGTTTGGCGGTCGCGGTGGTGGCCGGATGGCTGGCGCGCCGGACCGGCGGGCGGGAGGACAGTCAGCTTGCGGGTATGTATCTGCTGGCTCTGGCGGCCGGAGTCGCGCTGATCTCCACGCAGCACAGCCTGGACCTGACGCATATCCTGTTCGGCAACGTGCTGGCGGTGGACGATGCGGCGTTGTTCGGGATGGCGGGCGTGGCCAGCGTCACGCTGCCGGTGCTGGCGCTGATCTGGCGCCCGCTGGTGCTGGAAAGCCTTGACCCCGGGTTCATGGCCGCGACCGCGGGCAGGGGCGGGCTCTGGCACCTGCTGTTCCTGGTGCTGGTGGTGCTGTGCGTGGTGTCCGGCTTCGTCGCCTTGGGCACCCTGATGTCGGTCGGTCTGATGATGTTGCCTGCCATCGCCGCAAGGCATTGGTCCGATTCGCTGGCGGGGCAGGTGCGGGTGTCGGTGCTGCTGGCTTGCCTGTCGTCGGTCGGAGGACTGATTTTGTCCTACAACCTGGATATTCCCGCCGGCCCGGCGATCGTGCTGTTCGCAGGCGGGTTATGGGTCGCCAGCCTGCTGGCGGGACCGCGCGGCAGTCTGTGGCGGCAGGCGATTCCCGAAGCCTAAGCGCGGCCCGGCCGCGTTTGGACACGAAACCAGCACCGATCCGCCCGACGGTCGCCACCTGCTGGCTTCAGACCGCACCTCGCGCTAAGGAGGGGTTCATGAACTGGTCTGGTCAAAAAGTCTTCGTCACTGGCGCCGCGGGATTCCTCGGCTCCAACCTCTGTCACGCCCTTGCCGAACGCGGGGCAAAAGTCACCGCGCTGGACGGGTTCCTGTTCGGCGGCGGTGCCAACCCGCGCAACCTCGATGGCGCCAACGTTGACTTCATTCGCGGCGACATAAGGGAACTCGACCTGCGCCCGCTGTGCGAGGGGGCGGCCGCTATCTTCAATCTGGCCGCGCAGACCAGTCACATGGGCGGTCAGGCCGACCCATTGGCCGACATCGCCGTCAATGCCGTCGCCCAGGTGCGCCTAATCCAGGCTGCCCGGGAAGCCTCGCCCGACGCCGTCGTCGTCCATGCCTCCACCCGCCAGTTTTATGGCCGGGTCGAAAAACTGCCGGTCGATGAAAATCAGCCGGTCGCCCCGCCCGACGCCAACGGCGTTTCGAAATTCGCCGGGGAGCAATACTGGATGCTGGAACATCGCGTCCGCAACCGCCCCGTCGTGTCCCTGCGCCTGACCAACTGCTATGGGCCGCGTTTGCGGATACGCGATGCACGCCAGACCTTCCTGGGAATATGGATCCGCTGCGTGCTGGAAAACCGCCCGTTCGAAGTATGGGGCGGCGCCCAGTTGCGCGATCTGACCTATGTGGACGACGTCACCAACGCGTTTCTGGCCGCGGCGGAAAACCCCGCCTGCCACGGGAATATCTATAACATCGGCGGCTCTCCGCCGGCGTCGTTGCAGGAACTGGCGGACATCGTCATCCGGCTGTCGGGTGGAACCGGCCACTACGTCACCAAGGAATTTCCCGCCGACCGCGCGCGTATCGACATCGGCAGCTACCACGCCGACGACACCGCGTTCCGCGAGGCGTCGGGATGGCGCCCCGAAACCTCCCTGGAGGAGGGCATCGGGCGCACCCTGTCATGGTACAAAACCCGTTTGGCGGATTACCTATGATCCCACAAGCCAATCCAGGCGCCGGATACCGCGCGCTGAAGACCGAAATCGACGCGGCCGTGGCTCGCGCGCTCGACTCCGGCTGGTATATCCTGGGCACGGAAATCCGAGCGTTCGAGGCCGAGTTCGCCGCGTGGCTGGGGGTGTCCAACGCTATCGGCTGCGGCAACGGCACCGATGCCATCGCCTTGGCGTTGCGTGGGCTTGGTATCGGTCCTGGTTGCACTGTCGTAACGGTGTCCCATACCGCCGTCGCCACTGTCGCTGCGATCGAGATGACCGGGGCGACGCCGTTACTGATCGATATCGATCCCGTCTTCTACACGATGGACCCGGCAGCACTGGAAGCCGTGCTGCGCGGCCCGCCTGCCGGCCTGCCGCCGGTCAAGGCGGTTGTGCCGGTGCATCTGTATGGACAACCCGCCGACCTGGACCGGATCGTCCCGCTGTGCCGGTCGCACGGCGTCGCCCTGATCGAGGACTGTGCCCAGGCCCATGGCGCCCGCCTGCACGGGCAACGGGTCGGCACCTTCGGCGATGCCGCGACCTTCAGCTTCTACCCCACCAAGAACCTCGGCGCGCTGGGCGATGGCGGCGCCGTGGCGACCAACGATCCGGCACTGGCGGAGAAAATCGGGGCGTTGCGCCAATACGGCTGGCATAAGCACTACATCAGCGAGGAGGTCGGGGTGAACAGCCGCCTGGATGAAATTCAGGCTGCGATCCTGCGCGCGAAACTGCCCCATTTGGATGGCCAGAACGCCCGCCGCCGGGATATCGCGGCGGCTTTCGGGGCAGCGTTGACCGCCAGTCCCCTGGCGCCGCCGCGACAGCGCGACGACACCGCGCACGTCTTTCATTTGTATGTCACCCGTTCGGCGCAGCGGGATCGGTTGCAGGCGGCACTGCGGGAGGCGGGGGTCGGTAGCGGAATCCACTACCCCGTCCCCGTCCACCTACAGCCCGCTTATACCGGCCGCATCGCGCTCGGTCCCGGCGGCTGTCCTCAGACCGAGGCCGCGGCCAAGGAAATCCTCAGCCTGCCGATCTATCCGGAACTAACAAATACCGATATCGAAACTATTTGCGGCGCGTTGCGGTCACTTCGAAACGGCTGAACGGTTCCCGCCCGGGGGATCCGGGCGGCGGGATCGCCTTGGTCGTCGTGCTGGCTTTGTCGGGCGGTTTCACCATCGAGCCCGACTGCGCCGTCCGCGCGGCCGCCGGGATCGCCGCCATCGGCAGCGCGGTCATGCCCAGTGTCCAAGGCATCGGTCGTCCTTGCAGCAGGGTTCCGGCCCGCTATCGGGCCCGAACCCTCTCCGTTCCGGATTTACCGAACCGCGGCGTAGTCCCTGACTACTTCCTCGGCCTGATCGAAGAACGCATCTGTCGCCACATGCAGGCTCGCGGCCTGCCGCGGAGGCTCCGCTTCGATCGCGCTCCTGGCCAGGGCGAGCCTTGTCCGCACCCAGCGCGGGGGATCGTCGTCGCGAACCGCCATGTGGGTAATCAGTTGTTTTACAATGGTTTCAAGCACAGTCAATCGAGCAGAGATCTGTTCGTTCTCTGTCATTACCTATCTCCTGTGTTGCGGTGATGGGTCTTTGCATAGCACTCCCTGCCGGGTCGCGGGACCGTCAATCGGGCCGGATGACGGGATCGTGAGCAGCATTAAAAATCGATTACCGCGCAACGAAATGTGTTGACGCGGCCAGGGCAGGGGCCTAATTGCCGGCGCGGGTCACGTCCCCCCACCGGGACGCTTCTCTTCTGAAAGGGAGAGCCGCAATGGCAAACACGACACCTCACGTTCGTCCTTCCAATCCCAATTTTTCTTCTGGCCCTTGTGCCAAGCGTCCAGGTTTCATCTTGGATGCTCTTTCCGGCGCCTTCCTGGGCCGCAGCCACAGGGCATCGGCGCCAAAGGCCCGTTTGGCCGAGGTTATCGAACTCTCCAAATCTATTTTGGGTATGCCGGCCGATTGGCGCCTGGGGATCGTCCCCGGCTCCGACACCGGCGCCGTCGAAATGGCCATGTGGTCGCTGCTGGGTGCCCGTGGCGTCGATATCGTAACGTTTGAGAGTTTCGGCGAAGGCTGGGCGACCGACATCGTTAAGCATTTGAAGCTCGCAGACGCCCGCATTCTGTCCGCCCCGTACGGCACACTGCCCGATCTGGCCTCGGTCGATCCCGCCCGCGACGTTGTCTTTACCTGGAACGGCACGACATCCGGCGTGCGCGTGCCGAACGCCGACTGGATCGCCGCCGACCGCCAGGGCCTGGCGATCTGCGACGCCACATCGGCAGCATTCGCCATGCCGTTGCAGTGGAACAAGCTGGATGTAGTCACCTGGTCCTGGCAGAAAGTGCTGGGCGGGGAGGCCGCGCACGGCATGCTGGCGCTGTCGCCGCGCGCTGTCGAACGGCTGGAAACCTATACACCCGCGTGGCCGCTGCCGAAGGTGTTTCGCCTGACCTCCAAGGGCAAGATCGCCGAAGGTGTGTTCAAGGGAGAAACGATCAACACGCCGTCCATGCTGTGCGTGGAAGACGCGTTCGACGGCCTTCGCTGGGCGCAATCCGTCGGCGGCCTGCCCGCCCTCATCGCGCGGTCGGAGGCAAATCTCGCAGCCGTGGCCGCATGGGTCGCGAAGTCCGATTGGGCGGCCTTCCTGGCGGAGGATCCGGCCGTCCGATCCTGCACCTCCATCTGCCTGAAGATCGTAGCGCCCTGGTTCACCGCGCTGCCGGCCGATGGTCAGGCGAAAGCGGCGAAGCAACTGGCATCGCTGCTGGATAAGCAGGGCGTTGCCTACGACATCGCCGCCTATCGCGATGCGCCGCCGGGCCTGCGTATCTGGGCCGGCGCGACGGTGGAAACCGCCGATATCCAGGCGCTGCTGCCCTGGCTGGACTGGGCCGCATCCAGGGTTGCCGAGTCGGTCGCGACCGCCTGAATCCCGCCGGCCATCATCGCGGCGGGCTTGCATGCTCCCCGCGCCAAAATACCCCCCGCGTTCAAATGCCCCCGCGTTCAAATGCTAAGGATACTTTCATGCCTCGCGTCCTGATCAGCGATAAGCTTTCCCCTGCCGCCGTCGAAATCTTCCGCAACCGCGGCATCGATGTCGATCTGAAACCCGGCCTGTCCCCAGCCGACCTTCGCGCCATTATCGGCGACTACGACGGCCTCGCCATCCGCTCCGCCACCAAAGTAACGAAAGAACTTCTCGACGCCGCCACGAACCTGAAAGTCGTCGGCCGGGCGGGCATCGGCGTGGACAATGTCGATATAAGGTCCGCGACCGCGCGCGGTGTCGTGGTGATGAACACGCCGCACGGCAACACCATCACCACCGCCGAACACGCCATCGCCATGATGTTCGCGCTCGCCCGGCAAATTCCCGAGGCGACGATTTCGACCAAGGCCGGCAAGTGGGAAAAGAACCGCTTCATGGGCGTGGAACTGACCGCCAAGACCCTCGGCCTGATCGGCTGCGGCAATATCGGCTCCATCGTCGCCGACCGCGCGGTCGGACTAAGGATGCGTGTTGTCGCCTACGACCCGTATTTGTCGGATAAGAAGGCGCTGGCGCTCGGTGTCGAGAAAGTCGATCTCGATACGCTGCTGGCGCGCGCCGATTTCATTACGCTGCATACGCCGCTGACCGATGCGACCCGCAATATCCTGTCGCGGGAAGCTCTGGCGAAGACCAGGAAGGGCGTCCGCATCATCAACTGCGCGCGTGGCGGGCTGCTGGATGAAGCCGCGTTGGCCGATTCCATCAAGGCCGGTCACGTCGCCGGCGCCGCGCTGGACGTGTTCGAAACCGAACCGGCGGTCGATTCGCCGCTGTTCGGCCTGGAAAACGTCGTCTGCACCCCGCATCTGGGCGCCGCCACCGCCGAGGCGCAGGAAAACGTCGCCCTGCAGGTCGCCGAACAAATGGCCGACTTCCTGCTGACCGGCGCGGTCGCCAACGCTATCAACATGGCGTCGGTGTCCGCCGAGGACGCGCCGCGCCTGAAGCCCTATCTGGAACTCTGCCGCCTGCTTGGTGCCTTCGCCGGCCAGCTGACCCAGGCGCGGGAAGGTGCCATCGCCAAGGTCACCATCGAATACGAAGGCCAGGCCGCCGCGCTGAACCAACGTCCGCTGACCGCGGCGATGCTGGCCGGCCTGATGTCGCCGCTGATGGAAGGCGTCAACATGGTCAATGCCTCGGTCGCCGCCCGCGACCACGGCATCGACGTGGCGGAGACGGTGCATGACCGCCCGACCGAATACCTGACACTGGTTCGTGTCACCGTGCAGACTGGCGATCTGATCCGGGCCGTCAGCGGCACGCTGTTCGCCGGTTCCCGCCCGCGTATCGTGGAAATCAAGGGCATCAAGGTAGAGGCCGATTTCGCCCCGCACATGCTGTATGTGACCAACCAGGACAAACCCGGCTTCATCGGCCGCTTCGGCGCGACGCTGGCCGGGGCGGGGATCAACATCGCCACCTTCCACCTGGGCCGTTCGGAGCAGGGCGGGGATGCGATCTGTCTGGTATCCGTGGACGAACCGATCCCCGAGGAGGTTCTGGCCATGGTGCGGACCCTGCCGCTGGTGATGCAGGCGACGGCGCTGGCGTTCTAGGTCCGGCTGTCGCGCAACACCCTGAAGAAGGCGGTCGGCAGGTCGCATCGGCGTGGGCGTCCGGTGCGCCTCGTTAGACGCCGAAGCCGCTGTCGGTTGAGGTGATTTGCTTGGAAGAGCGGGAAGGGCCGCTGCGGGCCGCGATGGGTGCCGCGTCCCAGCTTCGCGGGCCTTCCCGCCCTTCGCGCTCTTCCAAGCTAAATGAAGACAGAATAACCAGCCGCGCTGGCGGTCCCGTCGCACGATCCTCTCATGCCGCCAGCCGGTTCTGCATCGAAATGCTGGCGTGAATCGCCCGGAGCCGGACAGGCCCGGGACCTTGCCGCGGCAGAAGCATTTGTGTCCGGGATGGAAGCCAAAGCCTTGCTCGCGGACAAGCGGGTCACCGGCCCCCCCCGGAACAGCAGGAAAAACCGTCGCCATCCCGCCGACAAAGACCGGAAGGCCCCTGGAATATAGGGTGCAGCACTTTATGCGGCAGCCCGTGTCACCTGAACCCGGTGACATAAGCAACTTACTGACGGGCTTGATATTTTCGCGGTTGACACCGGCTGAGCCATCGCTATAAGGCGCGCTACCGGCCGCCAGGGCATACGCTCGCCCTTCGCGGCCCGCATTGTTTAGAACGAAAGTCTGTCACCATGTTCGCTGTCATCCGCACCGGCGGAAAACAGTATCGCGTTACGCCCAACGCGGTTCTGAAGGTCGAGAAACTGGACGCCGAAGCCGGCGGAACGGTCACATTCAACGACGTGCTCGCCGTTGGCGTCGATGGCAACCTGACGATCGGCTCGCCTAACGTCGCCGATGCCTCCGTCACCGCGACCGTGATCGCCCAGGACCGTCTGGACAAGGTCATCATCTTCAAGAAGCGCCGCCGGCAGAACAGCCGCCGCCGCAACGGCCATCGCCAGCACGTCACCGTCCTGCGCATCGGCGGCATCAACGCCAACGGCCAGACCTACACGGCCCCGGCCGCTTCCGAATCCGTCGCAGAAACGCAGGAGTAACCCGCAATGGCTCATAAAAAAGCAGGCGGCTCGTCCCGCAACGGCCGCGATACCGAAGGCCGCCGCCTTGGCATCAAGAAGTTCGGTGGCGAGGCTGTCGTCGCCGGTAACATCCTGGTCCGCCAGCGCGGCACCAAGTGGTATCCCGGCACCAATGTCGGCCTTGGCCGCGATCACACCATCTTCGCTCTGGTGGACGGCAAGGTGAAGTTCACCCGCCGGTCCGAAGGCAAGGTGCATATCTCCGTGGAGCCGTTGCCGCTCGCCGCCGAGTAGCATCGACCCCATTTAAGTCTGGCCGGGGGTCGGTGCATGCCGGCCCCCGTTCTGTTTTGGTGACGTATTATGAAGTTCCTCGACCAGGCCAAGATCTACCTGCGCTCCGGCGACGGCGGCGACGGCGTGATCGCCTTCCGTCGGGAGAAGTACATCGAATTCGGCGGCCCGGACGGCGGCAACGGCGGTAAGGGCGGCGACATTATCTTTGTCGCCGAACACAACCTGAACACGTTGATCGATTTTCGCTACACTCAGCATTTCCGCGCGCCGAAGGGCGGCAACGGCGCCGGCTCCGACAAAACCGGTGCAGGGGCGAACGATATCGTCATCAAGGTGCCCCTCGGCACGCAGATCATGGCCGACGACCAGGAAACCCTGCTGGCCGATCTCGATGTCGCCGGCAAGCAGGTCACCCTGCTGAGAGGCGGCGACGGCGGCTTCGGCAATGCCAACTTCAAGACATCGACCAACCGGGCACCGCGCAAGGCAACAAAGGGGTGGCCGGGCGAGGAACGCTGGGTCTGGCTGCGCCTGAAACTGATCGCCGATGCCGGTCTGGTCGGCCTGCCGAACGCCGGCAAGTCCACTTTCCTGTCGGTCGTCTCCGCCGCCAAGCCGAAGATCGCCGACTACCCGTTCACCACGCTCCACCCGCAACTCGGCGTCATCCGTCTGTCGAACAGCGAGGAGTTCGTGCTGGCCGACATCCCCGGCCTGATCGAGGGCGCGCATGAGGGCGCCGGCCTGGGCGACCGCTTCCTCGGCCATGTCGAACGTTGCGCGGTGCTGCTGCACCTGATCGACGGCGCGGCTGGCGACGTCGTGAAGGCATGGCGCACCGTGCGCGGCGAAATGGAAGCCTATGGCGGCGGGTTGGCCGGCAAGCAGGAAATCATCGGCTTGAACAAGGCCGACGCCATGACGCCGCGGGAAACATCCGCCCGCCTCGCCGCCCTGCGTAAGGCATCCGGCTGCCCGGTTTACCTGCTGTCCGGTGCCACCGGACAGGGCGTGCCGGAACTGCTGCGGGTGTTGCAGAACACCATCCAAACCGAGAGGCAGGAGCACGCGGCGTGAGGCCGGAGGGCGCCCTGAACATCCCGGCGATCGCCGCGGCCCAGCGTATCGTCATCAAAATCGGCAGTGCCCTGGTCGTGGATCAGAAGCTGGCCGCCCCGCGCGCGGCGTGGCTGGACAGTGTCGCCGCCGACATCCAGGCCATGCGTTACCGTGGCACCGACGTCATCGTCGTCTCGTCCGGTGCCATCGCCCTCGCCCGCCGCACGCTCGGTCTGACCCAGAAGCGCCTGAAGCTGGAGGAAAAGCAGGCCGCCGCCGCCGTCGGCCAGATCCGGCTCGCCCGGGCCTGGGCGCAGGCGCTGTCCGCTCGGGATCTGATCGCCGCCCAGCTTCTGCTCACACTGGATGACACCGAGGACCGCCGCCGCTACCTGAATGCGCGCGAGACGCTGAACACCCTGCTGTCGTTGCGCTGCATCCCGGTGATCAACGAAAACGACACCGTCGCCACCGCCGAAATCCGCTTCGGCGACAACGACCGCCTCGCCGCCCGCGTGGCGGAGATGGTGCAGGCCGATCAATTGATCCTGCTGTCCGACATCGACGGCCTGTACACCGCCGACCCGCGCAAGGACCCCAACGCCATCCACATCCCGGTCGTCGAGGCCATGACGCCCGAGATCGAGGCAATGGGCGGCGAACCACCCCCCGGTTACTCCTCCGGCGGTATGCGCACTAAACTGGTCGCTGCCCGCATTGCAACACAGGCCGGCTGTGCGATGGCCATCGCCATCGGCAACGTCGAACGTCCGCTGCAATCCCTGGAAAATGGTGCCCGCTGCACCTGGTTCCTGCCGGCGCCCGAGGGCCGGACCGCGCGCAAGCGCTGGATCGCCGGTTCGCTGTCCGTGTTGGGCGTCCTGACGGTAGATGCCGGCGCCGCCAGGGCACTGGCCAGCGGCCGGTCGCTGCTGCCAGCCGGCATAACCTCGGTCGAGGGCAGTTTCGACCGCGGCGATGCCGTTACCATCGCCGGGCCGGACGGCGCTATCCTGGGGCGCGGCCTGTCCGCCTATGCCAGCGTCGACGCTGAACGCATCGCCGGCCACCGATCCGACCAGATTGAGGCGATTCTGGGTTGGCGCGGCCGCGACGAGATCGTCCACCGCGACGACCTGGTGCTGGGCTGATCACTTCGCTGGCGTAAACCCCGCTGGTACCGCGAACAATGCCGCCGGCTGATCCTCGAACCGGATATGCGTCAGATACTCCAGGTGGCGCACATTGCTGCCATAGACGCCATCCTCATACACTCGTTTGATCATCACACCGGTCTGCGTCAGCCAGTAGTCGCCGGCCGCATCCAGCGCCCCGTCCTCGCCGAAGGCGTATTTGGTCGCCTCCAACCCCTCGATCCGTTCGGTTTTCACCTTGCGTGCGTCTGTGTCCTCGACCGGTTGGGCGACGTAGCGACGGAACAACTCGGCATCCATCGGCATCACCAGATAGGTGTGGTTCACCATCAGCAGGCACTGCGACTGTGTCCTGAAATCCAGGATCGTGCTGCTGAACCCTTTCCCGGGGTCGATCCGCAGCTTGCCGTCGGCGTAATGAATCGTCTCGGTGCTTTTGAACGCCCCGGTTTCATGCACCGCCGTGGCGGTGAACGGCACGCTGGGCAAGACAAAATCCCCCGAAGCCAGCGCAGGGGTGGCGAGAACAATCGCAAGCAAAGTCAGTAAGCGCTGCATCGGCCCACACCGTTCGGGAGAACGGTCGAAAGATGGTGAAAGTCTCGTTGCCGGGTCAATATTATCGCGAACTGTTGATCCCCTGCGGCGCCTGCCAGATCCAAAGCCGCACCCGGCAACACGGCGCACGAACAGCCTCGCGCTTGGTACCGACGGCGCCATCGGTAGCGGCTCATGGCACGCCGCGGCGATCATAGCCCGCGTTGAGCGCCGCCTCGCCGCGGCCTTGACCCACCGGACGGTCACCGGCAACGTCATTGTAACAAGGAGGCGGCCCATGAAAAATACCCCCATCGAGGTCTTGCCCATCGCTGGCGCACTGGGTGCGGAAATC
>JAJZEV010000121.1 GCA_021805665.1 Pseudomonadota bacterium
CGTTCATGACGGCCGGCGACTATGTCGGCGCGCAACGCCGCCGGGGCGAGGTCATCGCCGAAGTCGAAGACCGGCTGCGGGATTACGACGTGCTGCTGTGTGCCAGCTCGATGGACCCGTCCAGCCGGATGGACGATCCGGACGAAACCGCCCGCACCTATCCGCGCCAGGCCCGCACCCCGTTCAATGTCACAGGGCATCCCGCGCTGGCGATGATGTCCGGCCTGACCCGGGCGGGTTTGCCCGTATCGGTTCAGTTCGTCGGACGCTACTTCGACGACGCCACCGTGCTGCGCGTCGCCGCGGCGTATGAGCGGGCGACCGGCTGGCACAACAAAAAGCCGCCGATCGGCTGAATGGACACGATGATGATGCTGCCTGAATCCGGACCCACCTCGCGGATCTATTTCTCCCAGCGGCTGCGGCTGCATTACGTCGATTGGGGCAACCCGGACGCGCCGCCGCTGATCCTGCTGCACGGCGGGCGCGACCATTGCCGCAACTGGGACTGGGTCGCGGCGGACCTGCGAAAGGATTACCATGTCATCGCACCGGATTTGCGCGGGCACGGCGATTCCGCATGGTCGGCGTCCGGCCAGTACACCATGGCGAATTTCATCTACGACCTGGCGCAACTGATCCATCAGCAGAACCTGGCGCCGGTAACCATCGTCTCGCACTCGCTGGGGGGCAACATCGCCCTGCGTTACACCGGGATCTATCCGGAAAATGTCCGCAAGCTGGTGGCGATCGAAGGGCTTGGGCCTGGGCCGGGCCAGGATGCCGTGTCCGACCGCCATCCGATCGCCGAACGGATGCGCACCTGGATCGACATGCAGCGGGCGAACTCCGGACGGCAGCCGCGCCGCTATCCCACCATGGAGGCCGCCTACGCCCGGATGCAGGAAGAGAACAAGCACCTGACGCCGTTGCAGGCCCGGCACCTGACGCAATACGGGGTCAACCAGAACGAGGACGGCACCTATAGCTGGAAGTTCGACCATTACGTCCGGCTGTGGCCGCCCTACGACATGACGCGCGGGTCCATTGCCGAACTGTGGTCGGCGATCGTATGCCCGACCCTGCTGGTGTACGGAACGGAAAGCTGGGCCACCAATCCGGCCGAGGACGGACGGCTGGAATTCTTCAAGAACGCCCGCGTATTAGGGGTGGAAAAAGCCGGCCACTGGGTGCATCACGACCAACTGGAATTGTTCATCCGCGAAGTGCGGGGTTTTCTGCTGGAGGCCTGACGGGGCGCCCATTGTCCGATTGCCCGGACCCTGCGGTTGCTGTAGATCGCCCCAGATACGTTACGTTCATGCTCCAGCCCGGGTGATCGAAGCGGCCATGCCGATGCAGCGCGACGTGGCGGATACCAACACGGAACGCGCCGACCGGTTCGAGGCGCGGGCAAAGCGGCAGGCGGCGCGGGTGATCCGCAAAATAGTCCTGCTCGCGGTTTCGCTCATCACCTGCATGTGGGCGTTCATCGGCTGGTCCCTGTGGACGGAATATGCCGGTGCATGTGCAGTCGGACGCACCGAGGGCTACAATTTGAGCGTGGCGCTTGCCCGGGAACTGACCGGCAGGTTGGATGCCGCCAACGCTGCGCTGGAGTCCATCGTCGATGCGGTCAAATCGGATTCAGGCCGTGAAGCTGGTTTGGGACGGCCGATCGCGGCGATCGTCAAGGATGGTTCCGCCGTGCGGATCGTCGGGCCGGATGGCAGGCGTCTCTTCACCAGCCTGAATCCGGACCCCGGACCGACGGATTTCACCAGCAACGCCACTTTTGTCCGCCATCGGGACAACGCTTCGACGGCACTGACGGTGGATGCTTATACCGCCGACCCGGCCGGGCCGTTCATTCAAGTCAGCCGGCGCCTTGAAACCGCGGAAGGGCGTTTTGCCGGAGAGGCGGTTCTGCTGATGAACCCCGCCACCCTGCTGGTTCTGCCCGGTCTGTTCGATCTGGGCCACCGCGGAGTCGTGGTGATAGCCGATGCGAATGGTATAGCCCGTGCCGGTTTCGACCGGAACAACCTGACGGGCGGCATCGGTGTCGGCGTTGATCTAAGCGGCGGTGTCTATCCCCAAAGCGTCATGCCCGGTCAGACCGCCGTGTTCAGCCGCATCGGCCGTATTATGAAAGTCGACCGCGAGATCACCTTGCACCGGCTGCGGCGCTACGATCTGCGGGTTCTGGTGGCGTTGGATCTCGATGACGTCCTGGGGCCGGCGCGCCTTCATATCTGGCTGATCGGCGTTGCCGGACTCGGCGCGACCGGTTTGATGGCCGTGCTGTCGCTGTTGCTGATTCGCGAAGTGTGGCGCCGTATCAAGCGAGAAATCGACCTCGCCTACGATCGCGACCGGTTGCGTAGGGCGCATATCCAGATCCAGGCGGATCGCGCGCAACTGGCGGAAACCAACCGTGAACTGCTGGCCAGCAAGGATCTGGCGGAAACGGCCAACCGCGCGCGCACGCAGTTTCTGGCGCATATGAGCCATGAGTTGCGGACGCCGCTGCATGCGATCATCGGGTTCTCCGAACTGATCCAGCAGCAGGCGCCGTCCAAGCCGGGCTCCCCGCCGATTGCCGGTTATGCGGCCGATATCCTGGGTTCCGGACGGCATTTACTGGCTCTGATCAACACGATCCTGGATATTTCCAAAGTGGAATCGGGCACGGCGACATTGAGCGAGACGGTGTTTCCGGTCGCCGATCTGGTGCGTGCCAGCGTCGTTTCCGTCCGCTCGCAGGCGGAAGCCCGGACTATCGCGCTGGAGGTGGATCTGCCCGAGGCGGTCGTGCGGCTGCGCGCCGACCGGACAAGGCTGTTGCAGGTGCTGATCAACCTGCTGTCCAACGCTGTGAAGTTCACCCCCGACCAAGGGCGGATTGTCCTGGCGGTTTCGATCTCAGCCGGCGGCGAACTGGTATTCTCGGTGACCGACACCGGCATCGGGATGACCGAGGCAGAGATCGCGGTTGCGATGGAACCGTTCGGCCAGGTCGAAAGCACCTTGTCGCGATCGTTCGAGGGCACCGGCCTTGGCCTGCCGCTGGCCGTCAAGCTGACGGAACTGCATGGCGGCAGGCTGGAAATTGTCAGCACCAAGGGCCGCGGCACCACGGTGAAAGTCTGTCTGCCGCGCGAACGGGTGGTTCAGCGCGAGCCCGCCCGGGCGGAGGGCGGGCGATGATTGTCGTGTTCGGTTCGATCAACCTCGATCTGATTTTCGAACTGCCGAACATTCCCCGGCCGGGCGAAACCGTGCTGGGGCCATCGACCCGGATAGAGCCGGGCGGCAAGGGCGCCAATCAGGCTGTCGCCGCCGCGCGCGACGGGGGCCGCGTCGCCATGGCCGGATCGGTGGGCCGCGATGCGCTGGCCGACGGCGCGCTGGCGCTGCTGCGCGGGGCGGGCGTTGATCTGGGGTGCGTTCAGGCTGTGGATGGAACCACCGGTTGCGCGGCGATCGCTGTCGATCCGAACGGGGAAAATGCGATCGCTGTCGGGTCCG
>JAJZEV010000270.1 GCA_021805665.1 Pseudomonadota bacterium
CGCCGACCACGCGATACGGAACGCCGACGGTAATCAGCCGTTCCTCGAACGCCCGGGTTTGGAAGCCGGCGCGGACCAGGACGGCTATTTCCGCCAGTTTGTGGCCGCCGCGGCGGAGGTCTTCAATCTTCCTGGCGACCATGCGGGCTTCCTCATCGGAGTCCCACAATTCGACGATGCTGACTTTTTCGCCGCCTTGGGCATCCGCCCTGCCCGGCCGCAGCGTCTTGCCCAGCCGGCCCTCGTTATGGGCGATCAGGCCGGACGCGGCGGCGAGGATGGAGGCGGTGGAGCGGTAATTCGATTCGAGGCGGACGATGTGCGCGCCCTCGAAGTCCTTTTCGAAGCGGAGGATGTTTTCGACCTCCGCACCGCGCCAGGAGTAGATCGACTGGTCGTCGTCGCCCACGCAGCAGATGTTGCGATGGCCCTGCGCGAGCAGACGCAGCCACATATATTGTACCAGGTTGGTGTCCTGGTATTCGTCCACCAGGATATAGCGGAACCGACGGTGGTAGTCGGCCAGCACCTCCGGTTGGGTGCGCAGGATCTCCACCGCATGCAGCAGCAGGTCGCCGAAGTCGGCGGCGTTCAGGGTGCGCAACCTGGCCTGATAGGCGGTGTAGAGCGGAACGGCGTGGCCGTTGGCGAAGTCGGACTCCTCGTTCGGTGTGATGCGGGCCGGCGTCAGGCCGCGGTCTTTCCAGCGCTGGATCACGGCCATCAAGGAGGCTGGCGTCCAGCGCTTGGTGTCGATCCGTTCGGCTTCCATGACCTGCTTCAGCAGGCGAAGCTGGTCGTCGGTGTCCAGGATGGTGAAGTTCGACGCCAGCCCGACATGTTCGCAATGGCGGCGCAGCATGCGGGCGCACAGGGCATGGAAGGTGCCGAGCCACAGACCCTCGGCGGGTTCGCCCAGGATGGCGGAGACGCGTTCGCGCATTTCCCGGGCCGCCTTGTTGGTGAACGTGACGGCCAGAACCTGATTCGGAAAAGCTCGGCGGGTCAACAGGATATGGGCGAATCGCGTGGTCAGCACACGGGTTTTGCCGGTGCCGGCGCCGGCCAGCACCAGCAGCGGGCCATCGACGGTTTCGACGGCGGCGCGTTGTTCGGGGTTCAGGCGGGAGAGGTAGTCGGGGGCGTCTGGGGTCACAGGGTGGATATAGGACAGTTCCGTGCCGGCTGGAAACGCGGTGTTTTGCGATGCGGCGACCGGCCGTCCGCCGGGTTCCGGCGCAGAGACACAGGCGTATTGTCGAGACTTGAGGAGGCAGGGCGATCTTCCGGGTGCCGGCGTCGGATTTTTTTACACCCAGCATATCGACGGATTTTTTTATCAATTAAATCATATAGATGATAATTGGCATCCACCTTGCATTCCACTAAATCACAACGCTCACGATCAATGTTCTACCGGAGACACAGATGAACCCGTTGAAAACCGCCCTAGCCGCGACGACCGCCCTGGTGGCCAGCACGGCGTTTTCTTTCGCCGGTACAATCACCCAGACGATGAGCAATTCGGCGACCACGAACTGGGGCACCAGCAACAGCACCACTGGATTTTCGCCCACATCAACCCTTTCTTTTAGCGGGTTCAACACCTCCCTCGGAACATTGAATTCCGTCGTGATTAATGTGACAGAAAGCGTTGTCGGATCGCTTAACATCACTAATAGTGGTACCTCCGCTACCAATGTGTCGGGCAACCTATCGAACCTTTTGAAATTTCAACTGCCCGTCAACTGGGGTTCGGTAGCGCAGAAGTCACTGCCGTTGCTCTCTAACAGCTACAGCAATCCAGCCTTAGCTGCGGGTGCGTCCACTGGATCCCAGAACGTTTCTGGCAGAACGAACACTCAGCACACTTTCACGTCGAATTTGTCGTCATTCGAATCTACATGGTCGGCGCTTTTGGGTGACCTGGGTCAAGTCAGCGTCAGCGCTGCAAACGCCCAAGGCTCCGCGACTTATACCGATACCGGGACGGTCGCCATCGTGGCGACCTACAATTACACAACGCCTGTTCACACAACGACTTCCACTCCGGAGCCGGCCTCGATGGCGGTCCTTGGGGCTGGTTTGGCGGGACTGGGCGTCCTGCGCCGCCGCCGCAAGTCGGTCTAATCCGGTCCCGGGGTTGGTCATTACTGAAGCGATGCCACCACCGGCCGGGTTTTCGTGGGATTGTTAAAAAGGGTTCTTGGCATCCAGTAAGTCCTGTTTGGCCAGGGCCTTTTTTTGGTGCTAATCGCCTGTTCATATGAAGTGTAAAGTTTTTCGACGCCTGGCCGTTGCGCGGCACGCGGGCTTCGGCGGTGTCGAGAAACTGTCGGAACTCCGGTGCCCGATGCTGGGGATAGCACTCGCCGATCGCTTGGCCGATGGCTCGATCCAGCGCGGCGAAAAGCGAAGTCGTTCCCTGCCGGGTGTAGTCGTGGCTGCGTCGCACCGGCCGGCCGAGCCGGATAGGAAATAGCGTCTGCCTACGATCCAGCGCCCTGAATTTCGACTTTTCATCCACGAAAAGCACGATGGTATGCGCCGGTTGGCCCATATACAGCCCAACGATGTCGCGAACTTTGGTGGCACAATCCGGGTTGGAAGACAGCTTTAACGTCTCCTGCCGATGCGGCTTCAAACTGAAGGCCCCCGAAGTCTCTGCACCGTGCCGAGCGACAGGCCGCTGTCGCGCGCCACGCCGCGCGCACTCCATTACGTCACGCCCTCCGGTTGGCTCTTAAGCGTGCTGGGTGGTGACCGGCTAGATGCGTTCATCCCCGATCGTGCGCGGTGCCCCGGGCCGCGGGTCGTCTCCCGGTCCCCCGGCGCGCCTCGTCCGCCTGCTGCGCCATGGCAGAAACCGCCTCATGTCGCGCCGAATCGCATCGAATGCAGACTGCGACTCCCCCGCTATGACGGATTTCAGATTAGGGACACCAGATCGCTCGCGATGTTCGCATGTCAATCGGCCGCGGGGTCGCTTAGAACTGTGCCCACAACCAACGCATCGATCCGCGCAAAATGAATGAAGCCAGCACCACCGATACCGCACTGGACGCCGCGATCGCGCATCATGAGGCCGGGCGCCTGTCAATGGCCGAGGCGATGTATCGCGCCGTCCTGGAAACCGACCCCGACAATGCGGACGCGCTGAATCTGCTGGGTGTGCTGCTGCAAGACACCGGCAACCTGGCGGACTCGATCGCGGTTCTGACCCGCGCCGTGGCCGTGGATCCAGCGTTCCCCGAGGCTTTCGCCAACCTTGCACGCGCGCAGTGCGCTTCCGGCGACGCATCCGCCGCGAGGATCAGCGGCCAGCGGGCGATCGACCTCGATCCCGATCTGGCCGCCGCGCACCTGCAACTGGCACGGGCGTCGCTCGATCTGAACGATCCGCAAACTGCCAGGACGGCTGCGCTTCAGGCGCTGACCCTGGCGCCGGAGTCGGCCGATGCAGAACTTTATCTGGGGCACGCGCTGGCCAAACTAAAGGACC
>JAJZEV010000291.1 GCA_021805665.1 Pseudomonadota bacterium
ATACGAAGCAGGTTTTCGGCGATGGTGTCGTTCATTGCTGCATGTCCCGGCCATATGAAGCTGCTGCCGCCGGGAGTAGCGCCCCGGGCCAGAAAAGCGCAATAATGCGGATGACAATCGGGGAGCGAACCATGAGCATACAACGGGAGGAGGCCTGCGCGGCATTGCTGCGCCAGGCGCGCGCGATAGTCGATGAGCAGGGCACCGGGGACGCCGCGCTGCATCAGGTGAAAGACCTGCTGGTGGAACTGGCCAATCATGGCAGGACGCTGTTCCCGGAGGTGGATTTCGCGATGCCGGACGCCCAGGGCCGCAACCATATCCTGGCACTGGAGGACGGCGACGGAATGGGCCTGTACTTGACCATCGGCCTGCCTGGAAAGGAAGCCGCACCGCACGATCATGGCATCTGGTGCGTGAACGCCGCGATCTCGGGCCGGGAGGTGCACAAATTCTACCGCCGCACCGACGACGGCAGCCGCGAAGGCTTCGCCACGGTGGAGGAGATCGATCAAGTCACAGTCGCCCAGGGCCAGGGAATGGCCATGGCCGATCATGCCATTCATGCCACCATGGTAACCGGCGACGAACCGGCCATCGGCCTGGCCCTGTATGGTTACGCCCTCGCCCGGTTTCCATCCGTTGTCTGGTTTCATCCCGATCTGTCCAGCGTACGCGCCGGTGCCAGCCGCAGGGCGGAGGCGGTGCAATGACGTTTCAGGTCAGGATCGCCAACACTGGCGCCGTCATCGCGTGCCCGGCGGAGCAACGCATCCTGCACGCGGCGATAACGGCAGGCGTGGATTACCCTTACGCCTGTGCCACCGGGAACTGCGGCGCCTGCTTGTCCGATTTGCGGGCCGGCGAGGTCACCATGCTGGCCTACAGCGACAACGCCCTGAGTGCCGCGCAGCGGGCCGAGGGCAAGGTGTTGGCCTGCCGTGCGCGTCCGGCTTCCGACGTCGAGATCGTTTGGCTGGGCCGGGGACGGAAGTAGCCCGGCGCTGGGCACGCCATGCCGGATGCGCCGATCGTCCTGATCGTCGGGGCGCCGCGATCGGGCACCACCTGGCTGGCGAAGATCGTCGATAGTCATCCCGATGTGCTGTACCGGCATGAGCCCGATGAGATGCAGCCCGGCCCGGACCCGCTGACGGCGGAGGCACTGCCGGCGTTGCTGGAACGCTGGACCGCAGATCGCAGCGGCCGCACCGCCGGCAAGCGGCCGTTCTTTCCGAAGTCTTTCCAATCCGGCTGGGCACGCGCCCTGCGCGGACTGATTGCCGCATCGGTCAGTGCGGCATCCCGGCTGCCGCCGCCGTTTGCCGCATGGGGACGGATTTCGATACCCGATCTGCTGCGCGATCCGCCGCCGCGCGTGGCGATCAAGTCGGTGCGCTGGGCGATGGGCGCCGCGCTGCTGGCCCGCACGCAGCCCGCCAGCCGGATCGTGTTCATCCTGCGGCATCCATGCGGACAGGTTGCCTCGGTGATGCGGGGGAACCGGATGCGGCGCTTCGACCTGAAGACCGAGGGCACCGACATGCCGTTCGATGAGGCCGCTGCCGTGGCTTTCGCGGCGGCGCACGGGGTGGATGACCGCACGTTCCAGGCGCTTCCGGATGCGGCCAAATACGCCTGGAGCTGGCGGGCCTTCAACGAACCGGCCTATGCCGCGCTGGCGCCGCTGCCGAATGTTCACGTCGTCTTGTACGAGGCACTGTGTACCGAACCCGTGGCACTGTCCCGCCGCATCCTGACCTTCGCGGGCCTGGATTTTGGCGCTCAGACGCAGGATTTCCTCGCCCGCAGCACGATGCACCAGGGTCAGGCCGGATACTACGCGATTTTCCGCGATGCCATCGCGGCAGCGGAGAACTGGCGCAAGACCATGCCGCCGGACGAGCGGGAGGCGGTTCGGTTCGTCGCCTCCAGTTCCCCGCTCGCTCGGTTTTGGCCGGACTTAACGATGTCCGCGTGACAAGACGCGGTGAAAGCGTCACAATTAGGGTGTGAATATTCTCTCGCCCCCCCGAGCGCGGCTGCAGATCGAGGTCGTGCACGATCTGGTGTGCCCGTGGTGCTATTTGGGCATCCGCCGCTTGCTGCGGACCCTGCGGCGGCGCCCGGATATCGTGTTCGAACTGGTGTGGCGGCCGTTTCTGCTGAACCCCGACATGCCCCGGATGGGTATGGCCCGGCCGGACTACGTGGTCCGCAAATTCGGCGGCGAGGACCGGGCGAAACGTATGTATGCGACGATCGCCGAGGTCGGGCGGCATGAGGGCATCGACTTCCGGTTCGACCGTATTCGCCGCACCCCGTCGTCGATCGACGCGCACCGGCTGGTCCGCTATGCCGCCGGTTACGGGCGCGCGGATGCGTTGGTGGAGGCGCTGTTCGCCGCCCACTTCACCGATGGCTACGACGTGGGCGACCACGGCGTGCTGATCGCCGTCGCGACGGCATGCGGCATGGACCCGCTGGATGTGCGGCGCTTCCTGGCCTCCGACGCCGAAGCGGAAAGCGTGCATACCGACAATCTGCGGGCACACCGGTTGGGGATCAACGGCGTGCCCTGCTTCGTGGTTGACGGCACCCATGCCATCGCGGGCGCCCAGGAACCCGAGGTGATCGAGCGGATGCTGGACATCGCGACGGTGGACGCGGTTCGTTTCTGAGGAAAGCCGCGAAATACACGTTCCAATGGACACAAATCTGGTGGATTCCAATACTGGCCGGGAAGACTATTGTTCGTCCCCGCTCTTCGGGCCGGGCTTGCGGGTCTGCCGCGGGCGGCTCTCCTGCCGCTGCATTCCCCATCGGGGGCATCTCGCGTGTTCATGGGCTGTCAACCGGCGACAGGGCGCCGCCTTATGAGCGAGCATCGCGGCACACCAAATCAGACCAGGGAGTCCTTTGTGAGACGACACGTAATCGCCGGGACCGTGGCGTCGAGGGCGGAAACCCGGCACAATGTCATTTGGATGGCGGCCGTGTTCTTACTGGCGGCCAGCTATCTTGCTCTGCGAATTCCAGACGCGGATTTTCTGTTACTCAGTCCAGATCAGGGCTACCAGATGGCCTTGGGGATGGCGGTCGCCAAAGGCCGTTTGCCCGGCTTCGATTTTATCACGCAATACGGGCCAGCCGTCGCCTTTGCGAGCTACCTTGGTTTCGCCGCGACCGGGAATACTGTCGGGGAAATGCTTCTTTGCACCGCGGGATATGCCGGTGCGGTTGCGATCGGTGCCGTGATCGTTCGACGCTCGGCCGGCGGCGTTCCCGGTCTTCTTGCGGCTGTGGCGATGTTATTGTGGTTCCCTCGGTTTTATAAATGGTATTATGCTCTGTTTCCACTCATCGGCATTGTTTGCGCCCAATCATACTATCAGAGATGGGTGCGAGATGAACGAAGCGTTCTGCTTCTGGTTGTATGGTCGCAGTTAGTCGGTCTTGCATGGCTGTTCCGTTATGATCTCGGCCTGGAAG
>JAJZEV010000037.1 GCA_021805665.1 Pseudomonadota bacterium
TGGATGCGGAACGATGGCGCCCCGCGCTTCACCATCCTCGACCATCCGGCCGGCCTGGTGCTGGGCGCCGCCCGGCGCGGCGATCCAAACGAAACCTATTGGCGGATCAGTCAGTTCCTGATGCCCAATCATGGTCTGGCCCCGAATGCGTTCCCCGGCGAGAACTACCACGGCCAGTGCTGGGTGCCGATCGACGATGTGTCCTGCTGGATCTACAACTACACCTGGAACCCGGATCGCCCGCTGTCGGACCAGGAGCGGGAGCGCTTCGCCCGGGGATCCGGCATCCATGCCGAAACCGATGCCGATCACATCCCGATCCGGCGCCGGGAGAACGATTATCTGCTGGATCGGGCCAGGCAAAAGCACGAATCCTACACCGGCATCGATGGGGTGTCAGAACAGGATGCCTGCATTCAGGACAGCCAGGGACCGATCGCGGACCGGACGGCGGAATATCTCGGTCCTACCGACATGGGGATCATCCGTTTCCGCCGGCTGATCCTGGACTCGGCCAAGGCGCTGGCCGCCGGAGACCCGCCGTCGGCGCTTCGGCATCCGGCGGCCTACAAAATCCGCGGCGGCGGCGCGGTTGCCCCCGCCGGCCAGCCTCTGGCGGACGTGCTGCATGCCCGTTTCGGGGGGTGAGAAATACCGCGCCGGAAGCCGGTGCTGGACGCCGGAGATGGAAACACCGATAGCGTTGCACTCCGGCCAGTGTCCCTGGCGCCACGCCGATGTTCATTCATGGCATAAAAGTCGCGCGGCGTTCTTGACACCTGTTTCCCCCGTCGGTAGCTAGCGCCGGCTTTCCGGCATGTAATGTTGCCAGGAGCGAGCATGAGTCAGGTTACCGGCGGCCCGGACCCTTCTTTCGAGGAAAGGTTGAAGGTCGCCAGAAGCAAGCAGGGTCTCGACGCCCCGCCGAAACGTCTCCTGAGCGATCAGGGCGCGATCGGTGGTTCAGCGTGGGGAATCGGCGCGCGGGTCGGGGTAGAACTTGTTGCAGCCCTTGTGGTGGCGGTCGCCATCGGATACGGGCTGGATCACGTTTTTCACACCAGCCCGATCTTGACGGTTGTGTTCGTCCCCCTGGGCGGTGCGGCTGGAATTTTGAATGTGTGGCGCCTGTTCGCGCCAAAGAAGTCTGACAGGTAGGAGCGCGCAGCGTGGCGGCCGAAGGTTCGAACAGCATCGACGCGCTGGGGCAGTTCCAGCTTCATTCGGCATTGGGCGCCGTTGGCGGTTCGGTGAACTTTACCCAGTCGAATCTGATGATGGTGATCGCCAGCGTCGGGGTTCTGGCGTTTCTGTATCTGGGCATGAAGCCCCGCGCCATGGTTCCCGGCCGCCTGCAAGCGGCGGCGGAACTTGGCTACGAAACCATCATGTCGATGTGCGTGGAAACGATCGGCGGGCACGAGGGCAAGAAATTCTTCCCGTTCGTCTTCACGCTGTTCTTCTTCATCCTGTTCGGCAACCTGCTGGGCGTGTTCCCGCTGTTCTTCACCTTCACCAGCCATGTGATGGTGACGCTGGCGCTGTCGCTGACCGTGTTCATCCTGGTCACCGTGGTCGGCATCAAGGAACACGGGCTGCACTGGTTCACCTACTTCGTGCCGCAAGGCATCCCGAAGGCGCTGGCACCGCTGATGGTCACGATCGAGGTTATCTCTTACCTCTCGCGCATCATCTCGCTGTCGGTTCGTCTCTTCGCCAACATGATGGCAGGCCATGTGATGCTGGAGGTCTTCGGATCCTTCATCGTCATGCTTGGCGGCCTCGGATTGCTGGGTTACTTCCCGGCCGCTCTGTCCCTCGGCGTGAACACGTTGCTGATCGGGTTCGAGCTGCTGGTGGCAACCCTGCAGGCTTACGTCTTTGCGATCCTGACCTGCATCTATCTTCACGACGCGGTTCACCTGCACTGACATCCCTCTAACAACCTCTGTACAACCGGGCGGGCTCCTCCGCCCGCGCGACCGGATAACGAAAGGAACTCGGACTATGGACGTCGCTTCCGCCAAGATGCTGGGTGCCGGCATTGCAATGATCGCTCTCGCCGGGGTTGGCATCGGCATGGGCACGATCTTCGGCTCGCTGGTGACCAGCGTGGCCCGCAACCCCGCTTCCCGCGACCGCGTGTTCGGCCTGGCCATTCTCGGCTTCGCGCTGACCGAAGCCGTCGCGCTGTATGCGCTGGTTATCGCCTTCATCATCCTCTTCGTCTGATAAAGGCGGGCGCGCCCCGTGTGCGCCCGGCAAGCACCATGAAGCTGTCCCGGATCGTTCCGCTTATGGCGGCAGGTCTGCTGATTCTGCCAGCCGCCGCCATGGCGAAAGGTATGCCTCAGCTCGATTTCTCGACCCCGCTGACCCTCAGTCAGGTGGTCTGGGGCGCGATCGTCTTCATCGTGCTGTATATCATGCTGTCCAAGACCGGCCTGCCGATGGTGGCGTCGGTCCTGGAAGAGCGTGCCACGAAGATCGCCAAAGACCTGAATGAGGCGCGGGCTGCCAAGGCCAGTGCCGATGCCGGGATGGCGGAGGCCGATCAGGCAACCGCGAAGGCCCGCGCCGAATCCCAGGCGGCGATCAATGCCGCCCTGGAACAAGCCAAAAATGCCGCCGCCGCACAGGCCGAAACGCTGAATGCACGGCTGGAAAAACAGTTGCACGACGCGGAAACGCAAATCGCCGGGGCGCGTGCCTCTGCCATGAGCGCGATCCGTCAGGTGGCGTCTGAAACCGCTGCCACGGTGGTAACCCGCCTGACCGGGTTGTCGCCCGACCCCGCCCGGGTGGACAACGCCGTCGCATCGGCTTTGGCCGCACGCGGTCTCGGTTAACAGGAGCAGACCACGATGGAACACGAGGCGAGCCTCTTCGCCGAACCGCGCAATTGGGTGGTTCTGGCGTTCGTTCTTTTCTTTGTCCTGTTCGGGAAGAAAATCTGGGGCGCCCTGTCGGGAATGCTCGACGCGCGCGGTGCAGCGGTCAAAGCAGAGATCGAGGAAGCTTCCAGGCTTCGCCGGGAAGCTGAATCCATGCTGCGCGACGCGGAAAAGCAACGCACCGACGCCCTGGCGGAGGCCAAGGCCCTGATCCATGGCGCTCAGCACGAAGCCGCCCGTCTAAGCGCCGCCGCGTCCGCCGAAGCCGAGGCATCGGCCAAGCGGCGCGAGCAAATGGCCATGGATCGTATCGCCGCGGCTGAAAAGGCCGCTGTGGACGATGTACGCCTCGCCGCCGCCGATATCGCGACGGCGGCAGCCCGCCAGGTGATCGCCGGGGATCTGAGCAGCGATGCCGATGCGGCTTTGATCGATCAGGCCATCAACCAACTGCCAACCGCATTAGCGGCACGCCGGGCGGCTTGATCGAATAGTCCGGTTAGGCAGAGCAGTCTGCCGATCCGCGCTAAGTGTTCGTGCCGTGTCGCATGGCGGCGGAACACGACGT
>JAJZEV010000140.1 GCA_021805665.1 Pseudomonadota bacterium
GAACACACTGCTTCGGTGCTGGCGGAGGCGGGGTATTCGCCAACCGAGATCGCCGCACTGAAGGCCGCCGGGGCGGTAAAATGACCGCCGACGGGCCAATCCTGTGGGGTGTCGGCACCAGCCGCACCATCCGCCCGCACTGGGCTTTGCATGAGCTTGGCCTGAGTTTCCAGGTCCGCCCCATCCAGGCCCGCACCGGCGAAACCCACACCGCCGCCTTCACCGCCCTGAACGCTCGGCAAAAAATACCCCTGCTGCAGGACAATGGCCTGGCCTTGACGGAAAGCGCGGCTATCGTGGCATACCTGTCCGACACCTATGGCACACCCGAAACCGCGCTGCTGCCGGCAGATGTCCGCGATCGGGCACGCTGCCTGGAATGGTGCTTCTTCACGATCAGCGAACTGGACGCCACGTCGCTGTATGTGATGCGCCGTCACGGCGACCTGCGCCACATCTATGGCGAGGCCCCGGCAGCCAATGAGGCGGCGGCGGCCTATTTCCAAAAGCAGATGCGGACGGTGGAGCGGGCTTTGTCCGACACATCGCACTACATCATGGGACAGCGGTTCACCGCCGCCGATATCCTGCTGTCCACCTGCATAACCTGGGCAGTCCGCTATGGCGTTCCGGTCGCCGACACCGTGCTGGCGTATAACAGGCGCGCGACGCAGCGCCCGGCTTATGTACGTGCGATGAGGACCAACGCCGTACCGGACCAAGAATAACTCACCAATCAATAAACAATAAATGGCGTCTATAAAGTTAAACTAATTGCCGTCATTTTTGCGCCAGAACTTCCGCTGCCCATTAAAAATAATTGCAAACCGGCTTCATTGCCATTGACACGAAATTATGTGCTTGTCAGACGATTTTCACGAAAATATGATCCCGCAAATCATGAGATCGTGCATCGTCTTCACATGAAAACGCTGATGCGAAAATCAGATGGACCTAGGCTGGCAACCTCCGCGGAACTGGAGAGGCTGCGCGCGCTTCGACGAATCGTCATCTACCAAGACGACCTCGACGTAATCGATCGGTCGATCCTGCGGCTTGAAGCACGCGCCGATACGGGGTTGCATCGATGCGATGCGGGTCTTGGCCTGTCGAAACAAGCCGGCACTCTGCCCAACTGATCGCGGTACGCTTCCCGAACTTTGTTACGCCGCCGCGGGTGACGCGCGTGCTGGCGGATGAGGCCCCGGCCGGGCTGAACGACCGGTTCGTCACGCTCTACTCCGAGAATGGCCAGCGTTCCATTCCGCTCGAACAACTGCCACGTCCCCTGCTGCTGCAAGCCTTCCGCACGATCCGCTCCGAGCGGCAACTTATGGAGCGACTGAAATGCAACGTGTCGTTAGGCGGCGTTTCCGGGCGGGTAGGCTGGATGTTTCCGTTCAAGGCGGCGGCTTAAACCTTGATCCGCTTGCCGCGGTCGGCGGTGACAGGATGAATCCACCCGCGTCGTGCCCGAGCGCGCCGTAACGGGCTTTCGGATATCACGATAAGGCGCGATGCCGCCCTTGGGCACCAAAAATTTACCTACGCAAAAGGGCGAGTTACGGTTCTGAACGGGGTTTTCAGCAGCCTGTCAGGTGCGCGTTCATCGCCTCGGCATTGGCGCCCGGTCATTCTCCGGGGCCGGCCCCGTGGCGGCCAGGGCGTGCAACTCACTGGCCATGAACTCTGTCCGTACACCCTGAACCGCAGTGCCCATACCTGCCCCCTCATGCGAGCCGGCGCCTCCGTCCGGGACAGAGAATTGGGCAGCGACGTAACCCCTGCGAGAGTCAATATCATCAGGCGCTGGTATTAAACGCCCGCTCTGCCCGCCGCTTCAGAGCGGCCCCAGTTCCCCCAGTTCCATCGCCTTGATCTGCAACGCCAGATACTTGGAGTTGATACGGCATTGCGCCAGCCCGCCGGCAATGAACCACAGCCCCTGTTGCGGCGTGCGCTTATACATGTTGCTGAGTTCGCCATCCGGCCCGATGCCCCAGACCTGACCGACGCGCTCCACCATGTCCTCGCCCAGCGCGCGGCGGACGAGTTCGACTTGCGGATAGTAACCGGTGGCGAGGACGATCATGTCGGCCGGAACCGTCGATCCATCCTTCAGCAGCGCACCCCCAGCGGTAAAGCGTTCTATCCGGTCGTATTGCAGCAAGCCCAGTTCACCCTTGATCATCAGGTCCGAACTGCCGGCATCCAGATTGTATCCACCGCCGCGGCGGTAATATTTCATCTGATGGCCGGTCTCGTCATCGCCGATATCGTGCTTGAAGCCGATGCGCTTCAGGCCGGCGATCATGTCCTTGTCTAGTTCCAGCATCCGCTGCACCACGGCCTTGTACGCCTTGAGGACCAGCGGCGGCGGCGCGGAGGCAACGATCAGGTCGCAATCCTCCAGCGCCCCACCCTCATCCCAAACCGCCTCATTCAACCGAGCGCTCGGGTTAATCGATACGACGGTGGTGGAGCCGCGCTGGATCAGCGTCGTGTTCACGCCGTGGCTATGCAGATCCAGCGCGATATCGTTGGCGCTGCTGCCGGTGCCCAGGATGAACGCCTTCTTGCCCTCCCACCCCGCGCCGCTGTCGAAACCCTCGGAGTGGATGACCTCCCCTTTGAAGTCCTCCAGCCCCGGCACGTCCGGAAGCATGGGGTAGGAGCTGACACCGTTGGCGAACACCAGATGCCGGGGCCGCACCACCCGTTCGGTGCCGTCGCCGCGCTTCAGGCGTGCCGTCCAGGACTTTTCGGTGTCGTTCCAGGTGGCGCCGACGAATTCGGTGTCGGTCCAGCAGTTGATCTCCATGACCTGTGCATAGAATTCGAACCACAGGCCCAGCATGTCCTTGGGGATGTATTTCGGCCAGGTGGGCGGAAATTCCATATATGGCAGGTGGTTCAGGTGGATGGAGTTGTGCAGCGCCAGCGAGTGGTAGCGCTTGCGCCAACTGTCGCCGATGCGGGGCCATTTTTCGACCACCAGCGTATCGACGCCCTGCTGGTTCAGCCGGGCGGCGATGGACAGGCCGGCCTGGGCGGCACCGATGACGAGGACGGTGGGTTCCCGATCCTCATAGGCGCTGGCCTTGCGGCGCACGTCGGCCCAGTTGTCGCCGCCGAAATTGCGGGAATAGGCGGATCCGGTGGGGCGGTTGGCGCCGATCTTGTCCTCGTGCCCGTCCAACGCTTCCAGCGTGGTGGAGAGCAGCCAGGCTTTCATCGCGCCGCCTTCGTCGTCGTCCGGCGACAGGCGGACGATGCCGGCGCCGCGGCCGATGTTGGTTTTGAATTCGAAGATTGCCTCGATGCTTTCGATGCCGAGGCGCTTTGCCCGCCGGGGTTGCCGCCGGTTGGGGGGCAGATGGAAGCCGTGCGCGCCGGTGCGGGTTTGTTCGGCGGCGAGGCGGGCGGCGATGATGGCCCGGCCGGCGACGGGGGTCATGTGCCAGGTGAAAGCCAGAACGTCGCGCCAGTGAGAGTCCTGGTGGAACAGCGCGGCGATTTGCTCCGCGTCCTTGGTGGCCAGCGCGGCTTCGAAGGTTGCGAGCCAGTGTTCGGCGGAGGACCGGGTTTGGCGGGTGGCCTGAAATTCCAGGAAGGACTGGTCGAAATCGTTCATCTTCGGTCTGCTCCGGGCGGCATTTTTTGTGCTGGAAGGCGCTTACTGGTCAGTATGCAGGCATTTCCGCTGGTGTCCATGTTGGCGGTTCGGGCGGATTTTGTCCTGCGATTGAAACCTGCGGTCGTCTTGCCTTGTGGGAAGCTATTGGGCACTGCGGCTGCACGGTGCCGAGGAAGCAGGTTAGCTGAATGGGTAACCCATTGGTCTGGAATGTCTCCCTTTTTCCCGCTGCCGCCAGGGGTCAGAATCGATAGCGCAGCGAACTTTTCCTTTCGCCTGCCTGACCCATCGCCCCGATCATATCAGCTGGATCCTCAACGTCCGCAGCGCCGGAACGAGTGCCGCCAGGCTCTCCATCTCGACGACCGGCCCGGCCATCAGCGTCGGCGACACAGCACGATCGTAAACCGCGACGCAGTCCTGTCGCTTGCGGAACCTTGACCGGTATAATATTCCATCGAGATCGGTAGTGTCATACAGCGTCTGACTGAACGCGCGCGCTTCATCCTGAGCTTTCCCGCCGGCAATGTCCGTTGACACACCCAATTCGAAACAGCCATTGCCCCGAAGGTCCAGCACGCGCAGCGGTGCCGTGGCACTGACGTCGCAGACACCCCAACCGGCGACCTCTCCCCGCGTGAGCACGCGATCGATCCTACCTTCGAAACGGTCGCGGACGATCGCTTCGGCAATACTCGTCGGAAGGTCCTTGGCAAGATAGATCAGCTTGAACGCATCGACCGGGCTAGCGAAACGTGTATTGCCGAACCCCATTCCGAGCGGGGTTGAACGATATGCCCAAGGTGTCGTGCGGAGATAGGCGGTAGGTTGAAAGCGACGGGTGAGAGAGGCGATGATCGCTGGATCGAAGTGCATCGCCTAAGCGAAATCGCGCTCGGCCACGCGAACCACTGCCTCCCTTCCACGATCCTTCAGCACGTCAAGCGGCATTCGGTGCTGCAAAGCGCCGTGGGGTTGACGCAGCCAGAGCCACGCCGAGCGAGCATCGGGGGCCACCTTCAGAACATCCGCGAGACCCGCGAGTGGACGGGCATCCACGAACTGCTCCAGCGGATAGGCCAATTTCCGCTCACCACGCAAAAGACCAATCACCGAACCCTTTTTGTGCCAACTGCTGAGCGTGGAACGAGGAATGCCGAGGGCATGCTCGATTTCGCCGGCTCCAGCCGTTGGTCCGGCCCAGCTTTCCAATGGCCGCACCTTGGCGTAGCGATCCAGCCGAACCCGTCCGTCCGCCACGCTGATCCGTTCACCCAGCCCGGTGCCGCGGCTGTGCTCGACTCGGCCGGCATCTTCGGTCGGCCTGCGTTTGGGTGGCTTCCGCCGACCGGGCCAAGCCTGGAGAAGCGCTGTTCGAAGCCTGTCTTTGCCCCGCACGATCTCCCGACGGTCAGCTTCCGGGAGACCGCCGACCAAATCCCAGACGATCACGACGACCTGTGCCAAGCTGCGAACATCGCTGGGCGCGGCATCCGGAATTTGCTTCTGAAGCGCCGCCCGAACATCGCCTTCGCTCAAGTGGCTCAGGGCGGCTCGTGTCTGCAAGGCTGTATTGGTCATGATTGCCTCCGTATCTTGGCAAGATAGTCCCGATTGAACGAATTGTCCAGTTTGTCCATAACCGCTCTGTCCCAGCGTTGGATCCCGCGGGCCGCGACCGATGCCCGGCAGCGCATTCCGCGATGGCTTTGACGCATGCACCGGGGCACCGAGGTTGATGTTCGGCGACGAGCGCGCATGATGCCGCACCAACTACAGAGGGACCAAGGATGCGCCATGCGAACAGGCGGGCGGCATGGACCGCCGACGATCTCCGCGCGGACCAACGCTGGATCTGTGAACTGGACGACCGCGCCCGCCGCGACCTGACGGCGGCCGTCCGCAAGGCCGCCGACCCGGCGAAGACCCTGTATGACTACCGGCGGGACGATTTCGACCTCGGTGCCGCCTGGCCGGTGATCGCCGGGGCACTGAACGAAGTCCGCGACGGCACCGGGTTCGCCATCCTGCGCGGCATGCCGCGCGATGGGCTGACCCGGGACGAGTTCGAACTCCTCACCTGGGCCATCGGCCTGCACACCGGAGTCGCTCGGCCGCAGGGCAAAGCCAGCCAGTTCCTGTCGGCGGTGCGCGACGCCGGGGTGGCTTATCGCACCGGCAAAGGCCGCGGCTATTCATCGAACGCTGACCTCGATTTCCACACCGACAGCGCCGACGTCGTGCTGCTGACATGCTATAACGTCGCAAGGTCCGGCGGCATGAGCTTGGTCTCCAGCTCTGTCACCGCGCACGAAATCCTGACGGCCGAACGCCCCGATCTGGCGGAGCTGCTGCATCGGCCGTATTTTTTCAGCCGGCAGGAAGAACAGGCGCCGGACGAAACCCCGTTCTACCCGAACCCGATCTACGACCAGCGCGACGGGCTGCTGTTCAGCAAATGGAACCGCAACCGCCTGCGGTCGGCGCAAGCGATCGAGGGCGTGCCACCGCTGACGCCCGCCCAGTTCGACGCGCTGGACCTGCTGGACGACATCCTGCGCCGGCCGGCGGTGATGTACTGGATGTATCTGAAGCCAGGCGACATGCAGATCCTGAACAACCACGTCACCCTGCACTCACGGACGGAGTTCGAGGACCACGACGATCCCGTCCTGAAGCGGTGCCTGTTCCGACTGTGGCTGGCGCCTCCGGACGGCGTCGCCCTGCCGGAAAGCTGGGGGCCGGCGTATCGTTCGGTGGCGGCGGGGTCGGTGCGCGGCGGAATCATGGGACAAGGCCACGACGACATAAGACGCGGTTTCGAGGTTCGACAGGCGGCCGATCTGGGCATGATCCCGCCATGAAAAAGGTGCGGGTCACCGGCCGGGCGCGTGCCCATCGGCCGGATAGGATGGCAGAAGGAAATCGCGGAGCCGGTGCCGTTCCTGGCAACAGCCCGGGGCTGCGTCATCCATGCCCGCGATCTGGTGGTGGACGGGGGTATATCATCGACTGAGCGCCCCTCATGACGACGGTCCGACGGCCGTGCCGGCCTGCCGATAGCAGCCGTCCGCACGGGATGACTGGCCATTGCGCGCCCGCCGCCGTATATCGGCCGGGTTTACCATTTCCAGGCCCGTAGCGATTCATGATCTCTCAATTCCGCAAATACACCGATTCCTGGGTCGCCCGGATATTCTTCGTCCTGATGGCGGTGTCGTTTGTAGGGTGGGGCATCAGC
The DNA here is from genome assembly GCA_021805665.1 of Pseudomonadota bacterium. Taxonomy (GTDB): domain Bacteria; phylum Pseudomonadota; class Alphaproteobacteria; order Acetobacterales; family Acetobacteraceae; genus Rhodopila. The sequence continues at coordinate 6,879 of JAJZEV010000140.1, forward strand.
AGCGATCTGTTCCGCGTGCTGGGGCCGCCGACCTGGGTGGCCAAGGTCGGCGGGGAACCGATCGAAACCGCGGCGTTCCAGGCCGAATTCCAGCGCGCCATGGCGCAGCAGACCAAGGATCTGCCGGCGAACCAGGAACCGCCGGCCGGATTGCGGATGCAGGTCGGCCAGCAGACGCTGGAACGGATGGTCGCACAGCTTGCCCTTGGGCAGGAACTGAAAGCGTTGCGAATCGTCACACCGGACGATGCGCTCGCCGCGCAGGTGCGTGCAATGCCGGCATTCCGGGGAACGGACGGGACCTTCAGCAAGGACGCGTTCGCCACCGTCCTGCGCAACAACGGATACACCGAGGCCCGGTTTTTAGCGGACCTGCGCACCGACATGTCGCAGAAGCAGTTGCTGTCCACCCTGGCATCCTCGGTCGCGGCCCCGGATGCCGAGGTCACGCCATTGTACCGGACCGAATTCGAGAAGCGGTCGGCCGATATGGCGCTGTTCTCGCTCGCCGCGGCCCCGGAACCGGCGGCACCGACCGAGGCGGAACTGAAGCGCTGGTACGACAACCATCCCGACAGCTACACCACCCCGGAATACCGCCGGATCAAAGCCATCGAACTGTCGCCGCAGTCGCTCGCGCCGGACATCAAGGTGACGGACGAGGACCTGCACACCGCCTATGACACCCACAAGGCAGAGTTTGTCACCCCGGAAAAGCGCTCCGCACAGGTGATCTCGGCACCCGACGAGGCGAAGGCCAAGGCGCTGATGACGCAGTGGCAGGGTGGCGCGGACTGGACGGCGATGCAGGCAGCCGCCATCGCCGCGGGCGCGTCGGGCATCACCGACGATAACGCCGCGGAGGTCGAATTCCCCGATCCCGATCTGGCCAAGGCGGTGTTCTCGGCGCCGGCGGACACGGTCTCGCAGCCGGTCAAGGGCGTGCTGGGCTGGTTCGTGGTCAAGGTGACCAATATCGCACCCGGGACGACGACCAGCTTAGACCAGGCGAAGGACAAGCTGCAGGCCCGGATTTTGGCCAGCAAGGCGGCGGACCTGATGTACGACCGTGCGAACAAGCTGGATCAGTTGCTGGGGAACGGGTCGGGGCTCGACGATCTGCCCGCCGATCTGGGTGTTGCCGGCGTGGCCGGGACGTTGGACGCGCAGGGCGACACGCCGTCGGGCGGATCGGCCCCGATCCCCGGCGCCGCCGAACTGAAGAAAGCGATCGTCGCAGCGGCCTTCCAGGCCCGCCAAGGCGATCCGCCGCAGTTGCAGGAAGTGCAGACGCCATCGATCGGCGGATCGGCCTATTTCGCCCTGACGGTCGAAAGCGTCATTCCGCCGGGCGAAAAGCCATACGACATGGTGAAGGACAAGGTCGCGCAGGACTGGAAGCAGGACCAGCGCCGCCGGTACCAGGATGCCGCCGCCACGGCGATGATGACGGCGGTGCAAGGCGGCAAATCGTTCTCCGATGCCGCCACGGTCGCCGGGGTGACGCCGAAACTCAGCCCGCTGGTCATGCGCAACCAGGGCGATCCGGCGGTTCCACCGATGTTGCAACGGGTACTGTTCGGCATGAAGAAGGGCGAGGCGACGATGGTCGAAACGCCGGAAGGCTTCGTCGTCGGGCAGTTGGTTGAAATCGTGCAACCCGATGTCAGCGCCGACAAAGTCGGCTACGATCGGGCCAGGACGGCGATCGGCAAGTCCCTGGGCGACGACATGGCCTCTGTGTTCCTGGACGCACTGCGCCAGCGGGCGGACCCGCGGATCAATCAGGCGAACTTCGATAGCGTCGTCCAACAGCGATAGAAGAGTTACAGATATGAACGTGTCCGCGACCGCGGGTTTTGCTGCTTTCCGACTGGCCTACGACGCAGGACACGGCAGCCTGGTGTGGCGCAAGACCGTTGCCGATCTGGAAACTCCGGTCGCGGCGTTCCTGAAACTGGCACACGGCCAGCCCAACTCTTTCCTGCTGGAAAGCGTCGAGGGCGGGGCGGCGCGCGGGCGGTATTCGGTGATCGGGATGCAGCCGGATCTGATCTGGCGCTGCCAGGACGGGCTTGCGTCCATCAACCGGCATGCGCTGTCGGCCCCGCACGCGTTCGTGCCGGAGGTTTTGCCGGCACTGGAAAGTCTGCGGGCGCTGATCGCGGAGACCCAGTTGGACGTGCCGGCGCACCTGCCGCCGATGGCCGGCGGGCTGGTCGGGTATCTTGGCTACGACATGGTGCGGCAGATGGAGAAGCTGCCGGCGAAGAACCGCGATCCGATCGGGCTGCCCGAAGGCATCATGGTCCGCCCCACCCTGTTTGCGATCTTCGATAACGTCAACGACGAGCTGACACTGGTGACTCCGGCGTATCCGGCCGGCGATGTGTCAGCCGAAACGGCGTGGCAGCGTGCCCATGCCCGCCTGGACGCGGCGGAAACCGCGCTGGAACGGCCATTGCCGCATCAGCCGCCGCCGGTGATGCTGCCGGATCCCCCTGCCCCGGGTTCGAACTTCAGCAAGGAAGACTTCATCGCCGGGGTCGCAAAGTGCAAGGAGTACATCGCGGCGGGCGATGCGTTCCAGATCGTGCTGTCGCAGCGGTTTTCCGTGCCGTTCGCACTGCCGCCGTTCAGCCTGTACCGCGCGCTGCGGCGGATCAATCCGGCACCGTTCCTGTTCTATCTGGATTTCGGCGGGTTCTCGATCGTGGGGTCGTCGCCGGAGGTTCTGGTGCGGCTGCGCGACGGGGTGGTGACGGTGCGGCCGCTGGCCGGAACCCGGCGGCGCGGTGCCACGCATGAGGAAGATCAGGCGTTGGAAGCCGAACTGCTGGCCGATCCGAAAGAGCGCGCCGAACACCTGATGCTTCTGGACCTGGGACGCAACGACGTGGGCCGCGTGTCGGCGGTGGGGTCGGTGAAGGTGACCGAGAGCTTCATTGTCGAACGGTTCAGCCATGTGATGCACATATCGTCCAACGTCGAGGGCCGGTTGCGCGACGGGCTGGATGCGCTGGACGCCCTGGTCGGCGGTTTCCCGGCCGGCACGCTGTCGGGCGCGCCGAAGGTGCGGGCGATGGAAATCATCGAGGAGATCGAGCCTGACCGGCGCGGCATCTACGCCGGCTGTATCGGCTATTTCGCCGCCAACGGGGCGATGGATACCTGCATCGGGCTACGCACGGCGCTGGTGAAGGATGGCGTGATGTACGTTCAGGCCGGCGCTGGCGTCGTCTCGGATTCGGTGGCCGAAGCCGAATTCGAGGAAACCCGGCAAAAGGCCAGGGCGCTGGTGCGGGCGGCGGAAGAAGCAGTCCGGTTCGCCGCCGGGAAGTCAGGCGGGAACGCGTCGGGGCTGTAGGTTTCAGGCGGCAGCCTCGACTGGCAGGCCGGCCGCCTTCCATTCGGGGAATCCGTCCTGGAACCGGCGCACGTCGAAGCCGTTCGCCCGCAGTTCGGCCACGGCCTCGAACGACAGGACGCAATAGGGTCCGCGGCAATACGCGACGATCTGCCGGCCGCGCGGCAGTTCGGCCAGACGCTGCCGGAGTTCGTTCAGCGGGATGTTCAGCGCGCCGGGCAGGCGACCGAGTGCGAACTCGTCCCCGGGACGCACATCCAGCAGGGTGACGCTGCCCTCCCGCAGCCGGATCGCCAGGTCGGCGGCGGCGACGGGTTCCAGGCGATCCCTGGCATGGAAGTATTCGCCGGCCACACGCTCCATCGATCCGACGGCGTGTTCGGCGACGCGGCGCAAGCTCCCCAGCAGAGCGACGATATCGGCTTCCGATGCCTCCGCCAGACGGTAAATCACCCGCTTGCCGCTGCGTTGGGTGGTAACCAGACCGGAGCGGCGCAACTGCTGCAGGTGCTGGGAGGCGTTCGCCACGCTAACGCCGACGCGTTCGGCGATTGCCTCGACACTGCGCGGCCCCTGGGCAAGTTGTTCGATCAGTTCGACCCGATGCTCATGACCGAACGCCTTCGCGACTTCGGCCAGTGCCGCTCGGACGACCGCGGCCGGGTCGGGACTTGACATCGATTACCATCCATAAACATCATTCAATTGATAGATTGAATTTATCGGCGGTCCTGGTCAAGCCCGCCGAGGGGAGACGAACGTGCCAGCAACCGCAACCGCGAACGAGCCGCTTATCCGCCTGGGCTTCTTCCTGGGCGTTCTGGTGCTGATGGCGCTTTGGGAGACGCTGGCTCCGCGCCGCCCGCGGGCGGTTGGCAGGCTCCTGCGCTGGCCGAACAATCTCGGTCTGGTGGTGCTGAACACGGTCGCGGTGCGTCTGGTGTTCCCGTTGGCCGGGGTTGGCATGGCGCTTTTCGCGCACGCCCATGGATGGGGTTTGTTCAACCTGATCGCGCTGCCAGCCTGGTTCGCCATCCCGGTCGCCGTGCTTCTGCTGGACCTGACGATCTATGCCCAGCATGTGGTCTTCCATGCGGTGCCGGTGCTGTGGCGGCTGCATCGCATGCATCACGCCGATCTGGAATTCGACGTCACGACCGGCCTGCGGTTCCATCCGGCGGAAATTCTGCTGTCGATGCTGATCAAGCTGACCGCCATCGCGATCCTGGGCGCCGCCCCGGTTGCCGTGCTGGTGTTCGAAGTGGTGTTGAACGTCACGGCGATGTTCAACCACGCCAATGTGCGCCTTTCGACCGGGCTGGATCGAGTCCTGCGGCTGGCGGTCGTGACGCCGGATATGCATCGCGTGCATCATTCGATCGTCCGGCGGGAAACCGACAGCAATTTCGGCTTCAATGTACCGTGGTGGGATCGTCTGTTCGGCACCTATCGCGCCGAACCCGACGCTGGGCATGACCGCATGACCATCGGCATCGACCGGTTCCGCGACGTTCGGGAACTTTGGATCGACCGCATGCTGTGGCAGCCATTTCGCGGCGACGCCCCGAACCCGGCGAACCGGCGATGACCCGCGGCGGCCTGCTGCTTCGCATCGCGCTGGGCCTTTTGGTGGTGGCAGGCGCGGGCTGGGTTCTGACTCTCCGCCAGACGTTCGACGTGCATGCGATCGAGGCATGGATAGCAGGTCTGGGCGCCCGGGGACCGGTGGCGTTCATCCTGCTTTATGCCGCCGGGACGGTGCTGTTCTTTTCCGGTGCGCTGTTGAGTCTGGCGGGTGGCGCGCTGTTCGGGCCGGTTTGGGGGACCGTGTTCAACCTGTCCGGCGCCGTGGCCGGTTCCACATTAGCCTTCCTGATCGCGCGCACCCTGGGGGGCGATTGGATCGCCCGGCGCATGGGCGGGCGATTGAAGCGGGTGATCGAAGGCGTGGAAGCCGAGGGTTGGCGCTTCGTCGCGCTGACCCGGCTTGTGCCGTTGGTTCCGTTCAATCTGCTGAACTATGCGTTGGGCCTGACGCGCATACCGCTGGCGTCCTACGTGGTTGCATCTGCTGTCTGCATGCTGCCGGGCGCTATCGCGTTCACCTGGCTTGGCTATGCCGGGCGGTCGGCGGCGGCGGGGGATGCCTCGGCGCTGCGTTACGGCCTGTTCGGTCTTGGCGGGCTGGCAGCAATCGCCTTTCTGCCCCGGCTGGTGCGCCGCTTCCGCGCGCGGACGACGAGGTGACCCGACGCGGGGTCAGAATTCGCCGCTGCGGTATGCCTCATCCAGTCGCTTCGCATCGTCCTCCGAGAGGTCGGGCCACGGTTCGCCGCGCTTACGCAATGTTCCGGTAAAATTCGCCGGGCGTTTCGCATTGAACGCCGCGCGGCCTTCCTCGGCATCCATCGTGGTCTGGATCAGCATGTTGTTCATCATGTTCTGGACATGCCACGCCTGATCGTCGGGCAACTGGCCGAAGCGGATCACGAACTCCTTCATCATGCGCACCGCGGCGGGCGGCAGGGTGCAGATATGCCGGGCGAGTGCCTCGGCGCGTTGCATGAGTTCGGCGTGGGGGACGACTTCGTTGATCAAGCCGACACGCAGGGCCTCCGGCGCATCGAAGGCTTCGTCGGTCAGCAGGATTTTCATCGCATCGACATAACGAAGCTGCTTCACCAGCATGGCGGGTCCGGGGCCGTTGCCGACCCAGCCCTGGGTCAGCAGGCCGAATTTGAAGCGGGCGTTCTCCGCACTGGCGATGCGGATGTCGGTGGAGGTCAGCAGCATGTACATCCCTGCCCCGGCGGCCCAGCCATTGATGGCTGCGATCACCGGCTTCCAGACGCGCGGATAATGATCGCCCATGCGGCCATCGACACCGGTTTTCTGCCCATGCACTGTCCCGGCGAGCGGCCAGAAGATGCGCTGGGTGCGAAGGTATTCGCGGTCCTCGGCGGTCAGGTCGGGGCGCGGTGCGAGGTTGTGGCCGCCGCAGAAATGCCTGTCGCCCTTGCCGGTGACGATGGCGCAGCGGATGTCGCGATCCTCCCAAAGGTCGATCCAGGCTTCGGAGATCGCGTCGGAGGTTGGTTTGTCGAGGATGTTGGCCTTGGCGGGATTGTTCAGGGTGATGTAGGCGACCCCGTCGCGCTTTTCGTAGTCGATGGGCATGGACCGGGTTCCTGCTGAGGCTGCGTTGCCGGCATCGTAGGGTTGGACGGGTTTCGGGGGCAACATTGGCGGGCCTGTTAACGGTTGGTTAACCGTTGGGTGTCATGATGGATGGGCACACGATCAGGAAACGGCCATGACGGTTTTGGATGGTTACCGGGGCGGGTTCAGCACTTGCGGCGAAATAACCGCTCCCGTGGACGCACGGTCGGTAGAATCCGTCATGGCGGGCGAAGGCCGCTGGCTTCCGTCAATCGATTTCCCTATTTCGCCCATTTGCCTCAGCGACTCGCTAACTCCGCCTTGCGTTCTCGGAACGGCGGACCTGACCGCGTTTGCCTATCGGGGAAACGGGCCGGACCAGATCCTGCACCGCATCGCCGGTTTTCACGACGCGCAGGGGCATGAGGCAGCGCGGCGCTACGACATGGCGGTGGCCTGCCAGCTCGACTTCCGGCGGGCGGACGGACTTCAAAACCTGAATGCCGCACTGGAAAATTGCGCGGTGTTCCGGATCGCGCGCGGGGATACCGGGGCCGGCGCGCTGCGCCTGCTGGCACTGATGGCGCCCGGCGACCTAATGACCAACACGCCGCTGGATTTCCTGACCAACCATCTGAACGTGCGGTTGGACTTGCTGTACATTCTGCCGGATCGGCCGTTGCCGGCGACGATCCCCGACCACGACATTGCGTTCTTCGCGGTTGGGGAGACGACGCCGGAGAGTCTGTCCCGGCTGAACCGGTTGTTCGCCGCGTGGCCAAGACCGGTGCTGAACGACCCCCGGTTCCTGCCGGCGATGCAGCGCGATACGTTGTCGCGGTCCCTGTCGGTCGTTCCGGGGATTCGCAGTCCGGCCGCCGTGGCGGTAACCCGGCGGGATTTGGAATCCGGCGGCGATAGCCTGCCGCC
>JAJZEV010000304.1 GCA_021805665.1 Pseudomonadota bacterium
CGCCGCCTGTCCCGGTGGTGATCGATACGCGCACGCCGCTGGTGACGATCGATTACACGATACCGTCGCCCGACTACGCCGAACTGCTGCATTATGCCGTGACCGCAGCCGAAAAGCGGGACGCCGATGTCCAGTTCGACGTGGTGGCCGTGACTGGTGACACAGCGGATAACGCCACCGCACAGGGCCGGGCAATCGGTGTGATGAAAGCCATTATGCGCGAACGTGTTCCAGCCGACCGCATTCACCTGGGGCTGCGAACCGACCCGCTGCTGACCGCGGGTCAAGTGCGCGTGTACGTCCGCTAAGGCGGCGCCGGCACATGGGCGCGTCAGCACGCCAGCAAAATTGCCGCGCACGACATGGGCTCAGGGCTTGCCCGGCGCTGCCGCCAGGCGCGGTTATTGTCGGCCAAGTCCTAAGCCGCGCACCACCGGGTTGGGCCAAACCACTTTAAGCTGGTTCGGCCTCCCGCTCGGCCATCATCTGCTTGAACGCGGGCCGGGCATGGCAGGCGTGCAGCCAGGCCCGCACGGCCGGGGCGGCTTCGAACAGTTCTTCCGCCGCCATCGCGTAGCGAAGGACTTCCGACAGGTTGATATCGGCGACTGTGAACCGGCCGCCAACCAGGAACCCGGTCTTCGCCAGTGCCTGGTCCAGCACGGCGATGGGTGCCCGCAAAGCAGCGATCGCCGCCAGGGCGATAGCCGGATCGCGTTCGGCGGGCGGCCTGGCGACGAGGTGATACAGGATCTGAATGGACTGGGGCTCGACCTCGGTGACGGCCCAGACCGACCACATGCCCGTTTGCCCGTCCTCGGCTATGTCTACCGGACCCAGCGCGCCGCCATAACGCTTGGCGAGATACAGATTGATCGCTAACGATTCGTGCAGCACCAGCCCATCGTCGTCGATGGACGGAATATGGCCGTTCGGATTGATCTTCAGGAAGGCCGGCGAACGGGTGTGGATCGGTGCATCGGGCGCATCCGGGTTCGGCAGGCGATAGGACTGAATCACCTTCACCTGTTGGAACTTCAAACCCATTTCATGGGCCAGCCAGATGGTGCGCGATGCGCGAGACCGATGGACGCCGTAGATCGTCAGCATGAATGTGCCTCCATCTGGTTGTGAAGCAGCCGTCCGCCCTAAGAAGCTGGAGAGGTAGCCCGGGGTAGCCCGGGGCCGACGGCGCGGATGCCACAGCACCCGAACCGTCAGCCCCGCTGTCACGACTACGGATCGATTCGCGCGGTTGCCGACCCGGCCACCACTTCCTTGCCGTCCTGGTTGGTCGTGGACAGCGTCAGATCGGCATAATGCTGGCCGCCTTCCTCACGGATCGCCGTGACGGTTGCCTTGGCGTCCAGCGTATCGCCCGGCCACACCTGGTTGGTGAACCGCACCCCGAAATTGGTCAGCGTGCCGTCGCCGACATAGTTCGTCAGCATTTTGCCGGTCAGGCCCATCGTCAGCATCCCATGCGCGAACACGCTGGGGTAACCGGCGATCTGGGTCGTATAAACCTCATCGGTGTGCAGCGGGTTGTAGTCGCCCGATGCACCCGCATACTGCACGATCTGGGTGCGGGACAGATTCTCGACCACGCGTTCGCTGTGGGTATCGCCGACCTTCAGGGCGGATGCTTTCAGTGTCATTGTCGTTCCTCCCCTTAACCCTGATCCACCGGACGTTCGGTCGTTACCCCGACGCCGCGCGCGGTGATCACCAGTTCGCCGCTCTGGTCGCGGTATTCGGTAATGCGCTCCCGGAAGGTCAGCTTGCCGGCGCGCTTGCTTTCCTTTTCCCACACCTTGCCGGGCTTGGTTTCCACCGTCAGCACATCGCCAGGGCGGATATGGCGATGAAACTCGTAATGCTGTTCGGCGTGCAGGCCGCCCGAGGAAGCCGGCTTTTCGTCGATTCCGGTCGGCCCTTTCGCCGACCCGAACCACTTCTGGCCGGGCTTGGGGCGCAGGAAATAGTCGGGATCGAACTGCGCGACCGCCTGGGCGAAGCTGGGCGGGGCGATGATTCCCCCCGCCGTTGTCTCTTTCGCCGCCGCCGCGTCGTGATACACAGGGTTGGTATCGCCCACCGCTCGGGCGAACATCATGATGTGGCTTGCTTCCACGGGAAATGTGATTTTGGCCAAGGGTTCCCTCCGTTTGCTCTTACCCGGACACGTTAGCAGGGTTGCGGAAAGAAGAAACAGCCGGGGCCGCGAATGAGGCGCCCGTTACGCCGTCCGGGCATGCGCGCGGCGCTGGACGCGGCGGCAATCCCCACGTTCAGCGGCCCGCGCGCCATGGCGGAATCGGCCGAGGCGATCCGGTTTCTGCGCGCGCCCGGCTGGATGCCGCGCGGCCGGCGCGTTTACGCGGTGGGCGATATCCATGGCTACCTGGACAAACTGAGGGCGCTGCACACACTGATCGCAGCCGATTATACGACCCGGCCGGGCAAGGCCGCGGCGATCGTCTATCTGGGCGACTACATCGACCAGGGACCGGACAGTGCCGGCGTGGTGGAATTGCTGGCCTCGGCGCCATCGCCCACCGGCCTGCCGGCGATCGCCTTGCTGGGCGACCATGAACGGATGCTGCTGGACGCCCTGGATGGCGACCGGGCAGCGGCGACGGACTGGCTGTGGGCGGGCGGCAAAGCGGCGCTGGCGAGTTGGGGACTGGACCCCGAACTGCCGCGCGAGGCATGGGAAGCCGCACTGCCCCCCGCGCATCTGGCGTGGCTGCGCAGTCTGAAACTGAGCCATCGCGAGGGAGACTATCTGTTCGTCCATGCCGGCGTCCGGCCGGGAATACCGGCCGCGGATCAGTCGCGGGACGATCTGGTGACGATGCGCCAGCCGTTTCTATCCACCGAACAGGATTTAGGCGCGATCGTTGTGCATGGCCATTCGTCGTCGCCGGCGGTGCATATCGGGACCAACCGGATCGGCCTGGATACCGGCGCGGGCATCGGCGGGAAACTGACATGCGCGGTGCTGGAGGACGATCTGGTCGCCCTGCTGGCGGTGTAGGCGGACAGCAAACTGTTGACGCCCCGCGGTCACTGCGACAGCCGCACCCGGTCACCTCCGATACGTGTCCGCCCCCTGACCCGAACGGACACGGGCGGGAAACACCGCTCCGTCCCCGCCCGCGCGGCCAGCCACGCCCCGCATCCGCCGAAACCGGCAATGCGCCTGCCCTGCGAGTCTTCCCGGCCCTCCGGCTACGCTCCGAAATAACCGCTTCGATTGAAGCTCGGTCGGTCCAGTCCGTCGTGGCGGGCGCAGGCCCATGGGCATTAAAATAGGGCGGCTGGCCTCCGGCTTTTTTGTCCCGTCCGCGACGCCGCTGTCGGTCGGTAAATTCGAAAACACATCGGTAGAAGGCGGCTTTTCCTTCTCACCGCCATGGCCGGGCGTCGTC
>JAJZEV010000072.1 GCA_021805665.1 Pseudomonadota bacterium
GGTTGCGGCGGTAGCCGGTGCGTTCTTGCAGAATACTGGCCTCGATCAGTTGGGCGATCGCCTGATTGGCCTGCGGTGTGCTGACCTGCAGCAGCGAGGACAGCCGAGCAGTTGTCAGTATCGGGTAGTGGGGCAGGATATCCAGCGCCCGCAGCGCCGCCGACCCCGCCCGGAATTTGCGCCGGGACAGCCAGATCGTATGCAGTTCCCGCAGCGCCGCTCGGGTGGCCAGCAGTTCGGCGACCGTGGCGGTGATCGCCTCGGCAATGAAGCCGATGATCTCATGCCACAGATGCCGCTGCTGCGCCGCCTTCAAAGCGGTGTAATAGGCAGTGCGATTGGCTTCGATATAGGGCGACAGATACAGCGGGGCGTGGCCCTGCGCCGCCATCATCAGCGGCAGCAACAGCCGGCCGACGCGGCCGTTGCCATCGGTGAACGGATGCACGGCCTCAAAATGCGCATGGGCGACGGCCATGCGGGTGATGACGCTGGGGGCGTACAGCTCGTCGGCCTCGCCGCGCATATAGGCGATGTTGTCCGACAGGCACCGCGCGATGTCCTCGAGCGGGGTGGGGTTATAGGTCGAGTAGGCGATATTCCCGTGCCCGCCGATCCAGACCACCTTTTCCCGCAAAGCCCCCGGCGTGTCACGATAGTCAGGGTCGCCGCGGGTTACCGATCGATGAAGGTCGCGAACCAGCGCCTCGGTGAAGACGTTCGATCCGATGGCGATGGCGCGCGGAATCGCCTCGTCCAGGCACAGCGCGTAATCCTTCACCTGTCCGGCGGCGTACTGACCCTTGGTATCGCCGGTTTCCTCCACCAGCAGCAGTTCGTCCAGCGTGCTGTTGGTTCCTTCGATGGCGGAACTGCTCAACGCTTCCTGGCGCATGATAATCCGGCTGACCAGCCAGGGATCGCCGAGTTCGGAGGCGATGGTTTCAAGCCGGGTCAGGGCTGCGTTCGCCGCCTCGCACTCGCGGGCCACAGGCATCACCGATGGATGCGCCGCCGGTGGTGGTGACGGCACGACGCCATAATGGTTCGCGAATGGCGGCGGAAGCCGCTTCAGCGCCATTCTGACGTTGTGGGACAAGCCGGCGCGGTTCACCAAAACCCTCATTAAGCGGTGGAACCGGCATTTATAATAAGGTTTTTATAGAAAAGCCACTTTATAAGGAAAGATTATCCGGGTTAAGCAGGGTTTTCGCCGCGTTCTGAACGCACCGCTCGAACACCGACAGGTCGTTCCAGCGATCCCGGTCGTCGCGAACCAGCGTGCCGCCCGACCCGGCGATGCCGCCCTCGATCATCAGGTTATCGAACAGCCCGAACTGTTCCACCATCAGTCCGTCCGCGTCCCACCACGACCCGTCCGGCGTCTGCCGGCCTGCGCCCAGATGGGCCAGGGTGCGATCCAGGAACGACGCCGCGACCGTGGCATAGCCAAATATCTTTAGACCCAGGCCACGCGCGAACCCCACCTCGTACACCGTGCCTACGTCGGCGCTGGGGCCGCGGAACGGCGTCAGATTCGCCAGGATCGCATCGCAGCTTCGGATATGCGCCTCGTTACGCAGCGCGATGCGACGCCATTCCGGCAGGTGTGCCCAGTCGGGCGGTTCGTCCGCCAGGGCATCCAGCGGCGAGACTCCGGTCAGCCGATAGCCGGCACAGATCGCCTTCTTCCGTTCCATCCAGGCGATGGCGTCGGGCAGGAAGACGTCTGGACCGGCGAGGTAAATCCTTGGCATGCCGCCAGCATAGCGGCTTTGCCGATTCGGTCAGCCTTCCAGTGCGGCCACGCCCGGCAGGGTCTTGCCTTCCAGCCACTCCAGGAACGCACCGCCGGCCGAGGACACATAACTCAGCTTATCCAGCACCCCGGCGTGACGCAGCGCGGACACCGTATCGCCTCCCCCGGCGACGCTGCGCAAATCGGCATTTTGGGTGGCATCGGCCACCGCATGCGCCAGCGCCACGGTGGAGGCATCGAACGGCGGTGTCTCGAACGCGCCCAGCGGGCCGTTCCACACCAGGGTTTTCAGCGACGGAAGCCGGGCAATCAGGGCGCCAACCGACGCCGGCCCGACATCCAGGATCATCGTATCGGCGGGAACAGCGTTCACCGAAACGGTTTCGGTCGGCGGATTCGCCCTGAACTCACGGGCTACCACGGCGTCGGTTGGCAGGACGATCTGGCAACCGGCGGCTTTTGCCTTGGCCAGGATGTCCAGGGCGGTGCCATGCATTTCGGCTTCTTGCAGGGATTTGCCGACGCCTATGCCTTGCGCGGACAGGAAGGTGTTCGCCATCGCGCCGCCAATCACCAGCACATCGACCTTGCCCACCAGGTTGCCAAGAAGCTCCAACTTGGTGGACACCTTCGACCCGCCGACGATCGCCGCGACCGGACGAACCGGGTTACCAAGGGCGGCGTCCAGCGCTTCGAGTTCGGCTTGCATCAGGCGGCCGGCGTAAGACGGCAGCAGATGCGCCACGCCTTCCGTGCTGGCATGCGCGCGATGGGCGGCGGAGAAAGCGTCGTTGACGAAAATATCGGCCAGTCTAGCCAGTGCGACAGAGAATTCCGGGTCGTTCTTTTCCTCGCCGGCATGGAAGCGGGTGTTTTCCAGTACCAGAACGTCGCCGCGCCCGAGCAGGTCGATCGCCTGTTCGGCGGCGACGCCGATGCAGTCCTCGACGAAGCGGACATGCTTGCCCAGGACTTCGCCCAATGCCGCGGCCATTGGGGCGAGCGACATTTCCGGCACCCGCTTGCCTTTGGGGCGATCGAAGTGGCTGCACACGATGACCTTGGCGCCCTTGTCCGACAGTTCCCGGATGGTGGGCGACAGCCGCTCGATACGGGTGAGGTCGGAGATCTTGCCGTCGCGCACCGGAACATTCAGGTCGGCGCGAAGCAGGACGCGCTTGCCGGCGACGTCCAGGTTATCGAGTGTGCGGAAGGCCATGTTCGATCGTCCTTGGTCTTGGATGGCGCCTTTTACAGCGTGGCGCGCTCGGGCGCTATCCGGCCCGGGCCGGTTGTCGGCTGGTTGGGGCGGCTTGACCTGTGTGCCAGGCCCTGTCGAATGAAGCCATTCGCCGGTTGGTACCGCGCCACCAGCTTGGGGGCGTGGCCGCGGTCCACTTGGTCGCCGCACTCTGTTAGCTCAATTGACGACAGGCCCTGACTGTCGGCGCACCATGCACTCGCCAAGATCAGGCGTCGTCGCCCTCGGCCAGATCGCCCCGCACCTTCGCGGGTAGGAGGTCCCGTGTCATCGCCACAGCCTGCTTTATACCGAACGGCCGGGATATACCCATACCCGCGTTGCGCCGAGATATCGCGGCGGACTGTCCGGGCCAGCTATCGGCACCCGCGTGGGCACTCGGTCGCCTACATCA
>JAJZEV010000095.1 GCA_021805665.1 Pseudomonadota bacterium
AGACGCGGCTGTCAATCTTAGGGCGTCTGAGACCCCCTGCGGCCCTGGCTGCAACGCATCGGTATTGATGGCGGCTGTGAATGCCTGATGGGGGCTGCTGATACAGGGGGCGGTTCAGAATGCGCCCATTTCAGGCACCAACAATCCGATCACGCCGAGTGCCACGCCAACGCCGCCCATGAGCATGGCGAAACGGACGAGCAGTTTCGAATTGGTGATCACCGATGCCGTGGCCAGAACGATGCCAAGCTGCAAGGCGGCGGAAGCGTTGTCGAAGCTGTGCGACTGCTCCAGCGAACGATTGCGGACTTCCTCGAATTCCTTGGCGCGTTCCATGATGGCCTCCTTGCCATCCTTGGGATCCGTGGCGAACCGATTGCTGTCGTCCCGTAGTTTTTGGGCAAGGGCCAGACGTTTCTCCGATACCGTCGGATCGCCGGCTGGATCGATCACGGCGAGCGCTTGCGACAGGTCCCCAGCGATCGTCTGCCGTGTCGATTTGGCTTGATACTGACTCCAGGCATCCGCGGCGAAAACGCCATTGATGCTGACCCGGATTTCCGAATGACGCGCCTGTTGTTCGGTGATCGCCAGCAGGGCGGCCAAAATGGCGATCAGCAGGGCGGCGCCTTTGTTGCCGTGCGCGGCCGCATGTTCGGCATGCTCATGATGTTCGAGTATCTCGCTCACAGGGGACTCCGATGTGGATGGATTTCGTTCCAAAAATATAAAAAAAATTGCACGACCAAGCGCCTTTGGGGTGTTAATCTGTATTCCTGGCTGCCTGCAAGCGAAGTTGCCACGGCAATACAATTCCCGGGAAATAAGCGACGCGGCCGTTCGTGGTGGGGCGGGGCGCCTGGACGGTGCATTGGAATAGTGTTCGCGTCCCTCTGATGAATTCCCTGCCGGCGGGAATTATCATTTGGCATGCGACTGGTTACGGCCGCGAAAAGCGAGCGTACTATTAATGTCCTTGCATGAGCAACGCTTTCCGCTGAGCCAGCTTTTGTACTGCTGGACAAAGTCCGCCATTTATCGTTTCATAGCTAAGTGTGTGTCTGGGAATAGGGGCGGGGGTGGAACGTGCTATCAAATTACGGACTTCCGCTTCCGGACCCGCGTGCATGAGAACCGCGTGTATGATCGATTTTTTGGGAGCGATGAGCCCCGATCCGATTGGGTGGTTTGTCTGAAATGCCGCCTGTTGATCTTGCGAGTGGCCTGCCCGATTTAGACGCCGATGCGCCTGCCGGATCGAATCTTGAATTCGATGCGGCATTCGGAGAGCTTGAACGCGCGGCGCAAGGTAAACCGGAGCAGCAATACGGCGGGACGATCATTCCGGCGGAAGACCCGGACTGGAAGGATGTGGCAGCCCAGTCGGAGCGGCTGCTGGATCGGACGTATGATCTTCGGGTGCTCGTTCTGTTGGCCACGGCCCGGCTGCATTTAAAGGGCGTTGCGGAATTTTTCTCGGTGATCGGGGCGATCCGCCAACTGCTGCAAGACCGTTGGCCGCACGTTCATCCCCAGCTTGATCCCGACGACGACAACGATCCTACATTTCGTGCGAACGCCTTGCTGCCGCTCGCCGATCCGATTCGCGTGCTTCGATTGTTGCGCACCATGCCATTGGCCGCCTCGCGCCGCGATGGCCCGGTGTCGTGGCGCACGATCGGCATTTTCAACGGCGTCATCGACACCGAGGACCCGGCCGAGAAAAAGACCGAAGCGGTGATCCGCGCCGCCTTCAACGACACCGGCGCCGGGGTCGTGCAGGCGCGTCTGGAGATGTTCGATGCAGGGATCACCGAACTGACGGGAATCGAGGCTGCATTCGATGCCAACGCGGGTTACGGCAACGGACCCGATCTGTCTAACCTGGCCAAGCTGCTGCGTGAGATCAGTTCCTACCTGCGCAACTATATGCCCGCGTCAGACGATGAATTTGGCAGCGATGCGGCGGGCGATTTGCCCTCTGACGGTGGGGGAGTTGAGGATGGCGGGGCTTCTGGACCGCCAAGGCCGGGTTCCGCGCGCTCTGGCGGGGTGTCGATCGCGTCACTGACGGCGATCAACTCGCGTGAGGACGCGATGAAATTGCTGGATCTGGTTTGCCGCTACTATGAGACCCATGAGCCGTCCAGCCCGTTGCCACTTTTGGTTGCTCGGGCGCGCAGGCTAGCCGACAAAGGCTTCATCGAAATCCTACAGGACATGGCGCCGGATGGATTATCACAGGCACAGAACGTTGTCGGTCGGCGCGATGAATGATGATACAATACTGTCCGCCCTGCTGAATATCCGGTGTTCACCCGGCTTGATCGCCGCGTAATCGTTTTTCACCCGTTTCTCACAGCGAGTAAAACCATGGCCAAAGCCAGTAGTCAAAAATTCATCGCCCGCAACCGTGCGCCGCGGGTGCAGATCGAATACGACGTTGAGACATATGGCGCGCAAAAGTCAGTGCAGCTTCCCTTTGTTGTCGGCGTTATGTCGGATCTTTCCGGTAAGCCGACCGACCCGCTGCCCGCGGTGGCCGATCGAAAGATGATGGAGATCGACGTCGACAATTTCGATGACCGGCTGAAATCGATGAAGCCGCGTGCTGCTTTTACGGTCCCGAATACACTGACCGGCGAAGGCAATCTGGCGGTCGATATCACCTTTGAAAGCATGGATGATTTCTCGCCTGCCGCGATTGCCCGCAAGGTGGAGGGGCTGAACAAGCTGCTGGAAGCACGCACGCAGCTTTCCAACCTGCTGACTTATATGGACGGTAAGACCGGGGCGGAAAATTTGATCAACAAAGTGCTGCAGGACCCGGCTTTGTTGCAGACCCTGGCCGCGGCGCCGAAAGCCGGCGGCTCATCCACTGGCGAAGAGGGTTAAGCGATGTCCGAGGCTCAGCACAGCGCCGCTGCCGGCGCCACCACGACACAGGAATTCAACGAATTCGCCGCCCTGCTGGATCGGGAATTCAAGCCGAAAAGCGACCGCGCGCGCGAGGCCGTGGAATCCGCGGTACAGACCCTGGCCCAGCAGGCGCTGGCCGACACGGCGCTGGTATCTGACGATGCCCTGCGGTCCATCGAGCAGATGATCAGCGCGATCGACCGCAAGCTGACCGAACAGGTCAACCTTATCCTGCATCATGAGGACTTCCAGGGCTTGGAAGCCGCCTGGCGCGGTCTGCACCATCTGGTGAACAATACCGAGACCGATGAGACGCTTAAGATCAAGGTGTTCAACATCTCCAAGAAAGAGATGGGACGGACGCTGAAGAAGTTCCGCGGCACCGCCTGGGATCAGAGCCCGATCTTCAAGAAGGTCTATGAGGAAGAATTCGGCCAGTTCGGCGGTGAGCCGTTCGGTTTGCTGGTGGGTGATTATTACTTCGATCATAGCCCGCAGGATGTGCAACTGTTGAGCGATATCGCCCAGGTGGCGGCGGGGGCGCATGCGCCGTTCATCGCGGCCGCCAACCCGACGGTCATGCAGATGGATAGCTGGAGCGAGCTGTCCAACCCGCGCGACCTGACGAAGATTTTTCAAACCCCTGAGTACGCCGCGTGGCGTTCGCTGCGTGAAAGCGACGATTCGCGCTACCTTGGCCTCGCGATGCCGCGCTTCCTGGCACGACTTCCGTATGGCGCCAAGACCGAGCCGGTCGATGAGTTCGCGTTTGAAGAAGACACCTCCAGCGCGGACGGTACCGGCTATACCTGGACGAACGCGGCTTATGCGATGGCCACCAACATCACGCGGGCGTTCAAGCTATATGGCTGGACCACCAACATCCGCGGTATCGAGAGTGGCGGTGCGGTCGAGGGCCTGCCCACCCACACCTTCCCGACCGACGACGGTGGCGTGGCGATGCAGTGCCCGACAGAAATCGCAATCTCCGACCGGCGCGAAGCCGAACTCGCGAAGAGCGGCTTCATGCCACTGATCCACAAGAAAAACTCGGACTTCGCGGCATTCATCGGCGCCCAGTCGCTGCAGAAACCGCAGGAATATGACGACGCCGCGGCGACGGCGAACGCCAACTTGGCGGCGCGGCTGCCGTATCTCTTCGCCAGTTGCCGCTTCGCGCACTACCTGAAATGCATGGTGCGCGACAAGGTCGGCAGTTCCATGACCAAGGATCAGCTGCAGGCATGGCTGACGAATTGGCTGATGCGATACATTGATGGCTCGCCAAATACTTCATCGGCTGAATACAAGGCCAGTCACCCACTGTCCGAGGGCGAGGTGATCGTCGAAGAGGATGAGTCCAACCCTGGTTACTACAGCTCGAAGATTTTCCTCAAGCCACACTACCAGCTCGAGGGTCTGACTGTATCGCTGCGGCTTGTCTCTCGCATGCCCAAATAGCCTGGATGCGATGGCGGCATGATTTGTGTCATGCCGCCGTTTCTATTCTGGTATGTCGCCCCAACACTGTCTTTGTTGGTCTTATGATCGAAACACGTCTGAAAAATCGAAAGGAATACGCTCATGGCAATTGACGCATATATCTGCTTTCAACAATATGGTGGCGGCTGGTTGACTGCCGAGTCGCAGGTCAGCTTCGCCAACAATACAGAAACGTTGATGACCCAGCCGTTCGCCATTCCGACGAGCGCCACGTCCGGCACGGTGCCAAACGCAGGCCCCGCCATTTTCGAAATCGAAGATTATAGCTTCGATATCGAGCAGACGTTGAATATCGGCAGCTCCAGCAGTGGCGCGGGTGCCGGCAAGGTCTCATTCAATCCGTTCTCGATCACCCGCAAGGTCGATAAATGCTCGCCCACGTTCTTTGAAATGGCGTGTTCGGGAACCGCGTTTCAGTTGGTGACCCTGGCGATGCGCAAAAGCTCCGGCGCGGGCGCGGCGGGTGCGGGGAACACGTCGGGGCAGGTGTATCTTCGCTTCGACTTCAAGCTGGTCGCGGTTAAGACCATATCCTGGAGTCATGACGACGAATCGCCGAAGGAGACGGTCACCTTCGAATATGGCGGTCTCCAGGTGCGTTATGCGCAACAGGAAGCCAGCGGCAAACTCAAAACCCCGGTCGCCGGCGGCTGGAACCGCGTGGCCAACACGCAGGACACGGGCACCAGCCTGATCCAGGGAGCGAAGTGATCACTTCGAACGACAATGTGGACGCGGCCCGGGCATTGCTCCGGGCCGATGGCCCACGCGTGGCTCTTGAGCAGCTGAAAAAGGACGTGCGCAAGGCCCCGCGGGAGCCGCGCCTACGCATTTTCCTGTTCCAGTTGTTTTGTGTCGTTGGCGAATGGGATCGCGCACTGACTCAGTTGGCTGTGGCCGCGGAATTCGATCCCGAGGCTGTGCCGATGGCGCAAACCTACCGCGCCGTCATTCGCTGCGAAATGCTGCGTGAACGTGTGTTCAAGGGCCTGCGGACGCCGACCTTCCTGGGTGAGCCGGAACAGTGGATGTCGTTACTGGTGGAAGCCAACCGCGTATTAGCGACCGGCGCCGAGGCAGAGGCGGCCAGCCTGCGTGATGCCGCGTTTGAGCAAGCCCCCGCGATTTCAGGACAGATCGACGGCAAGCCATTCAATTGGATCGCTGATGCCGATCCCAGGCTCGGACCCGTGCTGGAAGCGGTCGTCGAGGGTAAATATTATTGGGTGCCGTTCGGCCGCATCGCCCGACTGTCGCTTGAGCCGCCCGCCGATCTACGCGACCAGGTCTGGATGCCGGCCCAATTCATCTGGAGCAGCGGCGGCGAAAGCATGGGTTTCATTCCCACGCGCTATCCCGGCTCGCAGTCCGCCGATGAGGATTTGACCCTGGCACGCCGCACCGAATGGCGTGGTAGCGACGACTGGCCGCTTGGCCTGGGGCAGCGCATGCTGGCGACCGATGCTGACGAAGTGGCGTTGATGGACCTGCGAAAGCTGGTGATCGACACGCCACCGGCCGCCGATACCGCTGCGGACTGACAATGGCAGAACCCAACCGGCACGATCGATTGCAGCCTTCGCTGCTTGACCGGCTGACGGATGACGCGCCGGATCAGCGCCGAGAGGCGTCCGACCGGCAAGTGCTGACCATGCAGCAACTTCGCAGCGCCGTGTTGCGCGATCTCGCCTGGCTGCTGAATACGACCAACCTTGATGCGACCGACGATCTGGACGGCGTTCCGCTGGTCGCCGGCTCGACCTTGAATTATGGCGTACCCGGTTTTACTGGCGTGGTCGCCACGGCGGAACGCGTGGTGTCGCTGGAACAGACGATCGCCAACGCCATCCGCCAGTTCGAGCCGCGTATTCGTCCGGGTTCGGTGCGGGTGAAGGCGCGCGAAGGCGGGTCCGACGGTATCTCCCGCCTGGTGTTTGAGATTCGGGGCGAACTGTGGGCGCAGCCGGTTCCCCAGCAATTGTTCCTTGAGACGTCGGTGGACATCGCGACACGGCTCGCGGTGGTTACCGACACAAGGGCGCGCAACTGATGGACCCGCGTCTTCTGCGACTGTACGAGACGGAACTCGCCTTCGTACGCGAAATGGGCACGGAATTCGCCGCCGAGTATCCCAAGATCGCCAGCCGTCTGGATTTAGGTAACACCGAGGTCGCCGACCCCTATGTCGAGCGGCTGCTGGAGGGTTTCGCGTTTCTAACGGCGCGCATCCAGTTGAAGATGGAAGCCGAATTTCCGACCTTCACGCAGTCGCTGCTGCAGATGGTCTATCCGCATTATCTCGCGCCAACCCCATCGATGGCAGTCGTGCGGTTGGCGACCGATCCCGCGGCGATCCGCAGCCTGCCACAGGGCGTGATGCTGCCGGCGGGAACCGCCCTTCGCAGCCTGCTTGGCACGCACGACCAGACCAATTGCGAATTCCGCACCGCGCACGCCGTGCAACTGCTGCCGATCGAGATTTCCGAGGCGGAATACATCAGTTCCGCGGCCGCCGTGGCCGCTTTGGGTCTGCCTGACCAGCGCGGCGTAAAGGCGGCCATCCGGTTGCGCCTGAAAGCCGCGGGAGATCTTTCGTTCAACAAGATCGCCCTGGAAAAATTGACTATGTTCCTTGGCGGCCCCGAGGGCAGCCGGGCCCGGCTGTATGAACAACTGGTCGCCAACGTGGCGAGCATCTATGTGCGGCCAAGGGTGCGTCCGGTGCCGTGGCAGGAAAAACTGCCACCCACCGCGCTGCGCGGCATCGGTTTCGACGAAAGCGAGGCATTGTTGCCGGCCGCCCCGCAATCGTTCGAGGGTTACAGGCTGCTGCAAGAATACTACGCCATGCCGGAGCGCTTCCTGTTCGTGGAGCTTGACGGCCTCGACCGTTCATCCATCCGCTGTGCTGCCAATGAGATGGACATCGTCATCCTGCTCAATCGCAGCGAGCCGTCGCTTTCCAGCGGTTTTTCGCCGGAATATCTATCCCTGTTCTGCACGCCGGCGATCAATTTGTTTCCGTACCGGTCGGATCGTATCAATCTATCCGAGCGCGATGCGGAACATCAGATCGTGCCGAATCGCATGCGTCCATTGGACTATGAAGTATTCAGTGTTGGCGGCGTGGAGGGATTTTCCGCCGACGGCAGTTCGGGGCGGAATTTTATGCCGTTCTATGCGGCCAACGACCTCAGCCGAAACCCGGGCCATCGCAGTTACTTCATGCTGCGGCGCCAACCCCGGCAGCTATCGTCCCGCAGCCGCCAGCGGGGGCCACGTTCAAGCTATCTCGGTCATGAGACGTTTGTTTCGCTGGTCGATCCCGATACGACGCCGGCCGCCGAGACTATACGCCAGCTTGGGTTGGATCTGCTGTGTACGAACCGGGATCTGACGCTGTCGATGCCGGTTGGCAAGCAGCATACCGATTTCACGATGGCGGTCAGCGCCCCGGTGACGTCGGTGCGGTGTGTGGTGGGGCCGACCGCGCCGCGGCCGTGCCGGACTGATGGCGATTACGCCTGGCGCTTCATTTCGCATCTTGGGCTGAACTATCTCAGCTTGATGGATGGCGGTCCAATCCAGGGCGCGGCGGCGCTGCGGGAGTTGTTGCGCCTGTACGTGCCGTCGAGCACGTCGCTGGCCGCCCGGCAGTTGGAATCGTTGCTGTCCGTGAAGAGCCACCCGATTGTGCGACGCATCCCCGGAAGCGGCCCGATCTCGGTCGGGCGCGGGCTGGAGATCACGTTGACCATGGATGAAGGCAGCTTTGGAGGTGCCGGCGGCATCTTGCTGGCCGCTGTCCTGGACCGCTTCTTCGCCAAATATGTCTCGATCAATGCGTTCACCGAGACGGTATTGAGCAGCCCCGAACGAGGGGAGGTGATGCGATGGCCGATGCAGGTTGGCAATCGTCCGATACTGTAGAGGGGCCAGCCGCGGCCGCACCGCCCGCGGCAATTCTGACCCTGCTGGAAAGCCTTGCCGCCGAACCATCGGCGCATGGCTTCTATCAGACCATGCGCAAGCTGGAGGCTTTGACCCCGGAACGGCCACGGCTGGGCCGCGGCGCCCGGCCAAACCAGGATTCTCTGCGGCTGGCGCAGGAACCATCGGCGATTTTCGCGCCGGCGGCGTTGGCGGGATTCGAAGCCGCGGCCGAGGGCCATCCGGCGCGGTTGCTGGTGCACTTCTTCGGGTTGTTCGGCCCCGATGGGCCGCTGCCGCTTCATCTCACTGACTATGCGCGCGACCGGAGGCGAAATCATCGCGATCCCAGCCTGCAGCGCTTCGCCGATATCTTCCACCATCGCGCGCTGTCGCTGTTTTGGCGCGCATGGGCGGATGTGCGGCCGACAATCGCGTTCGACCGGCCGTCCGAGGATCGGTTTCAGACCTATGTCGGGGCTCTCATCGGCCTCGGGCAGGAGACCCTGCGGGAGCGGGATGCGATGCCGGACCTGACGAAGATGCATTTCGCCGGGCTGTTCGCGAACCAGACCCGCCACGCCTCTGGATTGGGCGCGATCCTATCGGCTTTTTTCACCATGCCGGTGCGGATCGAGTGTTTCATCGGTGCCTGGCTAACCATGCCGCAATCCGATCGTTCGGCGCTTGGCGCGAACCGGCGCTCTGGTGTGCTCGGCCAATCCATCCTGCTTGGGTCCAGCGTATGGAGCCGCCAGAACAAATTTCGCATTGTGTTCGGGCCCTTGGGGCTGGCTGATTATTTGCGCCTGCTGCCCGGCGGTCAGAGCTTCCGCCGGTTGATCCCGATCGTGCGCAACTATGCCGGTGACACCATGCTGTGGGATGTCAATCTGGTGCTGCGCGCCGAGGATGTGCCGCCGATGGTGCTGGGCAAGCAGGGCCGCCTGGGTTGGACCACCTGGTTGCAACCACGCCGCAGCAGCGCGGACGCCGCCGACCTGTTTCTTGATGCCAGCGCCGACAGCGTGGCGCGCCGGCTTGATGAAGTTTCCCCCACACTGACGACCGCAGGTAATCCCGTATGACCGAAATCAGTCGTTCTGCCTTGTTCGGCAAGCTTAACCCCATCGCCTACAAGGCGATCGAGGGCGCAACGGTGTTCTGCAAATTGCGCGGAAACCCGTATGTGGAACTGGTGCACTGGGTGCAGCAAATCTTGCAGACGCAAGATACCGATTTGCACCGGATCGCCCGGCATTTCGAGCTGGATTCGTCCAAGCTGGCGACCGATATCACCGCGGCGCTGGACCGCCTGCCGCGCGGGGCCACGGCGATCTCTGATTTTTCGCCGTCGATTGAAGAAGCGATCGAGCGAGGCTGGCTTTATGCAACGTTGATGTTCGGCGAGGGCCAGGTGCGCACCGGCCATCTGCTGTACGGCGCCTTACGCACGACGACGCTGCGTAACGCGCTTTATGGTATCAGCCGGCAATTCGAGCGTGTGAAGGCCGAGGCGCTGGGCGACCAGTTTGCCAAGTTGCTATCCAGTTCGCCGGAGGAGGCGCTCCGCGCGGCGGATGGTTCGGCCGTGCCCGGGGAAGCCAGCGGCGCCATGGCGCCAGCGGCGATGGGCAAACAAGAGGCGCTGGCGAAATACTCGGTCGATCTGACCGAACGGGCCCGCAATGGCGAGATCGATAACATCGTGGGCCGCGATCAAGAGATCCGTCAGGTGGTGGATGTTCTGATGCGGCGGCGGCAGAACAATCCGATCCTGACCGGGGAGGCCGGCGTCGGCAAGACCGCGGTGGTGGAAGGCTTCGCGCTGCGCATCGTCGCCGGTGACGTGCCGCCGCAACTGCGCGATGTCAGCCTGCGCACGCTCGATATCGGCCTCCTCCAGGCTGGCGCCAGCATGAAGGGCGAATTCGAAAACCGGCTGAAACAGGTGATCGAGGAAGTTCAGTCGTCCCCCAAGCCGATTATCCTGTTCATCGACGAAGCGCACACCTTGATCGGTGCCGGTGGAGCGGCCGGTACTGGCGATGCCGCCAATCTGCTGAAGCCGGCCCTGGCGCGCGGCACCTTGCGCACGATCGCCGCCACGACCTGGGCGGAATACAAGAAATACTTCGAGAAGGACCCCGCGCTGACCCGTCGCTTCCAGGTGGTTCAGGTCGATGAGCCATCCGAGGAAAAAGCCATCCTGATGATGCGGGGCATCGCCTCGCCGCTGGAAAAGCATCATCGCGTGCAGATCCTGGACGAAGCGATCGATGCCGCGGTTCGCCTGTCGCATCGTTATATTCCCGCTCGGCAGTTGCCGGACAAATCCGTCAGCCTGCTGGACACCGCGGCCGCCCGGGTTGCCGTCAGCCAGCATGCGGTGCCACCCGAGGTCGATGATTGCCGTCGGCGTATCCAGGCGCTGGAAACCGAGCGGGAGATCATCGCTCGGGAGGCAGCGATCGGAATCGACATCAAATCGCGTCTGAGCAGCGTGGACGAGGATCTGGCGAGCAACCGCGAACAGTTGGTTGGGCTGGAGGCGCGCTGGGGCGAGGAAAAGACAATGGTCGATCGGCTTCTGGCCTTGCGCGCGCAACTGCGCGACGGGGCCGCACCGATCGACACCGCCGATGCCCATTCCCCCGAACGGGTCTCGGTCCTGGCGGAGCTACAGGACCTGCAGAAGAAACTGGCAACCCATCAGGGTGAGAGCCCTCTGATCCTGCCCAGCGTCGATGCCCAGGCAGTCGCCGCCGTCGTCGGCGATTGGACCGGCATTCCGGTCGGTCGCATGGTCAAGAACGAGGTGCAGGCAGTGCTGAACCTCGACAAGACGCTGAAGCAGCGGGTGATCGGCCAGGACCACGGCCTGGAAATGATCGCGCGCCGGGTTCAAACCTCCCGCGCCGGGCTGGACAATCCGTCCAAGCCGATCGGCGTGTTCATGCTGTGCGGCCCATCCGGCGTCGGCAAGACCGAGAGCGCCTTGGCGCTGGCGGAATCGTTGTACGGCGGGGAGCAGAATCTTATCACCATCAACATGAGCGAATTTCAGGAAGCCCATACCGTTTCAACGCTGAAGGGTGCGCCCCCTGGCTATGTGGGCTATGGCGAGGGCGGCATTCTGACCGAGGCGGTCAGGCGAAAACCCTATTCGGTCGTGCTGCTGGATGAGATCGAGAAGGCGCATTCCGATGTGCACGAGATTTTCTTTCAGGTGTTCGACAAGGGCGTGATGGAGGACGGCGAAGGCCGTATGATCGATTTCAAGAACACGCTGATCCTGTTGACGTCCAATGTCGGCACCGATCTGGTGATGTCGTTGTGCGCCGACCCCGAGTTGATGCCGGAGCCCGACGAAGTGGCTAAGGCACTGCGCGCACCACTGCTGAAAGTGTTTCCGCCAGCCCTGCTGGGGCGGCTGATCGTGATCCCTTACTACCCGCTCAGTTCCGAGGTGATGCACTCCATCATTCGCCTTCAGCTTGGCCGCGTGGCTCGTCGTATCGCCGAACATCACAAGGTGCCGTTCACCTATGACGACAGTGTGGTCGAACTGATCGCGGAGCGGTGCAACGAGCCAGAAAGCGGCGGACGTATGATCGATGCGATCATGACCAACACGATGTTGCCGGCGATTTCCTCGGCGTTTCTGAATAAATTGATGGATGGTGGCAGTATTTCGCGTGTGCATGTCGGTGCCGCCGACAGCAATTTTAGTTATGTTATCGAATAGATCGCGGGAGCATTGGGGATGGAATACAGCGTCAATTTTGGCTCGCTTTCCAGCAAGAAGCGGGCTGCCGCGCCGAATGCCAAATTCCGGCTGGCCCTCCTGGGCGATTTCTCCGGCCGGGCCAATGCCGGAAAATCGGAGACCGGGGCCGCGTTGGCGAAGCGCAAGCCGATCAAGGTGGATGTCGACAACCTCGACGATATTCTGGCCCGGATGAAGCTCGATCTGACCTTATCGCTGGACGGCGGTGAGGCGATCGTATCGGTGCCGGTGGGATCGATGGACGACTTCCATCCTGACCAGATCGTCGAGAATGTCGAATTGTTCAGCGAGCTGCGCAGTCTGCGGCGCAATCTGGCGAACAAGGCGACCTTCGACCGGGCAGCTAGGACAGTGCTGTCCTGGAGCGGGGAGGATGCCTTGCCGCCGTTGCCGCGCAAGGCTGCGGGCAGTGCCGTCGCCACGGATCGCAAGCTGTCCGATTTTGCCCGGCTGACAGGGCGCCCTGGCGCGGCCGAGGCGGCGGAGGCGTCGGTTGCGGACCTGATGCGCCGGATCGTTGGGCCATTGGTCGAACCGGCGCGTGACGCCCGGGCCGATCAGTTGACCGCCCGGGTGGATGAGGCGTTGTCCACCGCGATGCGCCGGATTTTGCACCATCCGGATTTTCAGAGTGCCGAGGCAGTGTGGCGTGGAGTGGAGTTCCTGGTCCGGCGGATTGAAACCGGCGCCAAGATGGAAATCCTGCTGTATGACGTGTCGGCGGAGGAACTGGCGGCCGACATCGCCGGCGCGGACGATTTGAGCAACAGCGGGCTGTATGGCCTGCTGATCGAGCAGCCGGCGCTTGACTCGGGGCAGGGCGCCATCTCGGTAGCGATCGGACTGTACAATTTCGAACTGATGCCGCCGCACGCCGAACTGCTGGGGCGGATAGCCCTGGTTGCGGCCGCGGCGGGGGCGCCGTTTATCGCCGGCATTGGACCGGATGCGTTGAAGCCGCCGATGCATGAGCAGCATCCGTTGATCAAAGAATCCTGGCAGGCACTGCGAGATTTGTCCGCCTCGGTCTATCTGGGCCTTGCCACGCCGCGCTTCCTGCTGCGCACGCCGTATGGCAAGAAAACCGATCCGATCGATGCGTTCAGCTTTGAGGAATTCACCCGTCAGGGCGGATTGTCCGGTATGCTGTGGGGCCACCCGGGACTGATTCCGGCGCTTCTGCTGGCCGAGAGCTTTGGCCAACAGGGGCTGAAGATGAAGCTGGGCACTGTCATGGGTGTCCGCGACATGCCGTATTTCGTCTACTTCGATGCCGATGGCGACCAAACCGCGTTGCCTTGCACCGAACGGATGTACAGCGAGCGTCAGGCCGTGGGTGTAACCAACTACGGTGTTATGCCTTTGCTGAGTCTGCGTGGCCGGCCGGAGTTGCGGCTTGGCAGTTTCCAGTCCGTGGCTGGCGCGACGTTGGCCGGGTTCTGGGCCCCGGCGGTGGTCACGCCGTCGAGCAGAGGCGCGGCACCTGCGGTGCGGCCCGCGCCTGTCGAAGCCGACGCCCCTGCCGGGGCCGCCGGATCCGAGGCGGTGGATCTGGACGCGCTGCTCAAGGATCTGGGCGCTGCGGAGCCCGAATCGGCTGAGCCCGCAGCAGCGGAAGCTGAAGCGCCCGAACCTGAGGCCCCTGAGCCCGAGGCCCCTGAACCTGAAGCACCGGCGGCCGATGATTTGGATGCCCTATTGGCCAGTCTTAACGTTGAGCCTCCGCCGCCAGAGCCCGATGCAACCGACGTCGATCTTGACGCGCTGCTGGCATCGCTCAAGTAACCCGTGTCAGCCTGGCTCCGCCGCGCGGACGACGATGTCGATCCGCTGGCTTTCCCGGGCGTCACCGGCCACCGCGCCAGGTGGCCGGATGGCGCGGCCGATGCGATCGGCTTGCACACCGGCCTTGATCAAGCCTTCTTCAACCAACTGCGCGCGGAGGCGGGACAGGTCGACGATCGACTTGGGGCCCTCGGGATCGAGAAACTCGACAAGATCGATGAGCAT
>JAJZEV010000211.1 GCA_021805665.1 Pseudomonadota bacterium
ATGGATAACTTCGCCTGGGCGAACGATTATCCGCATCACGAGGGCACCTGGCCGCACTCCGCCGAGGCGATCGAACGGACGATGCCGGAGTTGAACGACGTGCAGCGGGCGAAGATCCTGGGGCTGAACGCGGCCCGGTTTTTCAACCTGACCGTGCCGGCGCATCAGCAGATCGCGGCCTGATCGATGGCGGCGGCGCCCCTTCGACGGGCGCCGCCGTCTTTCATGCGATAGCCGATGGATGTCTGGCGAGCGGCGTTACCGCGATGTCCATGAACGGAAACAACGGCAGCGTCGAAAGCATAGCATGCAGTTCGTCATGATCCGCTACGTCCAGCACGCTGATGTTGGCGTATTGGCCGGCCACCCGCCACAAATGGACCCACTTGCCGGCACGCTGCAACTCTTGCGCGCGGGATTTTTCCTCGGCCCTCAGACGATCGAAAACCGCCGGATCCATGTCATGCGGAACCCGAACGTCCATACGAACACAATACAGCATGGTTATTGCCTCCGGTAGCGGCGCAACTGGGCCGGATCGAGTGTGACGCCGAGGCCCGGGCCGGTGGGCAGGTGAATGTGAAAATCCTGAAAGCGGAGGGGTTCCGTCACCAGATCGCCCGTGAGGATTTGCGGGCCGAAATGCTCGCACCCCCATTCCAGATTATCCAGCCCGGCGAAAACCTGCAGGTGCGCGGCCGCCCCGATGGAACTTTCCAGCAGGCAACCGCCGTAAAGCCCAATGCCTGCCGCCCGGGCCACCGCCGCGACGTCGCGGGTGGCCAGCAGTCCGCCGTGTTTAACCAGTTTCAGCGATACCACGTCGGCGGCACCGGCACGCACCACGTCCAGCATGTCGTGGGTCGAGAACACGCACTCATCGGCCATCAGCGGCACCGTGGAGCTGGCACGCAGGCGCGCCATACCGGGAATATTCCAGGCTGGCAGGGGCTGTTCGACCAGGGCGATGCCAAGTTCCGCCAGAATGGGAAGACAACGCAGCGCCGTCGTTTCATCCCACGCCTGATTGGCATCGACTATCAGTTTCGCCCGGCCTTCCAGCGCCCCGGCGAGGCGTCGCATGCGGGCCATATCGGCTTCGGGCGCCTGCGCGCCAATTTTCACCTTGAAGGAATTGTGCAGCCGGGCGGCGATCTTTCGTTCCGCCTCCTCGATTTCCTGCACCGGATCGCCGGACGCCAGGGTCCAAAGCACCGGCACGCTATCGCGCACCACGCCGCCCAAAAGTTGCACCGCGGGAATGCCCAGTGTTTTGCCAACAGCGTCGAAAAGCGCGCTTTCGATCGCGCCCTTGGCGGCGTTGTTGCGCTTCGCGGCTTCGTCCATGCGCAGGCGGGCAGCAACGAACCGATCCGCCGGCAAGCCGATCAAAGCGGGCTTCAGATAGGCGTCGATCGTTGCCTTGATGCTCTCGACGCTTTCCTCGCTCCAACGCGGACCGCCAAGGGTGGCGGCTTCGCCGATGCCGGTTACGCCGTTGGCGAGACGAAGTTGGACGATCGTGTAGCTCTGTGCGGTAACCGAGAGGGACGACAGCTTGTGCTTCCGAACGGTGGGCACGTCCACGATGGTGGCTTCGACTTCCTGGATCGCCAGATCGCGCCGCAGATCGGTGGGAATGGACAGGGGAACGTCCCGCATTTGATGGCTCCGAAATGGCTGCGGAAGGGGACCCGGCCGCGTGTGCGGCGGCCGGGGTTGGGATCAGGCGGCTTCGGCGTGCGGGCGCGTAACCACCGTATTCGGGGCGGTTGCCGCTTCGCGGTGCATGACGAAATCGAAGGTTATTTCCGCGAACGGGGCATTCAGGCCGCGCGCATGGATGGCTGCCGGATCGGTGGAGCGGCGCACGGCCGGGATCAGCCCGTCACGGGTGGCGAACGCGAAGTCGTCGTGCAGGTAAGCATCGCCGTCGATGTTGATCTGCGTCGTCAGTTTCCGATAATTCGGTGCCGTTACGAAGAAATGGATGTGCGCCGGGCGGTTCCCGTGACGACCGAGTTGGTCGAGCAGTTTCTGGGTCTGACCTTCCGGCGGGCAGGCATAGCCTGCGGGCAGCAGCGTGCGGAGTGTGTAACGACCCTGATCGTCGGTTTCGATACGGCGCCGCAGGTTGAACTTCGACTGCGACGGATCGAAGAACGAGTAACCGCCCAGGGTGTTGGCGTGCCAGACATCGACGATCGCACCGGCGACGGGTTTGCCATCCATGTCACGGACCTGGCCGTCCATGAACAGCACCTCGCCCTGTTCGCTGCCGTCGTCCAGACGGGCGTCATGCTTCGAAAGCGGCGCGCCGGCGATGTAAAGCGGGCCTTCGATCGTGCGTGGCGTGCCGCCTTCGATGCCGGCCTTGCGTTCGGCCTGGTCCATGCGCAAATCCAGGAATGTTTCGATGCCGAGACCGGGCACCAGCAGGCCGGCTTCGTTGGCTTGGCCGAGCGCGGTTATGTAGCTGACGGCGGACCAGAATTCGTCGGGCTGGATATCGAAGTCCTCGATGGTGCGGAACAGGTCGGACATCACGCGATGCATGATTTGTTTGACGCGCGGGTTACCTGCGTCATTGGTCGAACCGCTGACCTTGGCCAGCAGGTTTTTTACGTCGTCGGTGTTCAACAGGGATTCGGTCATGTCTTATCCTCCGGGATTGGTGATTGATTATCCAAGGTCCCCGCCCGCGACAGGCAGGGTGACGCCGGTGATGTAGGAAGCCTCGTCGGAGGCCAGGAACAGGATCGCCGCGGCCTGTTCCTCGGTAGTGCCATATCGTTTCATCAGACTGGACGAGAGTGTCTGATCGACGATCTGGCGGTACCATGTCGTTTCTTGGTCGGTTGGCTGTGCCGCATTGCGTGGAATGCGCCGCGGCGGGGCGTCGGTGCCGCCGGGTGCTACCCCGCAGACACGGATGCCGTGGTCGGCATATTCCATGGCGAGGCAGGCGGTGATTGCGTTCACGCCGCCTTTCGCCGCCGCATAGGGAACGCGGTTGAGGCCGCGCGTGGCAACGGAGGAAACATTCACGATCGCGCCACCGCCCGCCCCCATCATCGCCACCACCACCGCTCGGCAACACCACAACGTCGGGAATAAGGAGCGACGGATTTCCGCCTCGATCTGTGCCGGCTCATACGCCGCGTATGGTTTCGCCCAGATCGTGCCGCCAACATTGTTGATCAGGATGTCGATCCGCCCGAACCGCGCCAGGGCGGTTTGCATCGCGCTGTCCGCGCCCTCGAACGTTTCAAGATCGGCAACGATTCCGATCGCTTCCGCGCCCATCGTCGTCAGTTCGGCCGTAACGTCCAGCAGCAGTTCGGAACGGTCAACCAGTGCCAGATGCCCGCCCTCGCGGGCGATGCGCAGCGCGACGGCCCGTCCGATGCCCTGGGCCGCGCCGGTCACGACCGCGACCTTTCCGGCGAAGCGTCCTGACTGGATGGGCATCACGCGGCCTTCCGTTCAATGAGCCCGCTTGGGGCGAACTTCTCGAAATGAAAGCTGGCCGGGGTTATGCCTTGCCGGTCGAGCCAACCGCGCACGGCCTCCACCATTGGCGGCGGTCCGCATAGATAGATATCGACGTCGCCGCCATTCAGGTGCGCCGGGTCGATATGCGCGGTTACATAGCCCTTGCGGGGATATTCGCTGGCGTCCGCCGCCACGCAGCAGGCGAAGGTGAAACCCGGGATACGTTGGGCAAAGGCTTCCAGCCGATCGACCGCGACCAGGTCGGCATCGTTGGTGACGCCGTAGATCAGATGGACAGGCTGCGCGCATCCGGTTGCGGCGATTTTCGCCAGCATCGACAGGAACGGCGCCAAGCCGGTGCCACCGGCCAGGAACAGCATCGGCCGCACGATCTCGCGCAGGTAGAAGCCGCCAGCCGGGCCCGCCACCGTGACGGGCATGCCGGGGGTGGCGCGGTCGCGCAGAAAGCTGCTCATGACGCCCTGCGGGATATCGCGGACCAGGAACGACAAGGCTGTCTCGCCGGGTGCGGAACTGAAGGAATAAGAACGCGCTCGATCCGTCCCCGGTACGGTGACGTTGACGTATTGCCCCGGCAGGAACGGCATGGCGGAGGACGCTTCCAGCGTAAAGGCGATCGCGGTGTCCGAAAGGCGTTCCACCGCGGCAAGGGTCACCGGCACGGCCTGGCTTTTAATCCGGCACGCCGCGGATGACGCGGCGACCGAAATCACCAGATCGCTGGCGGGACGGATCTGGCACGCCAGCGCATAGCCCCGGGCGAACTCCTGTTCGGTCAGCGCATCGTCGATATAGCTGCCGGCATCGAAGTCACCTGATTCCACATGGCATTTGCAGGTGCCGCACGCGCCATCGCGGCAATCCATCGGGATATTGATCCCGGCCCGGAACGATGCGTCGGCGACCGTCTCCTCCGGGGAACAAGCGATGAAGCGGGTTAACCCGTCCTCGAAATTCAGGGCGATATTATGGAGCATCGTTACCTCCGTCGCGTCAAATATGATAGATATCGACCACATGATGGATGTAATCGTTCTTCAGTATGACTTTCTTTTTCTTGATCGATGGCGCATCGCCATTCGTATCCAGCGTATAGAAAGACGATCCGAAATACGTATCCACCGTCTTGTAGCGGAAGCTGAATGTCACCCAGTTGAACCGCAGCCGGCAGGTTCCGGCGGTCTGCTCCACGATCTCGACATTGCTAATGTTATGCGATGTCCGCGGCTCCGGCAGGCTGGTGGCGCTCGACCGGTCGGTCTTGATGCGGAAGACGCGATCTTCCAGTCCACCGCGATGACCATAGTAGATCAAAGAGATTTCTGTTTGCGGATCGTTGACCAGTGTTTCGTCGTCATCCCAGGACGGCATCCAGAATTCGGCATCCGGCGCGTAGCAGGCCAGCCAGCCGTCCCAGTCCTTGTCATCCAGCAGGCGTGCCTCCCGAAACAGAAACTGGCGTGCGTCTTCGATGGAAAGCGGGGTCATTGTCTCGCTCCTACGCCTTGACTTCGGTTTCGGCGGCCAGCGCCTTTTGCATGGTTTGCTGCCAGTACTTGTGCTGGACAACAAACAAGCCTTCATCCTCGGTCCGCACGCCGCTGAGCAGCGGCTTCAAGCCGATGGCCTCGGCGGCTTCGTCGGCACCCTCGATCCAGTGCCGTGCGCCCCGGCTCATATCGTTCCAACGGGCCGCCCGTCCGAGGTAGGACATCTGGCACGCCCGGAATTCCTCCAGGTCGTCCGGCGTGGCCATACCACTGGCGTTGAAGAAGTCTTCATACTGGCGGATACGCCGCGCCCGCGCCTCTGCATCCTCGCCCTTCGGTGCGATGCAGTAAATCGTGACCTCGGTCTTATCCACGGCGATCGGCCGGTAGGTGCGAATCTGGGAGCTGAACTGGTCCATCAGATAAACATTGGGGTAGAGACACAAATTGCGGGACCGCTGCACCATCCAGTCCGCGTGACCTTGGCTGAACCGCGCGGCCAATTCGTCCCGGCGGTCCCAGTTTGGACGGTCCTGCGGGTTGGCCCAGTTGGTCCATAACAGCAGGTGGCCGTGTTCGAAGGAATAGAACCCGCCGCCCGTTTTCGCCCACCCGCCGGCATCCATCGCGCGAACGGTATCCGCCTGTTCGGCCTGCTTGCGATGATTGGTCGTGGCGGCATAATTCCAGTGAACCGCACTGACATGGTAGCCGTCGGCGCCGTTCTCGGTCTGTAACTTCCAGTTGCCGTCATAGACATAAGTGGATGACCCGCGCAGCACCTCCAGCCCCTCCGGCGACTGATCGACGATCATGTCGATGATCCGGGCGGCTTCCCCCAGATGCTCCGTCAGCGGCAGAACGTCCGGATTGAGGCTGCCGAACAGGAAGCCGCGATAGGATTCGAAGCGGGCGACCTTGGTCAAGTCATGCGACCCGTTCTTGTTGAACGCTTCCGGGTAACCGGCGCCGCGTGAGTCCTTCACCGCGATCAGTTTTCCGGCGTTGCTGAAGGTCCAGCCATGGAACGGGCAGGTATAGCTGGTCTTGTTGGCCCGCTTGTGGCGGCACAGCATCGCGCCACGATGGCTGCATGCGTTGATGAAGGCGTTCAGAACGCCTTCCTTGCTCCGGGCGATGAATATCGGCTGGCGACCCATCGTCGTGGTGAAGTAGTCGTTGTTGTTGGGAATTTGGCTCTCGTGCGCCAGATAGATCCAGTTACCCTCGAAGATGTGCTTCATCTCCAGTTCGAAGATGTCCGGGTCGGTGAAAATATCCCGTCCAACCTGATAGGCGCCGGTCGCTGCGTCATCCACCAAGGCCGTGTCGAGAGTCTTTTGGACGTTATCGAGCATCGCGATCCTCCTTACGATACCTCGGAGGTTGTTTCCTCCGACAACGCCTGCATCGCACCTTCCCTTCCGGGCCGTCCAAGACTAATTGGGTCGCAACAATACCCCGGAGGTATGAAGGTGGAGCTTCGGCATCTGCGTTATTTCGTGGCGGTCGCCCGTGAACGGAACTTCACCCGCGCGGCGGAGGTGCTGCACATCGCCCAGCCGCCGCTGAGCCGGCAGATCCAGCAACTGGAAGATGAGCTTGGCATAGGCTTGGTCGAGCGCGGCAGCCGGCCCTTGCGGCTGAGCGAGGCGGGCCGGTTATTCTATGAACAGGCCGTCCAGGTACTCGAACGCATCGACGAGATAAAGACCCTGGTGAGCCGGCTGCACGACGCCGACCGGGGCCGGTTCAGCATCGGATTCGTCGCGTCCACGCTATATGGGAAATTGCCGGAGGTTATCCGTTCCTATCGCGCTGCCCGCCCCAATGTGGAGATCGCGCTTTTGGAAATGACCAGCGTGGAGCAGATCGCTGCGTTGAAGGAAGGCCGTATCGACGTCGGATTCGGACGCATTCCGCTGGACGATCCTGCATTGGAGCGGCAATTGCTGCGCAACGAAAAGCTGATCGCCGCGGTCCCGGCGAATCACCCGGTTCTGGCAAAAGCCAAAGCGCTTCGCCTGGAAGACCTCGCCATCGAATTGCTGGTTGTTTACCCAAAGGCACCGCGGCCGAGCTATGCGGATCAGGTATTGTCACTGTTTCGCGAGGCCGGCCTGAAACCCCCGGGGGTTCAGGAAGTGCGCGAACTACAGACCGCGCTTGGTTTAGTCGCGGCGGCGATGGGGGTGTGCCTGGTGCCGGCGTCGGTCGAGACTTTGCGGCGCGACAATGTCGCCTACCGGCCGCTCGACTCCGTGCAGGCGGTCTCCCCGATCATCATGAGCAGCCGCAAGGGCGACCGATCGCCCGAGATCGCGCTTATTCTGAAGCTGATCCGTCAGATGTATCGCAGGGAAAAGATCGTGTTCGGCGCCTAGGCCCCTGCCCGTTCCCGCCGGCTTTCCGTGCGCAACTGCCCGCAGGCGGCCAGAATGTCCTGCCCGCGCGGGGTGCGGATCGGCGCGGAAAATCCCGCTGCCATCACGATCGCCGCGAATCGGTCCAACGCCGCCTTGCCGCTGACTTCGTATTTCGATCCCGGCCACGGGTTGAACGGAATCAGGTTCACCTTCGCCGGCAGCCCGGCGATCAGGCGCACCAGTTCCCGAGCCTCGGCTTCGGAATCGTTGACGCCTTTGAGCATGATGTATTCGAAGGTGATACGCCTTGCGTTGGATGCAGGGGGATACCGCCGGCATGCCGCAAGAACCTCCGCGATCGGGTATTTGCGGTTCAGCGGCACCAGCTCATTGCGCAGTTCGTCGGTGACGGCGTGCAGCGACACGGCCAGGTTCACCCCCAGCTCCGCCCCCGCGCGATCCATCATCGGCACCACGCCGGATGTGGACAGCGTGATCCGGCGGCGGGACAGGCCGATGCCCTCCCCGTCCATCACGATTTTCATCGCCTTGGCGACATTGGTGTAGTTGTACAGCGGCTCGCCCATCCCCATCAGCACGATGGTGGACAGCAGGCGCGGGGTCTCGCCCTTCGGAGACGGCCATTCGCCGTAAGAATCGCGCGCGGCCATGAATTGCCCAACGATTTCCGGCGCGCCGAGGTTGCGCACCAGGGTCTGGGTGCCGGTATGGCAGAACCGGCAGGACAAGGTGCAGCCGACCTGGGAGGAGATACAGACCGCGCCGCGATCCTCGACCGGATCGGGGATATAGACGGTCTCGGCTTCCTGCCCGTCGCGGAAGCGGAACAGGAATTTGCGGGTTTCGTCCACCGATGTCTGCACGACAGCAGCCTCAGGACGCCCGATCACGAATTTTTCGGCCAGCCGCACCTGCAAGGGCTTGGCGATAGAAGACATGCGGGCGAAATCGGTGACGCCCTGGTGGTAAATCCAGTGCCACAACTGCTTGACGCGGAACGCCGGTTCGCCGATCGCCGCCATCTCCGCCGTCAGTTCGGTGCGGTCCATGCCGACAAGATCGCGCCGGCCGTCCGGCAGCACGACTTCCGGCGGATCGAACAGCGCGGACTTCGCCAGAACCCGCTCGCGATCGGCTTCGGAAAGGTCGCTCACTTCGCGGGGCACGCCTTGACGATGGCTTTATAGGCTTCGCCGAAGCCCTTCAGGCTGAACGTATCGGCCACTTCCTTCGGCGCCGGGGACCGGGCGACCGCGCGGCCCGCCTTGCCAAATGCGGCGACCGCGGCTTTGCCGTCGCGGGCGAAGGCGTTGCGGCCGGCAGTGTAGAATTCCAGGGCGGTCTGATCGACCTGCACCGTCACCGCGGCGTTCGCGGCGTAGGTCAAGCCGGCTTCGATCGCCACTGCATCGCGTCCGGACGCACGTTCCGTCACCGTCAGGATCACCGGCCCCCGCCCGGACAGCGCCGGGGCCGAGGTCTGCGCCCGGGTGAACGCATAACAGACCGCCTGACCGCCTTCCTGATGGGTGGCGGCGGTCCAGTCGCCGAACTCCCCGATCTTCTTCGGGGCGGCGGACGTGGCGTGAGCAGCGGCGGCCGGCTTCTTGGTTTCAGCCGAAGCCGGCAGAGCCGCCAGCAGCGAGAGAATCAGGGCCGTGAGGAAGCGTGTGTTCATGGGCGCAGCAATAGTGCCGCCGCCCGCGCCGAACAAGCGCCACGGAGTCATACCTTCTTCGCGTCCCCGTGAGGGCCGCGGGCTTGAAGCCAGTCCGGGATGGTCTTGCGAAACCGCGGCGCACCGTGGCCGGTTGGCGGCAGAGGCTGGATCGGGCCGCCCGATCCAACCGGCCGTTCGGCAAACCGCCCGTGCTGGAGCAGCCGGTCGTACAGCACCAACGCGCCGGCAACGGCCAGATTCAAGGAAAACCGGGTTGGAATCCGGATGACATGGTCGCACCGTTGCAGCAACGCGTCCGACAGACCCGCCCGCTCTGGCCCCAGCACGTAGGCGGCGTTCAGCGGATGGCGGAACGACGGCAGGTCGATGGCGTCGTCCAGCAGCTCGACCCCCACCAGGGCGCAGCCGCGCGGCAGGGAGATGTCGGACAGCGTTGGGTACCGCCACATTGGCACATGCGATGGTGTGTCAGCGGTATCCGCCGTCCGGGCGGCGCGGGCATCCCATCCCGAACCGATCGTGAAACAGAACGCGGCCCCAAACGCATGGCCGGTGCGCAGCAGCGCGCCGATATTCGCGGATTTGGAGACGCCTTCGGCGCCGATGCCGAAATACCCGCGGGCTTTGGTTTCAACCATACCGGCGGTTTATGCCGGCCGCCGCGACGGCGCAACTGCCCCGCCGGGTTGTCTAAACCATCATGGCCAGGGTCTGCGCCGGCGCCAGCGGCCGGGGCGGCGATTGCATGTCGCCTTTGTCCGCGGCGATCCGCATCGCTTCGGCCGTTTGCCGGTCTGCCGGCAGGAAAGCCTCGATCGACAGTTCCGACACAGTGATATCGACCGGGGTCGCGAACAGCGTGCTCGTCTCGTAGAACGACATAATCCCGTCCATCGTCGCCAGCCGCAGCGGCACGGCGACCATATCGGGGTCCGCCGTGTCCGTGGCGGCGCCGTTGGCCCGCACGCTTGGATATTCCCGAATCTCGTCGAGCAAATCGATCAGGCCGCTGTCGCCGGTGCAATCGATCCGGCGGCGCAGGCGACCGATAGCATGCGAGCGCCACTGCGGCAGATTGACGATACGCGATGCCATGCCCGCCGGATGCAGCAGCAGGCGCATGATATTGACGGGCGGACGCAACAGCAGCGGTTCCCCGCCGGAAAACAAATGCGCCACCGCGCGGTTGGCCGCGACCATCGTCCAGCGCCGATCGACAGCCAGCGCCGGGTTAGGATCGTGCGCCGCCAGAACCGCATCCACGGCTCGGCGGACCATATCCAGCGGCGGTGCGTCCAACGACCGTTCCTCAAACACCGGGGAAAACCCCGCGGCATTCAGCAGCTCATTGCGATCTCGCAGTGGAACTTCCAGACAGGCCGCCAGGCGCAACAGCATTTGCCGGCTTGGACGCGACCGTCCGGTTTCCAGAAAACTGAGATGCTTTGTCGAAATACCGGCATCGCTCGCCAGATCGAACTGGCTCATGCGCCGTCGGATGCGCCATTCCCGCAGGAGCGGCCCCGGGGTCCGAACCGATGGTTCCGTGTTCAACCTCCGCTTATCCTTTCTTTCGGGCGTGGACCTGGCCGCCACGCGGCCCCCTGCGAGGCATGCGCTTTTCGTCCATGGGACTGGATAGGTCGGCGGCGTTTTCGCAATGTTATAAAATCGTGAATCTGCCGTACCTACTCGTGAATTCGCTCGGAATTCACGGATGGTCAACAACCGTGAGGGCGATTATGGTCCGGCAGAAGCCCGTTCCCTGTCGATGACAGGCGTCCATACGCCGCCGCGACTGGCAGTCGAATGCGATATCGCGGCAAATTCTTTACCTGACAGAGAATTCCTGCGGCAAAACAAATATCGTAACAGTATCCGGCCGAAGCCGGCCGGACTCGAAAGGTTGACATCTGTGACAATCCCGCCAGCCGACCTGTTCGCACCGTTCGTCGCGACCCTTGGCCGGGGGCCGGGCCGGTCGCGGGCACTGACCCGGGAGGAAGCACGAACCGCCTTCGGCATGGTACTGCGCGGGGAGGCAGACCCGCATCAGGTCGGTGCATTCCTGATGCTGCTGCGGTTCCGGGGGGAGGATGCCGAAGAAATCGCCGGCATGACCGAAGCCGCACGCGCCCGGCCCGAACTCGGCCATGGCGGTATCGACGCCGACCTCGACTGGCCATCCTACGGCTCCGGCCGGACCCGGGGGGCGCCGTGGTTTCTGCTGTCGGCCCTGGCGCTGGGTCGATCCGGCATCCGGGTACTGATGCACGGGTCGAACGCGTTTTCCTCCGGCATGACCGTAGAGGCCGGGTTGGCCGCGCTGGGGCTGGCGTCGGACGATGGGGCGCGGTCGTTGCGACAAACCGGTTTCGCCTACCTGCCGCTGAAAACCCTGGCGCCCGCCATTGACCGGCTGCTGGACATGCGCCGGCTGTTCGGGCTGCGGTCCCCGGTCAACACCGTGGCACGGCTGCTGAATCCAGCCGATGCGCCGGCCGGCATCGATGGCGTATTTCACCCTGCCTATATCGATGTGCATCTGGGTGTCGCCGAACGCATGCATCGCGGCAGCCTGTTGGTGCTGAAGGGCGGCGGCGGAGAAGCAGAACGGGTGCCGCTAAAGCCGGCGACGGCAACGCTGTGGACAAAGGACGGCGGGCGCAGAACCATTGACCTGCCGGCAATCGAGGGCTTGGCGCCGCACCCGCCCGCCACGGACACCGCCGCCTCGTTCGCCGCGGTGTGGAACGGCGAAATCGCGCCCGCGACTCCGCTTGCGGCGATCCAGGCGACCATTGCCCTCGCGCTGCTGGCCATGGGACGCACCCCCGACCCGGCCCGGGCGATGGAAGATGCCGCTTCGATCTGGGCGCAGCGGCGTTAAGCGGTTAGAAGGCGGGTCATGCGCTATATATCCACTCGCGGGCAGGCGCCCGCACGCGATTTCGCCGATGTCCTGCTGGCTGGCCTGGCCGAGGACGGCGGCCTGTTCATGCCGGAAACCTGGCCGCATTTCGGCCCATCCGACTGGCGGGCGATGCGCGGCCTGCCCTACCCCGAACTGGCCGCCCGGGTCATGCAGCCATTCATGGGCGGCGCGATCCCGTTCGACGTGCTGCGCTCGATCTGCCAGCAGGCGTATGCAGGGTTCGGCCACACCGCCATCGTGCCACTGATCCAGTTGGAGACGAACCTGTTTGCGCAGGAGTTGTTTCACGGCCCCACACTGGCGTTCAAGGACATGGCCATGCAGGTGCTGGGGCGCCTGTTCGATTACGTGCTGACGCGGCGCGACCGGCGGGTGACGATCGTCGGCGCGACCTCCGGCGATACCGGATCGGCGGCGATCGAGGCCTGCGCCGGACGCGACCGCGTCGATATCGTGATCCTGCATCCGCACGAACGCACCAGCATGGTGCAGCGCCGGCAGATGACTACCGTGCTGGCGCCGAATGTCAGCAATGTCGCGGTTCGGGGCACCTTCGACGACTGCCAGGATCTGGTGAAGGCG
Organism: Pseudomonadota bacterium; assembly: GCA_021805665.1. GTDB lineage: Bacteria > Pseudomonadota > Alphaproteobacteria > Acetobacterales > Acetobacteraceae > Rhodopila. Next base: position 12,592 of record JAJZEV010000211.1, read on the forward strand.
ATGTTCGCCGATGTCCCGTTCCGGAATGAGGTCCGCCTGTCGGCGGTCAACTCCATCAACTGGGCGAGGATCGCGGCCCAAATTCCCTATTATGTCGCGGCAGCGCTGGCGCTGGGCGCGCCGGATCGGGACATCGCCTTCAGCGTTCCCACCGGCAATTTCGGCAATGTCCTCGCTGCCTGGGCGGCCCGACGCATGGGACTGCCCGTTGCCCGGTTGATCGTCGGTTCGAACCGCAACGACATCCTGACGCGGTTCCTGGCCTCCAACGACATGTCGATGGTGCCGGTGGAAGCATCCTTGTCCCCCAGCATGGATATCCAGGTCAGCTCTAACTTCGAGCGGCTGCTGTTCGAACTGCTGGACCGCGATGCCGATAAAACCCGCGAGACGATGCTGGATTTCCGCCGCACCGGCCGGATGCAGGTCGCGGACCCGGTCTGGCATCGCGTGCGCGGATTGTTCCATGGCTTCCGGCTGGACGATCCCGGCACCGAGGCGGAAATTCGCCGCCTGCATGCCGCGACGGGATATCTGGCCGATCCGCACACCGCCATCGGCATCGCCGCCGCCCGGGCACTGCCGTGTGCCGGCGGCGTGCCGACCGTGGCGATGGCAACCGCGCATCCCGCCAAATTCCCCGACGCGATGGAAAGGGCCACCGGGCAGCGGCCGACACTGCCGCCGCGGATGGCCGATCTGTTCGAGCGGGAGGAGCGGTTTACGATCCTGCCGAACGACCTTGCCGCCGTCGAGGCCGCGGTGCGGGCGCTGGCCGGGCGGAATTAGCGGACTATGGATCGCGGCGCGACCGCCGACGTGCGTGATCGCCCTAAACCTGGCGCCCGCACGCCGCTGCCCGCAGCGTTACCGACAATTTATCGGATCGAGCGGTTCCGGCAAGCGGCGCCAGTCCTCTATTTGGTGCGCCGCGGGGGCGATGGCCATGCGATGGACCAGCCCGCGGCCTTGATTTTGGATCGATGCGGCACCATCGATTAAGATGCAGGGACTAATCCCTGGAACAGTCTTAGCCCCATGTACAGCGGGGTTGATGGACGTGCCAAAATGATTTCCTCACGGGCGGGCTCGCCGTTCCGAATTGCAATTTTGGCCCTCGCCCTTGGCGGCACCTTCTATGTAACCGACGCGCAAGCGCAGCATGGCGGCGGCGGGCACGGAGGCGGTGGTGGAGGACGCGGCGGTGGTGGCTTTCACGGCGGCGGAGGTGGCTGGCGTGGCGGCGGCGGCGGATGGCGCGGAGGCGGCGGTGGCTGGCGTGGCGGCGGCGGCGGATGGCGCGGAGGCGGCTGGGGCGGCGGATGGCGCGGAGGCGGCTGGGGTGGCGGATGGCGCGGCGACGGCTGGCGCGGCGGCGGCTGGGGCGATGGCTGGCGCGGCGGCGGTTGGGGCTGGGGTGGCGGCTGGGGCGGCTGGGGT
>JAJZEV010000336.1 GCA_021805665.1 Pseudomonadota bacterium
CCGCGCTGCAACGCTCCGACGCGCATGTCTATCTGACCTATCCATTCGTCGCGTCATGGTCGATGCGGGAATCGATGGCGATCGGCTGCGCGGTGGTCGGCGGCGATGTCGATCCGGTGCGGGAATTCATCACCAATGGCGAAAACGGGCTGCTGGCCCCGTTCCTGGAACCGAAAACCCTGGCACGAACCGTGCTGAATGTCATCGAAGACAAGGATCTGAACGCCAAACTGCGCCACGGCGCCAGGGCCTATGCCGAGGCCAACCTCTCGATGCGCGATTACCTCGACCGGTACTGCGACGTGATCGCCCGGCTGACCGGCGAACACCCGGCCCCCCGGGTGGAACCGGAACCGCGGGCCGCAAAAAAAGCCGCCAGGGTCCGCAAACCGGTCGCCGCCGACGCCTGAGCAGAATTGCCACCCGGCCGGCAAAGCAGTCCGCCTCTTGCCCGATCCCGCCGGCTTGTGCCACCACGGCGAAACGACGCATCTCACTGCGCATCGCGACCGATGAGGATAATCATGACCGATAGTGCTCCGGCACCTCAACCCGCCACAGGCACCCTGATGCGGGGAAAGCGCGGCGTCATCATGGGCGTCGCCAACGACCGGTCGCTGGCCTGGGGCATCGCCGCCGCCTGCGCCGCCCAGGGCGCCGAACTGGCCTTCACCTACCAAGGCGACGCGCTTGGCCGCCGGGTGCGCCCGCTAGCCGCACAGGCCGGTTCCGACCTGCTGTTTCCCTGCGATGTCGCCGACGATACCAGTATCGACAATGCCTTCGCCGCGATCGGCAAGCATTGGGACGGCATCGACTTCCTGGTTCACGCGATCGGCTATGCCGACAAGCAGTGGCTGCGCGGCCGCTACCTGGATACCCCGCGTGAGGGGTTCCTGCAGGCGATGGACATCTCCTGCTACTCGTTCACCGCGGTCTGTCAGCGCGCCGTGCCGATGATGAAACCCGGCGGCAGCCTGCTGACGCTCAGCTACCTGGGCGCCGAACGGGTCGTGCCGCATTACAATGTGATGGGGGTCGCCAAGGCGGCGCTGGAGGCATCGGTACGCTATCTGGCGGCCGATCTGGGCACCTCCGGCATTCGCTGCAACGCGATTAGCGCCGGCCCGATCAAAACCCTGGCGGCCTACGGCGGCATCGGCGACTTCCAATATATCCTGCGCTGGAACCAGTTGAACTCCCCGATGCAGCGCAACACCACGATCGAGGATGTGGGCGGTGCGGGCGTGTATTTCTTGTCCGATCTGTCCTCCGGCGTGACCGGCGAAGTACATCACGTCGATTGCGGCTACCACACCGTCGGCATGAAGAACCCGAACGCGCCCGACATCGCCATCGTCGAAAGCTGACAGCCCGCCGCCATGTCGCACAACAGCTTCGGTCACCTCTTCCGAGTCACCACCTGGGGCGAAAGCCACGGCCCGGCCATCGGCTGCGTCGTCGATGGCTGCCCGCCGCTGCTGCCGCTGACCGAGGCGGACATTCAGCCCTGGCTGGACAAGCGCCGGCCCGGCCAGTCGAAATTCACCACCCAGCGGCAGGAACCCGATCAGGTGCGCATCCTGTCCGGTGTGTTCGAGGGTTTGACCACAGGCACCCCGATCGGCCTGATGATCGAGAATACCGACCAACGCTCCCGCGACTATGCCGCGATCGCCACGCAGTTCCGGCCCGGGCACGCCGACCTGACCTACGACCTGAAATACGGCATCCGCGACTATCGCGGCGGCGGCCGGTCCTCGGCCCGCGAAACCGCGATGCGCGTGGCAGCCGGCGCCGTCGCCCGCCGCGTTCTGGGTGCCGGGGTGCGCATTCGCGGCGCCCTGGTGCAGGTGGGTCCGCACAAGATCGACCGCGACCGGTGGGATTGGGACCAAATCGGCGAAAACCCGTTCTTTTGCCCCGACCCGGTCGCCGCCCAAACCTGGGAGACGTACCTGTCGGCGGTTCGCAAGGCCGGATCGTCCGTCGGCGCCGTCATCGAAGTCATCGCCGACGGCGTGCAGCCCGGCCTCGGTGCGCCGATCTACGGCAAGCTGGACGCCGATCTGGCAGGCGCGCTGATGTCGATCAACGCCGTGAAAGGCGTCGAAATCGGCGAGGGTTTCCCCGCCGCCGCCCTGACCGGCGAAGACAACGCCGACGAAATGCGGATGCACGACGGGTTGGTAGCCTTCGACTCCAACCATGCCGGCGGCATCCTCGGGGGAATCTCCACCGGACAGCCGATCGTGGTCCGGTTCGCGGTCAAGCCGACAAGCTCCATTCTCTCGCCGCGTCATTCGGTGGATCGACTAGGCCACGATATCGAAATCATGACCAAGGGCCGACACGATCCCTGCGTGGGAATCCGGGCGGTGCCGGTGGGCGAGGCGATGGTGGCATGCGTGCTGGCGGATCATCTGCTGCGCCATCGCGCCCAAAATCCCGATGCCCCCACAACCGCCAGGCTACCGCGTAACTGACCACCGACAATAACCCAGCTTGACGGTCGGGAATAACTGGGACTGAATAGGGGTCTCATTATCGTGATCGAATAGACGATGCCGACAGCCGCTTCAGCCATGGATTTCTCTGGACTCGCCCCGTTCGTGGCCCTGGCCGGGCTGCGGCGCTGGCAGGAACGCATGGCGGAAATACGCGACCTTTCGGCATCCGGGCCGCGCGCCGGCCAGGCCATCCGCCAACGCCACGGTGTCGAACTCAGCCTGGAGAAACTCCGCCGCCAGCCCGGCGCGATTCCCTCCATGGCCGAGGTGCTGCTGGGCCGGATCGCCGCCCATATTCCGGTGGTCGCCGCCAGCCTGACAACCACTGGCCGGGAAAGACTGATCCAGGCCATTCAAACCGGCCTCAGCGGCGAAAACACGCTGATCCCGGTGTTCCATTTGATCCGCACGGCGATGGCACAGCACGCCCGCGGGTTTGCGGTAACCTTCCCCGGCCTGAACGACGCCGCACAATTCGATCTTCTGCTGCGCCGCGACGGTGCGGAGGCAGAGGTCGCGTGCGACACAATGACCGCCGAGGAAGGCCGCGGCGTGCATCGCGGCGCCTGGTTCCGCCTCGCCGACCGCATCGACCCCGACTTGCAGACCTGGCTGGCCGACCATCCCGGCCGTTATCTGCTGAAAATGACCTTGCCCCTTGGCCTGCGCGGGGGCCTGCACGACACCGAAGCCGAAGGCGGAACCCTGTCCGAGGTGCATCAGCGCATTACGACGATGCTCCAGGCCAGGAACCGCCAGGACCATGACCCGGCTATCGTCCTGCGCCTGGACCCGCTGCTGCTGGCCGGCGCACAGGCCGAGGACACGGGCCTGATCTCCTCCCTGCGTCGAGAATTCGGGCCGGAAGCGCATCTGTCGGTCACCACATCGGGCAATGCCGTGTTCGTGATGGCCGCCCGAGCGGGCCGGGAGAACGAGGTCGCAACCGCCATCCGCCGCCGTTTGGCAGCCCTGGCCCCGGCCCGCCTGACCGGCAGCCGGCCCGGTATCCTGTCGGTATTCGTGGAGGATACGGATCGGATGGAATGGCGCGGTTTGCGCGACCGCCTCGAACTGGAAGGCGAGGCTCGCCAGTTCATGACCAACCCCGAAGCGCGTCCAGTCGTCGCGGTCAGCTTTGTCTCCCGGTTTGAGATGTTCGGAGTCTCCGAACCCGATTCGGCCGCTGGCGGCGAGCTTCGCTTCCGCAATCCCGGCCACCCGGCGGCTGGTTTTGCGGCCCTCGCACCGGCCGTTATGTCGTCAGTGTGATCGCCGGGGCGGTGCGAAACGCCGCCCCGCCTCCTCATCTCCACCAACGGGCCTCTGGATCGCCATGTTTGCATGGCGCAATCCCGGTCTGTCGCGTGTTTTAAGAGGTGAACATGTCCACTGCTGAATACAGCCGTAAACTCGATGAAATCGACCGTTTGCTGAACGACCCCGACGTTCCGATGCAGCCCGACCGTGTCTGGTCGTTGCTGGCCGAAGTATCCCGTTCCGCGCAAGCTACGGATACCGTGCCGCCCCGGCTTTCCCGGGTATAGGCGTCTATTTTTCGAGTGCTCAGCAGGAGAACACCGAAGAACAGACAAAATCCGTTAAATGATCGGTAACTAAATTGTTTCGACAATCGCATTTCCGTTGACGAATCGGGAAAAAAATTGAAATAATCGATATTTAGTGGGGTCAGCGCACAGATTGATCTCGAATCGTTAAGGAACGTCGATGTCGAAGGCATTTATCGCCAAGGTTCTCCAGCAGTCCGTGGAAGTCACCGGCGCAGCCGCCAACCGCGCCACCAACGAACTGATCGATGCGATCGTCAAAGAGATGAAGAAAAACGGGAAATTCACCCTTCCCAGCTTCGGCACCTTTACCGTGCGCAAGACCAAGGCCCGCAAGGCCCTGAACCCGCGCACGGGTGAATCGATCAAGGTGAAGGCCGGCAAAACCGTCCGCTTCAAGGCCTCGCCCGTCCTGAAAAAGTCCGTTTGATCCAGCGTCGGCCCGGCACAGGCCGGGTCGGCCGCTCAGTCGGGATGCACTGACAAGCCGCGGGCTATGCCGGCGTCACCGAACTAAACCGCGCGCCCAGCAGAAACTCCTTGTTCCCCTCCGGTCCGGTGATCGGGCTCTCGACCACCCCGGCCACACTCCATCCCGGCAATCCCGCCCACCAGGATGTCACGCGCTCGCACACCGCCTGATGCACCGTGGGATCGCGCACGACGCCCTTACTGCCCACCGCGCCCGCCCCAGCCTCGAACTGCGGCTTGATCAGCACGATCGCCCATGCCCCCGGCGCGCACAGCGCCAGCGGCGCCGGCAGCAACGTTGCCAAACCGATAAAGCTGGCATCGCATACCAATGCCTGGATCGGATCGGCAATCGCCTCCCGAGTCAGATACCGCGCGTTGGTCTTCTCATACACCGCCACACGCGGGTCGCAGCGCAGCTTCCACGCCAACTGCCCATGCCCGACATCGACCGCATGCACCTTCGCCGCCCCGTGTGTCAGCAGCACGTCGGTAAACCCGCCAGTCGAGGCCCCCACGTCGAGACACACCAGCCCCTCGGCCGAAAAGCCGAAATGCGCCAGGCCATGCGACAGCTTCAAGCCGCCGCGCGACACCCAGGGGTGATCCTGCCCCTTCACCTCCAGCGGCACATCCTCGGCCAGCAGGTCGCCCGCCTTCGCCACCCGCCGGTCGCCCGAGTAGATCTTGCCCGCCAGGATCAGCGCCTGCGCCCGCGTACGGCTTTCCACCAGCCCGCGCGCCACCAGCAATTGATCCGCCCGCTGCCTGGCCATTATTCCAGCTTCCGGGTCCCCAGCGACCCATCCGCCCGCTGCACCAGCGCCTCCACCCGCGCCTCGACCTCCGCCAGCTTGGCCTCGCAATGGCGCCGCAGCTTCACCCCGCGTTCGAACGCCTGCACCGCGGCATCCAGTTTCAGCGTGCCGCCCTCAAGCCCCCGGACAATCTGATCGAGCTCCGCAAGCGCGTCCTCGAACGACAACTGGCTGACATCGTCTTCCGGCATGGTCGGTGGCCTTCGTGCAGGGGATTATGAAACAACGTTCGGAACGGATCGGGCACTAATGCGCCCGCATCAGCCCGCGCACATGGACCGCCGCCGATGCGGCCAGGGAGTGCAGGTCGTAGCCGCCCTCCAGAACCGACACGATCCGCCCGCCGCAATGCTTGTCCGCGACGCCGGTCAGTTGGTCGGTGATCCAGGCATAGTCGGCGGTTTCCAGCCGAAGCTGGGCCAGCGGATCGTCGATATGCGCATCGAACCCGGCGGAGACAATCAGCAGTCCCGGCGCGAACCGGTCCAGCGCCGGCAGGATGGTATCCGTCCAGGCTGCCTTGAACGCCGCGCTGCCATCGCGCGGCCGCAGCGGCACATTCACCACGTTGTCGGCCACCCCGTGCTCCCAAGGCTCCCCGGTGCCGGGATAGCATGGGCTTTGATGCGTGGAGGCGTAGAACAGATCGGGGTCAGCGGCGAACATCGCCTGCGTGCCGTTACCGTGATGCACATCGAAATCGACCACCGCGACCCGCTGCACACCCCAGCGCGCACGGGCATGCAGCGCGGCGACGGCGGCATTGTTGAACAGGCAGAACCCCATCGGCCGGTTCGGTTCGGCATGATGCCCCGGCGGACGCACCGCGGCGAACGCGCTCCGCGCCCAGCCCTCCATCACCGCATCGACCGCCATGCAGGCCCCGCCAGCCGCACGCGCGGCGGCTTCGGCGCTGCCTTCGCTCATTACCGTATCGCCATCCAGTTGCACCGGTTCCCCCAGTTGCGGATGGATCGACAGGATGCCCTCGACATACGCCGCCGGATGCACCCGGCTGAGCTGTTCCACCGTCGCCATCGGCGCCTGCTCGCGCAGCAGATCGGAAAACTCCGGCGCCTCCAACGCCGCCAGCACGGCGCGCAGCCGTTCGGCGTTCTCGGGATGATAGGGGCCGGTATCGTGGTCCAGGCACGCCGGATGGGTAATCAACGCGGTGGTCACGTCAGCTTCCCTTCTGCTGGGGATCGTCCGCTCGGCGGCGGATGGTGAAGCTGAATACGCCAGCCTCTTCGCTCCACGCCAGCAGCGCGTGCCCGGTTTCACGGCAAAACGCCTGAAAATCGGACACCGAGGCGCGATCGGTCGCCAGCACACGCAGCCGCTCGCCGCCCGCCATGCCGCGCAACACACGATTGGCCTTCAGCACAGGAAGCGGGCAGTTCATGCCCTTCACGTCAAGCAGGGTCTCGCTCATGCGCGCAAGATGCGATTCCCCGCGCGGTTGGGCAAGGGAGTCCGTGCCGGATTGTCGTTGCTTCAGGCCTTATGGATGACGCAATCCGCACGGCCCGGGCTTGCACCATCGGCCGGCTGGAACAGGGTTGCTTGATCTGGACCAGCCAATCCAAAGCTTTGATGAGTACCCGGCCAGAGGCGCGGCAACGCCGAAGCTGCTGACGAACCTATGCACCAACCAGTTGAACAGCCCGCAGATGTTCGACGGCAACGCCCACATGATGCCGCGTGAACACCCTGGCCTTACGCTCGGCCGCCCCATCGGGACCCGGCCACGAAGCGATTGCCGCCATCATGCCCTCGGCATCCAGGGCCGCTCCCCCCGCGTGAGTCAACCAGTCCACCGTCGCCAGTAGTTCCAGGCCATGCGGCGACTGGAACCCATCGATAACGCGTGTGGCGTCCTCCAGCGCCGGACGATACGGCGCGGCCCCCGGCGACGTCAGATAGGCACCGACCTCACCCCGTCGGTCGTGCCGGAAACGGATCGGATCGAACGGCCTGGCGTCCGCCACCCGCCGCTCGCACGTCAGATAGCTGCCATCCAGGCTGTCGAGCAGGTGCCGGACCTTATCCGAATACGGCCCGTATCGGTTGGCGGCGAAATTGTCGGCGATCGGGTTCGGTGTCAGGTTCAGGCGCTGCATGGCCCTGCTGAGAAACCATGCCAGTTTCTGCGCCTCCAGCATGGAGCAATCGAAGCCCAGAACCTCATACCGCCGGATCATCTCCGCCATCAGCGCCCGCGCGGGTGTAAGCTTTTCCACCCCATGACGCTTGACGACGTTCTGATAGGCCGGCGTCGGCTCATACACCAGGATGTCGCACTCAACGCCGGCGAGCGCATCCGCGATCAACGGCCGCACATCCTGCCAGTCCAGCCCGCCATTGCCGGCGCCCAGCGGTGGAATGGCGATCGAACGGATGGCGCGCGCCCCGATCTCCGCCCGCAGCGCGGCGAGCCCCTGCTTGATCCAGTCCAGCCGCGAGGGTTGGCGCCAATGCTGCTTAGTCGCGAAATTGATGATGAAGCGTGGCCCGAGCATGTCGTGGCGTTCGGTGATGAACAAGCCGCCGGGGGCGATATGTCCGGCCTTGCTCGCGGCCTCATACGCGCGGAAATTGTCCGGAAAGGCGTCCTTGAACATCAGCGCGATGCCCTTGCCGCTGACGCCGACCGTGTTGACGGTATTCACCAGGGCTTCGGCCTTGGCGTCGAGCAGATTGCCGTGCCTGTAGCTGATCATCAGAAATACCACCCCGGACGGACGAACGCCTCTAAGGCCAGACCAGCCGCCCGCATTTGCCCCTCGATGAATGGTTTTACCACGTCGGACGCACAGCCGATACCCAGCAGCGCACGCACGGGGACATGACGGTGCGCCAATGCCTCGGCCTGATAGCGTTCCATTTTATCCGGGTAGCGGTCGTCGCGGGCGAAGTCGTGCCGGCGGAGAATATCCCAGTCGATCATGCCAGGCAGGTCATCGGCCCGCGCCATCCAGGCGGCGGTCGCCGTATAGGCGTGCCGATCAGTGAAAAGCATCGCCACCCCGCTGTCGCGCATCGCTCGGCAAGAGGAAATCAGAATGACGATGTCCTGGTTGGGACGCTTTTTGATACCGTTATGCCCCGTCTTGATATTGAGCAGCATCGGCGACTTCGGCGTGAAATAGAACGGCACGTAGTCCGCCAGCGTTCCACCCGGAGGAAGAGGCACAGCGCGTTGGGTGCGTTTGCCGATCAGGTCCGGATTGCCGATGGCGACGAAATCCGGGTCGGCGGCGGCACCGTTGGCGCAATGAAGTCCATTGGCCAGAATCCACTTCAGGTTGGCCGCATGAGTGATGCGAAACAGCAGCCCGCGCGCCGGGGTCAGATCAAGCGGCATGGCTTGCGGTTGCGACACGAGGCTGTGGTTGGCCGAACACCTCCGCGGACAGCGCCGCGGCCATGGCATCCGCTTTGGTGGCCGCGGCGTCGAGGTGATGGGCGAGGGATTCGAGGCGCTTAACCTGTTCCGCGAAGGCGGCTTGAAGATCGAGGGGTGGTGCGGGTACGCGAAAGGCGCGCAATTCCTTGGCGTTTATGTTCGCTTGCCCTATCGCGCCGCGTGCAGTGTCGAATAGTGCCCGCTTCATATATCTCGTGTTGAAAAATGCCCAGAGATACGATGGATTGGATAACGCACGCTTCACCCGCAGCCGAATAAAATATGAGGCTGCTACTGCTTCAAACCGGCCATCCCAAAGCCCCGTCTTCCCGACAAGCTCCTTACTATTCGTTCGGTTGAACAGGAGGTCTCCCTCGAGCAGTTCGGCCTTTTCACGTTCTTGGCCTGCAATATCGATATGTTTTAGGGCGATAGTGTCCAACTGTCCGCCGGTCGTGACGTTACCCATACGAATCATGGGAATCCCGTCGCCTTGGTCATTGGCTTTTTGACTGGTGCCATAGGCCGCGCTTTCCAGGAGATCGCCAACCGTAACCACCGGCCACCCCTTGGGGTTGGTGGCGGGGTCGCCAAAGGTGTCCAGGAACAGGGCGGGGATGATGGTGCGGGCCTTGGCGCGGGCGGCGTCGGCGCGGCGCCTGATCTCCGCCGCCCGGTCCAACAACCCAACTATCCGCCGCTGCTCGTCCAGTGGGGGAAGGGGAAGCGACATGCCCAGTAAGACCGACATATCGGCGCGTGGCATTCTTGCGCCAGTATTTCGCGCCATCAATGCATCTGTTACTTGATAACGACGAATCCAGTGAAACAAGTAAGATCGGTCGAGGCGCTTTGGGTCGGGTAAAAGCGGGACCAATTCTGTGGAAGAACAACCCTGGGCTTGAGGGAGTGCAATTTTCCGAAGATACGGCCGCAGCTTACCAAAAAGGACATGCCGCATATCAAAAAGGAACGCTTGGCCTTTGCCGTCGCCGGTTCGCGAACCGTTTCCAAGCAAAATCCGTCCCGTGCCGGGATCGACGTGTTCCATTCCGACAAATTGTCGGCCCGCATTGATTGCGTCAGCGGCAGAAGTTGTTTGCCGATCCATGTGACAGACACGCGAAAGTTCGATCGTCGGCACACTCAACCCACCGGCTCCCCAAGATCAGCCGCCAGCGCCTCGATATCGCCAAGAATCGCCGCCGTCTCGTCGCGCAGTTCCGCCAGCAACTCACGCGGATCGCGGTGCTCCGCCGCCTCGCGGCTCTCGGGCCGGTAACGCGAGGCGGAGAGATTGAAATCCTCCCGCTCAATCGCGGCCGCATCCGCGAACCACCAGTTTTCCGTCCAGGGCTGTTCAGCATCGCGCCCGCACCACTCCGGCCACAACGAAGCGCGATTCTGAAACGCCATGATCAAATCCGGCAGATCGTCCGCCTCGATCGGCTGCTCATGATTGGCGTCCAGTTTGAAACCGTCATTGCTGGCGTGCAGGAACATCACCCGGTCCGTCCGCCCGCCCTTGGCGAACACCAGCACGCTGGTCTTGACGCCCGAATAGGGCTGGAACACCCCGCCGGGCAGCGACAGCACCGCCTCTACACGGTTATTCTGGATCAGGATTCGGCGCAGTTCCTTGTGCGCCCCGGTGGACCCGAACAGCACGCCCTCCGGCACCACCACGCCGCAGCGTCCGCCCGCCTTCAGATTATCGATCATGTATTTGATGAACAATAGTTCCGTCGCCGTGCTGGTGCCGATCCGCACGTCATCGACAATCCGGTCCCGGTCCAGCCGGCCGGAAAATGGCGGATTGGCCAGCACCACGTCATAACCATCCAGCGGCAAACCCCTGTCCGCCTTCATCTGCCGGTCGAAGCTGCTGGTCAGCACGTTGCGCTTCAGGATGCGCACATCCGGCAGCCCGCGCAGCGCCAGATTCATCGACGCCAGACTGACCATCTTGGGATCGACATCGTTGCCGTAAAATGTCGCGGTTTGCAGCTTGCGCCATTGCGCCGCGTTCAGCCGGTCACCCATGCCCCGCTCACGCGACTTACCCTCGATATCCGAAATCTCCCGCCCGCTGGGGGACGATCCGGCCAGCCGGATATGTTCATAGGCCGCCACCAGAAACCCGGCGGTGCCGGCGGCGGGGTCATACACCGTCTCCCCGATCCTCGGGTCCAGCAAGGCGACAATCGCCCGGATGATATGACGCGGCGTGCGGAACTGGCCCAGTTCGCCGGCCTGCTTGATCTGGCGCAGCACATGCTCGAACAAATCGCCCTTGGTGTCCGGGTCCGCCTGTTCCAGCCGCAACTCGTTCACCAGAGTCACGATCTGGGTCAGCACTGTCGGCTCATCCACCGTCAGCCTGGCCTGCGCCATGAAACTCATGCCGAAAGTGTCGCCGATGGTGGCGAAGAACGGAAACACTTCATCCCGAACGAAGGTGACAAGCTGTTCCCCCGCCATGGCGTTCGCCCAGGAGGACCAACGCATCCGCTCGCGCGGAATGCTCTCAACCCCCTTGGCCGGCGCGTTCAGCGGGTTGCGCAAAACCCAGTCACCCGCGAACAGAGAGGTGTAGTCACGCTTGGTGGCCCTGGCCTGCCGCGTGTTGGCGCCGTCGATGCCCTCGATCATATAGAAGAAGAACAGAAAACTCAGTTGTTCGGCGTTGGACAGCGGATCGGGATAGCCGCCGCCATACAGATAGTCGCGAATCTGATCCACCTTGCGGCGCATCTCAGGCGTAAAGGGCATGGTCGGCCTTAGTGCAGGGGTTTGTCGGTGCCGAGCGGGTCGTCATCGTGCGCCGAACCGGTGGCGATGCCAAAGACGGCTTCGTTCATGCTGCTCAGAATCCGTTCCAGTTCCGCTTCGCCGCCGAACACGGCGCGCGCACGCTCGAATCCGCCGTTCATCGACAACGGCGCCACATCGAAGCGCCAACTGTCGAATTGCTCAAGATCGGCGGCATTGGCCTTGATCTGCTCCTTGACCAGATGCAGCACGCGAACCTGGTCGGAGTGGAAGTCACGGCCGGCAAGCCACGTCTCGAACGCCGCCCCCAGCGCGCCGGCTCGGGCTGCGTCGGGGTCCAGGAAAGCATGGCCGGTCTCATCGACGGTGACCCATTCACGCGTTCCCGGGTCGATTTCGTCATGCACATCCAGCGTCAGCATGCGTCTGGCCTGGCCTGTGGGCGGCTTGGCCTCGCGCACGACCACAACGCCCCCTTCATCCGGGGTTTCATCGTCGCCATGCCGCAAGGTGACGCCAGTGAAATCCCACATGGTGAAGCGGTTTTTGCCGGGCGCCAGCCGGGTGCCGCGTCCGCGCATCTGCTGATACAGGATGGAACTATGGGTGAAGCGCGCCATCACCAGATTGCGCAGCTCCGGGCAGTCGAACCCGGTATCCAGCATGTTCACGCTGACCAGGATTTGTGGAAACGGTTCCTTGGTAAACCGTTTGATCTTTGCCTGCCCATCGACGCTGTCATCCGCGCCCATGCCAGACACGACGAAATCCGCATAGCGGGTCGTGGGGCTTGGCTTCTGATCGGCAAACGCGTCATCGAACATCCGGGCCAACGTCTCCGCATGGCGCTTGGTGACGGCAAAGACAATCGTCTTGCCCCATTCGGGCGCGCGGCGGATGCCGTTGGGGCCAGTATAACCATTCTCCAGCACATCCCGGAATTCCCGCACCATCGCTCGGTTGCGCTCCGGGACAGTGAATTTGCGCTCCAGCGCCGAGGGATCGACGATCAACGGATCGCGGTCGGCGAACAACGCCTCCAGTTCGGTGCGGGTAGCGTCGTCCATCGCGGTCCAGTCGATATCGGCGCGTGCGACAGAGAATCCGTCGGTCGCCGCCGTGCGCGCGGTCATGGCGCGATAAATCTCGTACGGCACCAGATGACCGTCGGCGATGGCTTCGGCCATGCTGTAGCGATACGTGGGCTGGGTGACCTCGAAGAACCGCAACGTGTCGCGCACCGCCTTGCGATCGTCCTCATCCACATCGGGCGCATCCCGCATGACGCAGGGTGTCGCGGTCAAACCGACCTTGATGCCGTCGAAATGGTCCAACGCCCGGCGCCACTCGCCGTAGATGCTGCGATGGCACTCATCGATGACGATCATGTCGAAATAACCGGATGAGTAGTTTTCATATTCATTCACCAGCGTTTGCAAGGTAACGATGGTGACGCGCTTTTCATCCTGAAAGCGCCGCCCGGACTTGGGAACGCGATAGCATGGCAAGGTCGGCAGATGTTCGACGAATGCCTCCTCTGCCTGAATGGCCAGCGTGTTGCGATCGACCACGAACAGGGCGCGGGTCGCCCAATTGGCGTCGAACAGGCGCTTTAGCAGCGCCGCCGCCGTGCGCGTCTTGCCGGTGCCGGTCGCCATTTCCACCAGCATCTTGCGCCGACCGTTGACAATCTCACGGCATACCGCGTCGATGCAGGCCGATTGGTGGTATCGTCCGCCGCCGCCGGCAATCCTTGTATCGATCCGGATGTCCAGCGGGCTTCGGCGGATACCCCGCGCGGCTCTGCGGCGAACAAGATCGTCCTGGCTGAAAACGGTTTTCACCGCGCGGAAATGGGCGTCCTGTTCTTTGTCGCGGAACCAGATTTCCTCACCGTTCGACAGGAAAATAAACGGGACATCCAGCAGATCGGCATAACGGCGCCCCTGCGCCTCGCCCGCGCTCAGGGTGACGCTGGTGCTCTTGGCTTCCAGCACCCCCAGCGCGCGTCCCTGGCGATCGAACAGCACGTAGTCGGCGCGGCTGCCGCCATCCAGAGGATATTCGTACCGCACGCTAAGTCCATCGGTCAGGCGCCAGCCGGCGTCCCTCAGAATCTGGTCGATTTTGATCCGGGCGAAGGCTTCGTTCGTCACGCTGTCAACGCCCCGGTGGTTCCCACATATGTATTCTCCGGCAGGGCGGCGCGTCTGGTCAACCAGTTATGTTTCCGGACCGCTACGACCTTTGCAGCCCGCGCCCAATACTTTTTAGCCGGGGCAAGTTGACCGAGCCTGAACGCTGTTGACATTTTTCCTATTTACGTCTATAAATCGCGACATGATCACCCGCTTCCAACCCGGCTACCCGAATGTGCCAAGCCGACTGCATTGCCGTAGCGGCCGATCGCATCTCTAGTGGTATGTTGTTTC
>JAJZEV010000314.1 GCA_021805665.1 Pseudomonadota bacterium
GCATCAGCAGATCGGCGGCCGGCTTCTCGCCCAGGTGTTCCAGCATCATCGCACCGGTCCAGAACGTCGCGACCGGATTGGCGATCCCCTTGCCTGTAATATCGAAGGCCGAACCATGAATCGGCTCGAACATCGAAGGGGATCGCCGTTCCGGATCGATGTTGCCGGTCGGTGCGATACCCAACGATCCGGCCAGCGCGGCGGCCAGGTCGGAAAGGATGTCGGCGTGCAGGTTTGTAGCGACGACGGTATCGATCGTTTGCGGCTTGCGCACCATGCGCATGGTCATCGCATCGACCAGTTCCTTGTCCCAGGTCACGTCCTTGTAGTCCTGGCTGACCAGGGCCGCGATCTCATCCCAGAATACCATGCCGTGACGCTGGGCGTTGGATTTGGTGACCACCGTCAGGTGCTTGCGCGGCCGCGAACGGGCGATGTCGAACGCGAAGCGCATGATCCGCTCCACCCCGCGGCGGGTGAAGATCGCGGTTTCGGTGGCGACTTCCTCCGGCAGCCCGCGATGTGTGCGCCCGCCCTGGCCGGCATACTCGCCCTCGGAGTTTTCGCGCACGATCACCCAATCCAGATCGCCGACGCCGACATCGCGCAACGGCGAGGTCACGCCCGGCAGGATCCGCGTCGGGCGCACGTTGGCATATTGATCGAACCCCTGGCAGATTTGCAGCCGCAGGCCCCAAAGCGAGATGTGGTCGGGCACGTTCGGGTCGCCCACGGCGCCGAAATAGATTGCATCCGCGGTCCGCAGCCAGGCCAGTCCGTCGGCCGGCATGAACTCGCCATGTTTGCGGTACCAGTTGGAGCCCCAGTCGTAGTGGTCGATCGCGAGCTTGAACCCGCCGTCCTTGGACGCCACCGCATCCAGCACTTCCAGGCCGGCCTCGATGACTTCAGGCCCAATCCCGTCGGCGGGAATCGAGGCGATACGGTAACTGCGGGTCATGCGGCTGCTCCTGACGATAAACCGCCATCCCTAGCGCGATCGGGGCGGGGTTCCAAGACGGACAAAAGCGGTTTCATCGTCTGGCGCGAACGGGCAATCGCCGGCCGTGCCCAGGCGGCGTTCGATCGGGGCTACTCGATGGCGATCCGCCGATGGCCGTCGCGCGCCGGCTCCGCCTCTCCGACGATCGCCGCTTCGATCCCCGCGTCGCACAATGCCTCCAAGCACCGTTCCGCTCGGTTGGCCGGAAACCCGAGCAGCAGGCCGCCGGAGGTTTGCGGGTCGGTCAGCAACGCGGTGTTCGCGGTTTCGCCGCCCAGCACGCGGCGGTTCTCCTGCGCCAAGGTGCTTTCGATGCCATGCGCGGCCAGTGCCCGGGCACCGGGCAGGGCAGGGATCGCGTCCAGCCGCAACACCGCGCCCACACCGGATGCTTCCAGCATTTCCTGAAGGTGCCCGGCCAGTCCAAATCCGGTGATATCCGTTCCCGCCCTTGGGCGGTGCGCCATGCCGATCGCCGCGGCCACGGCATTCGTGGTCCGCATGGACTCGATCGCCGCCATCAGCCAGGCGGCACGCGCGTTGCCCCGCATATGGCCGGCCAGTACGATTCCGGTGCCCAACGGCTTGGTCAGAATCAGCCGGTCACCCGGCTGAAGCCCCGCCTTGCGCAGGATTTTACCCGAATCCACCAGCCCGGTGACGGAGAAGCCCAGTGCCGCCTCCATTGCCTCGCCGCTGTGGCCACCGACCAGGGCGCAGCCGGCCGAGCGCAGTATCCCGCTGGCCCCTTGCAGCATCGCCGACAACTCGGCCTGCATTTTTCCGCCGCTGCCATAGGGCACCGAGGCGATGGCCAGCGCCGTCCACGGTGCGCCGCCCATGGCGTAGATATCCGATAGCGCGTGGGCGGCGGCGATCTGGCCGAAGACAAATGGATCGTCCAGGAACGTCCGAAAGTGATCGACCGATTGGACCAATAACTTCCCGAGTGGCGGCTTGAGCACGGCCGCGTCGTCCAGGCCGGTCAGCAGGTCGGGCGTGTCGGCGCGCGGCAGGCTCGCCAGCGCCCCGGCCAGAACGCCTGCCGCCACCTTGGCGCCGCAGCCGCCGCACCGCATCGGCGCGTCGGGTTCGGCCGGCATCCGCATATTGGTGTACATGCGCATCCACCGTCGGTCGATCCAGTCCTTCAGCCGCCCGACCGCACGGCCATGCACCCCGATACCGTTCCGCCAGGCCACCGCACGTCCATCGCCCAGGCCCAGGATCGCCAGTGCATCGCGCTGTGGCTTCCACGGCTGCAATGCCTGCCCCTTTGCCGCCCGCCTCAGATTCTCCGCCAACGGCCGCCCCGCCCGGACGGCCCACACGCCTGCCTTCGGTCTCGGGGCGCCCTCGAACGAGGCGCAATCGCCGGCCGCGAACACCGCCGCATGGCTGATGCTACGCAAATCCGGCGTGACCTCGATGCACCCCGCCGCGTCGCATGCCACGCCGGAGGCCGCCAGAAACGCCGCCCCCTTTGCGCCGGTCGCCCACAGCGCTGTCTGCACTTCCACAAAGCTGTCGTCGGACAGGAACAGGCGCCCGTTCTCCATCCCGGCCGCGGCCACGCCGCAGATCAGTTCCACGCCCGCATCCACCAGGGCCGCCCGTACCGTGCGGCGCACGTTGGCCGGTGCGCTGGCCAACGGTTCCCGGGTCGCCGACACCAGAACCAGCCGCAACTGCCCGGCAAACCGCGCCGCCAGTGCTAAGACCAACTCCACCCCGCTGGGGCCGCCGCCCACCACCGCGATTCTGGTGCCCGGCTGGGCCTCGGCTTCGAGCCGGTGCAGGCGATCCAGAAACAGTCCGATCGGCTTGACCGGAATCCCGTTGCCGGCCGGCACATCGGGCACCCCGCCGATGTCCACGGACAACAGATCGAACGGCACATCCGGCCGTCCGTCCACCTGCACCGTCTGCCCTTCAGGGTCGAAGCCGGTCGCGGCTGCCAGGATCAGACGGGCGTTAGCCATCGCGGCTAGCGGCGCGAGGTCGATATGGGCGTCTTGATGAGTATATTCGCTGCGGATCAGCCCCGGCAGCATGCCGGAGTATGGCGTCTCCGGCTCGCGTCCGATCAGTGTCAGCCTGACGCCCGGTTCCGGCCGCATCGCGAAGCGGCGTAGCACCTCTAGGTGGGCGTGTCCGGCGCCAAGCAGGACGATATCGGTTTCGATCGGGCGGGATGGCTGCATCGGGCGATACTACGACGCATTGGCGAGTCGCCTCGCCGAGCTATTCTGGTTGTGAACAAGAAAGCCATCGGGCCGGCCGGTCGCCCGCCGCGGGGAAACCGATCACCGGAGGCGCCGAAGCAACGCCAGCACATCGCGCTCCGCCCCGTTCGGCCGGGCCGCCGCCAGCCAGCAGCCGGCCACCACGAC
>JAJZEV010000333.1 GCA_021805665.1 Pseudomonadota bacterium
TCATGCGGTCCAGGGATGCGTCATCGACCGTTCCATCGGGGTGGAACGGGGTTGGGGCGATGGGGATGACACCCTTGATGCTGCTGGTAAGAACCACGTCCGGACTCCTGGTGACGAAAGCGACGGGAGTTAGATAGCGGGTGGGTTGCCGGCGTCAACGCGGGGGGGCGAACGAGGCAGGGCAGGCATAAAGCCAGCCGGGCATTCGATTGTGTGTTTGCGATTGATTTAATTGGCGTCCCGTAGGGGATTCGAACCCCTGTTGGTGCCGTGAGAGGGCACTGTCCTGGGCCTCTAGACGAACGGGACATCGGCCAAGGCGCGCGTTCTACCCTCTAACCCCTGGAACCTCAAGCGGGGAAATCCTATCTGGCCAGAGAAATATGCCCCGCCACGGCCCCCGTCCCCGGATCGATCAACACCACCCGATCCACGCCACCGCCCTGAAGCTGCACCGCCAGCCGGTCCCGCACCGCCGCGATCCCCGCGATATGGGTCCCGGCAGGTTCATCCAGCACCGAAGCGACCGATGCGGGCATGACGGCGGCAACCGGTAAGGCCGAGGCCACGGGCGGGGCGGCGGACCGGCGGGCGATGCCCACCACCAGCCCCACCGTGCCGACCACGATCAGCACACCCATAACCACCACAGCGATTTTCAACGCACGCATGCCGTCTCCCATTCGTAACCGATCCGCGTTATCCCACATCCACATGTCAGCCAATAGCGAACCATCACCGTCCGGCCCGATCCGCATCGCCGCCACCGCCGAACACGCCGGCATGCGGATCGACCGTTTCCTCGCCGATAGCCTGCCGAACCTGTCGCGCTCCCGCTTGAAGACGCTGATCGATGAGGGCCGGCTGCGCGGCGGGTCCGGTCCGATTACCCAGCCGGCCGAGGCGGTCCGCGCCGGGGCGACCTATATTCTGGATCTGCCGGCACCGGTTGCCGCGACGCCGCTGCCGCAATCCATCCCGTTTCCGATCCTGTATGAGGACCCGGACCTGATCGTGCTGGACAAGCCGGCCGGGCTGGTCGTTCACCCGGCGCCCGGTAATCTGGACGGCACGCTGGTCAATGCACTGCTGGCGCATTGCGGACCGGGTTTCACCGGGATCGGCGCCGAACGCCGGCCGGGGATTGTCCACCGGCTGGACAAGGACACTTCCGGCGTCATGGTCGTGGCCAAGACTCAGCTTGCCAACGACGTGCTGACGGCGGCGTTCGCGGCGCGGGATATGGACCGAGCGTACCGGGCGCTGGTGTGGGGGGTGCCGCAGCCGCTGGCGGGGGAGATCGAGGGCGCGATCGGACGCGACAAGCGCGATCGCAAGCGTATGGCCGTGGTCGGGCATGGCGGCAAATACGCGCTGACCCGCTACCGCACCATGCGGGCCTGGCAGTCCGGCCTTGCGCTGGTGGAATGCAAGCTGGCAACGGGGCGCACGCATCAAATTCGCGTGCATTTTTCCGAAAATGGGCACCCGATCGTCGGCGACCCATTATATCTGCGCCGCGTTCCGGCGGTTGCTAAAGTCATCGATCAACCGCTTCGCGGCCAGCTTCTGGACTTTCCCCGGCAGGCCCTGCATGCCGCCAGCCTTGGCTTCAAGCATCCAAGAACGGGGACGATGCTTAGCTTCGAAACGGCGCTTCCAGCCGACATGCAAACGCTTTTGCATGAGGTGGATACTTTTCTGTCAGGCCGTTAACCATTCGTTAATCTTGACAGGACTATTTCAGTCCTGTATACGATTGTCCCATCAAGGCGGGGGGATGCCCTTCCTTGCCGGGAACGTCCGGATACGCCGCCGCCAATAAGGGGCGGGTCACCGGGACTTGAATACCCGCCCTGCATCCAGACTGGTTTCAGTCACCTTCATACCGTGGTCTTGCGCCATCCCCGGGCAAGCACAAACGGTCTGACGAAAGGAGTTCCTCGTGGCCTCTGCCGTCCTCAACATCGCCCCAGAGGGCAACCTAACCCGGTATCTCCAAGAGATCCGCAAGTTTCCGATGCTGACCCCGGAAGAAGAGCTGTCGCTTGCCCATCAGTGGCGCGACACACAGAATATGGATGCCGCACACAAACTTGTAACCTCCCATCTGCGACTCGTGGCAAAAATAGCCATGGGTTACCGCGGCTATGGCCTGCCGGTCGGCGAACTGATCAGCGAAGGCAATGTCGGGATGATGCAGGCGGTGAAGCGCTTCGATCCCGATCGCGGCTTCCGCTTGGCGACCTATGCCATGTGGTGGATCCGCGCCGCCATCCAGGAATACATCCTGCACTCCTGGTCGCTGGTGAAAATGGGCACCACCGCCGCGCAGAAGAAGCTGTTCTTCAACCTGCGCCGCCTGAAGGGCCAGATGCAGGCCATCGACGACGGCGATCTGCAGCCGGAACAAGTGGCCAAGATCGCCCGCGTGCTGGCGGTGCCGGAACAGGATGTGGTCAGCATGAACCGCCGCCTCGCCGCGCCGGATCACAGCCTGAACGCCCCGGTGCGCCAGGACAGCGAAGGCGAATGGCAGGACTGGCTGGTGGACGAGTCGGAAACCCAGGAAACCGCCATCGCCGACCGCGAGGAACTGACCGGACGCAAAGCCCTGCTGACGGGCGCGCTGAAAGCATTGAACGAGCGTGAGCGTCACATCCTGATCGAACGCCGCCTGAAGGATAACCCGACCACGCTGGAAGATCTGTCCCAGCAGTACAACATCTCCCGCGAGCGGGTTCGCCAGATCGAGGTTCGGGCGTTCGAAAAGCTGCAGAAAGGCATGAAGGCGCAGATCGCCGAACGCCGGATGAATGCCGGCAACCGCCAGCCCGCGATAGCCGGCGAATACGTGTAATCTTTGAAACGCCATGACCCCGGGCCGGGTCATGGCGTCAGACTTGGTTATCCAGCCCCCATTCCTCGACCAATGCCTGGCGCTTGGTCGCCAGGACTTGGCGTTGGCGGTCCATCCGGTAATCGTCGAGCATTTTCAAGCCAAGCGGCAGAATTTGCGTCAGCAGCCAGGCGGCCGCCGCCGCCAGCCACGCGGGGAAAATTGCCGGCCATGCCGCCAGCTCGGCCATGCACCCATCGATCCCGTCGCAGCGGTACCAGGCGCCCAGGATTGGCTGCACGCAGGCGGCAAGCTGGAAAAGCAGGATCGCCCTGGCGACACCGCAGCCGGGGGAACGGTCGAACGGCAAGGCCAGAAGACCGGGCAGCAACAAAATCGCGACCGGCAGCGCGATGTCCGATGCCAGCGCGATCAGCACCCCGCCGGCCAGCGCCAGCAGCAGCACGACAAA
>JAJZEV010000323.1 GCA_021805665.1 Pseudomonadota bacterium
TGTTGCACGGGTTGAACTTTACCGTGGCACCCGGCGAGATCGTCGCCGTTCTGGGCCGCAACGGCATGGGCAAGTCCACGCTGATGAAGTCGTTGATCGGTCTCATTCCAGCAAAATCCGGGGAAATTCGGCTCAAGGACTGCGATCTGACGCCGCTCAAGAGCCACAAGCGGGTCGCCGAGGGCATCGCCTATGTGCCCCAGGGACGCATGATCTTCTCTGCCATGACGGTGCAGGAGAATATCGAAACCGGCCTGTTCGTTCGTGGCAGAAACGAAGTCCCGCCTCATCTGTATGAGCTTTTCCCGGTACTGCGGGAGATGCGTCGGCGCCGGGGCGGCAACCTGTCGGGTGGGCAGCAGCAGCAGCTTGCCATCGCCCGTGCGTTGGCAACGGAACCGAGCGTGCTGCTGTTGGATGAGCCGACCGAGGGAATCCAGCCGTCGATCATTCTGGAGCTTGGCCGCACGCTCAAGCGCATTCGCGATGAACGCAACCTCAGTATCGTGGTGTCCGAGCAGGTGCTGGCGTTTGCGTTGGAGATTGCCGACCGGATCCTTGTGCTGGAAGGCGGCCGCATCGTCCATGAGGCGGCGCGCGCGGATATCGACGAGGAAAAAGTGGCACGTTTTCTCGCCGTATAGGGCTGAACAATCGGAAAGGAGAATTCACTTGACAGAAACGTTGATCAAGGTCGATCTGGCCACGTCCCCCTACGATAACGACCAGATTCACAATCGCTGGCATCCCGACCTGCCGATGGTCGCCACCGTGAAGCCGGGCGACGATTTCATCATCGAATGCTATGACTGGACCGGAGGCTTCATCAAAAACGATGAGTCCGCGGCCGATGTGCGCGACATCGACCTGTCGATCGTGCATTTCCTCAGCGGCCCGATCGGGGTCGAAGGGGCGGAGCCGGGCGATCTGCTGGTGGTCGATATTCTCGACATCGGGGCATTCAAGAACAACGCCTGGGGCTTCAACGGCGTTTTCAGCCAGAAGAACGGCGGCGGGTTTCTGACGGAGCAGTATCCCGAGGCGATGAAGTCCATCTGGGACTTTCAGGGCATGTTCACCAAGTCCCGCCATGTTCCCGGCGTCAGCTTCGCCGGCCTGATTCATCCGGGCCTGATCGGCTGCCTGCCGTCGAAATCGCTTCTGGAGACGTGGAACACCCGCGAGCAGGGTTTGATCGACACCAACCCGACCCGTGTTCCCGGCCTCGCCAACCCGCCGTTTGCCCCGACCGCCCATATGGGGCGGCTGAAGGGGGACGCCCGGGACGCGGCCGCGGCCACCGGCGCACGCACGGTGCCGCCGCGCGAACATGGCGGCAACTGCGACATCAAGGACCTGTCGCGCGGTGCGAAGGTCTATTTCCCGGTTTATGTCGATGGTGCCGGACTGTCGCTGGGCGATCTGCATTTCAGCCAGGGCGACGGTGAGATCACGTTCTGCGGTGCGATCGAGATGCCGGGCTGGGCGCATCTGAAGGTCGAGTTGATCAAAGGCGGCATGGCCAAATACGGCATCAAAAACCCGATCTTCAAACCGAGTCCAATCAAGCCGGTGTATAATGACCACCTTATCTTCGAGGGTATCTCGGTCGATGAGAACGGTGGGCAGCACTACCTCGATGTGACAGTTGCTTATCGGCAGGCCTGCCTGAATGCTATCGAATACCTGAAGAAGTTCGGCTTCACCGGCGGACAGGCTTACTCGATCCTGGGCACGGCCCCGGTGCAGGGTCATATCAGCGGCGTTGTCGATGTGCCGAATGCCTGTGCGACGTTGTGGATTCCGACGGAGATCTTCGATTTCGATATCCGTCCGGGTGCCGACGGCCCGACCCGCTATCTGAGCGGAGACGTGGACGTGCTCCACGCCCCCGATCTCTGAAGGGGAATCGTTATGCCAGCCTATGACTATGGCTGCGAGGACTGCGGACTGTTCACCGTCGTGCGGCCAATGGCGGAATACGATTTGCCGCACGACTGTCCGCAATGCGGCCAGGCCGCGGCGCGTTTGCTGCTGCGGGCGCCTGGTCTGGCAATGATGGGGGCGGGACGGCGGAACGCCCATGCGACGAATGAACGGAGTGCGAATGCGCCCCGTCTGTCGGCGGATGGGGGCGCACACCGGGCTGGCTGCAAATGCTGCCGTCCGGCCGCCAAGGTGGCAACACCCGCGGCAGCCAAGAGCTTTCCGTCGCAGCGGCCTTGGATGATCAGCCATTAGCCAGGACCGCTTACGGCGAACGCGCCGATTTTTTGAAACTCTGTGATCAGACCCCGGCCGCTTCACTGACTTGAATCGGCCGGGGTTTCCGGGCGGCTATGGCCGGCATGTCATCTGCTGGATGACGGACCCGGGCGAATTGTTCTCGCCAACCCGCGAACGCGTGTAGCGGTCTGTCCGCCCCGACGTGCCATGGGCAAACAACGTCTCCGAACGCCAGATCCGGCCTATACCGAGGCCGCAACGATACGGGCCAGGGCCTCATCGCGTCCCAGCGCGGCCAGCGTGGCGTCGATGCCGGGACTGACGGTGCTGCCGGTCAGGGCCGCGCGCAACGGTTGGGCGACCTGCCCCAGTTTCAGGCCGTTGTGTTCGGCGAAGTCTCGCAGCGCGGCGTCGATCCCGGCGACGGAGAAATCCGTCGCGGCCAGGGCGGTGCCGACCTCGCGCAGCATGAGTCTGGCTTCGGCGGTCAGGGCAGCAGCGGCCTTCGGTTCCATCGGCAGTGGGACCACGCGGGCCAGGAAGGCGGCTGAGTTCGCCAGATCGACCAGCGTTTTTGCCCGCTCCTTCAGCGCAGGCATCAGGGACCGCACGCGAACGGCGGTGTGGGCACCGACTGACAGATTGGGCTGATGCGCCAGCTTTGCCAGCACCTCATGCGTCAGCCTGTCGTCGTCGGCCTGCCGGAGATACACGCCGTTCAGGTTGGTCAGCTTGTTGTAGTCCATCCTGGCGGCGCCGCGGTTGACGTCGATGATGTCGAACAGCCGGATGGCTTCCTCGCGTCCGACAATCTCCAGATCGCCGTGCGACCAGCCCAGGCGCATCAGGTAGTTGCACAGCGCGTCGGGCAGGAAGCCCTGTTCCTTGAACTCCAGCGCGAACTGGGCGCCGTGGCGTTTGGACAGTTTCTTGCCGTCTTCGCCGTGGATCAGCGGGATATGGGCGAAGCGGGGCAATTCCCATCCCATCGCGCGATACACCTGGATCTGGCGGAACGTGTTGGTCAGGTGATCGTCGCCGCGGATCACATGGGTGATCGCCATGTCGTGGTCGTCCACCACCACCGAGTGGTTGTACATCGGCGAACCGTCCGACCGCAGGATGATCATGTCATCCAGTTCGGCGTTGGCGACCCGGACGGTGCCCTGGACCAGATCCTCCAGCACCGTTTCGCCGTCCCGATCGCTTTTCAGCCGGATGACGGGGGTGATTCCGGCGGGTGCCTCCGACGGGTCGCGGTCGCGCCAGCGGCCGTCGTAGCGCCAGACACGCTTTTCCTCGGTGGCCTTGGCCCGTTCGGCGGCGAGTTCGGCGGGGGTGCAGTAGCAGTTGTATGCCTTGCCCTCGGCCAGTAGTTGGCGGGCGATTTCGGCGTGGCGGTCCAGCCGCCGGGACTGGAAGACGGTGGGTTCGTCGCGGTGCAGGTCCAGCCAGTCCAGGCTGTCGATAATGCCTTTGGTGGCTTCGTCGGTGCTGCGTTCGCGGTCGGTATCCTCGATCCGCAGCAGGAAGACGCCGCCGCAATGGCGGCTGTAGAGGTAATTGAACAAAGCGGTGCGGACGCCCCCGATATGGAGCGGGCCGGTGGGGCTGGGTGCGAAGCGGGTACGAACGGTCATGCGCGCGGTCTAGCACGCCCGTTCATACTTTGTAGAGGATTGCCGGGCTAATCTGCCCCGCATGAGCTGGTTGGCTGCATGGGAATCCTGGCTGGACACGGAGCGGGAGCGCCTGGCGCTGTGGCTGCCCGTGTTCATGGGGGCCGGCGTGCTGACCTACTACGCGCTGCGTTTCGAGCCGTCGGGCTGGGAAGGTGCGGCGGTCGCGGTGCCGGCGATCGTGCTGGCGGTGGTGCTGCCGGGTCTGCGCTGGCTGACGGCTCCGGTGGCGGCATTGGCGCTGGGTTTTGCCTCCGCGCAGTTCGCCACCGCCCGGGCGCCCCCGGTTCTGACCGATCTGCCGACCCATGCGAGTGTCGTGACCGGGACCATCCGAGCGGTGGAGGCGTTGCCGGAGGGGCGCCGGCTGGTAATACAGCCGGCCGCCGTCGATGAGGTGGCGTTGCCCCGGGCGGTGCGGGTGCGGTTGCAGCACAAGGACGGTCAGGACCTGGCCGCCGGGGACACGATCCGTGTTCGCGCGTTGGTGCGGCCGCCGGCGATGCCGTCTTATCCGGGCGCGTGGGACTTGCAGCGCGATGCGTTCTATGCCGGGTTGGGGGCGTCGGGTTATGCGCTTGGGGCGGCGGAGAGGACGAACCGAGCGGTACCGTCGGGGCCGATGGGGTTTGTCCAGTGGCTGCGGGAGACGATCGCCGGCCGGGTGACCGCGGTGATTCCGGGGGCCGCCGGGGCGGTGTCGGTGACCCTGCTGACGGGGGCCTCGATGGCGATCCCGGAGGCGGATCACGCGGCGTTTCGCGACTCCGGGCTGGCGCACTTGCTGGCGGTGGCGGGGTTGCACATCGGCATCGTCATGGGCTTCGCGCTGGCGGTGGCGCGTTCCGGGTTCGCATTGAGCGAGCGTGCCACCTTGTTCTGGCCGACGAAGAAGCTGTCGGCGCTGTGCGCGGTGGGAGCGGGCGGCGCGTATATGGTGCTGACCGGGATGCATGTCCCGATCATCCGCAGCTTCGTCATGGCGTGCCTGTTCACTCTGGCGGTGCTGGCCGACCGGCGGCCGCTGTCGGTGCGCGGGCTGGCCCTGGCGGCGGCGGTGCTGATGCTGGTGGCGCCGCAGGACGTGCCGGATGTGTCGTTTCAGATGAGCTTTTCCGCCGTGCTGGCGTTGATCGCGGGGTATGAGGCGCTGCGCCCGTGGCTGCGACGGATTCACGGCAATAGCCGGTGGCGGCGGCTCGTGTCGCATGTGGTTGCGCTGGCGCTGACCAGCACGCTGGCGGGGACGGCGTCGGCGCCGTTCGGGGCGTATCATTTCGGCCATGTGCAGGTGTATTTCGTACTGGCGAACATGGTCGCCGTGCCGCTGACCGCGCTGTGGGTGATGCCGGCCGGGCTGATCGCGCTGTTCCTGATGCCGCTGCATCTGGAGGCCTTGGCCCTGGTGCCGATGGACTGGGGGGCCGAGGCGGTTGTCCGGGTTGCCAGGGCCAGCGCCGCGCTGCCCGACGCGACGTTCCAGGTGCCGCATATCCCGGTCTGGGGCATGTGCGTATTCTCCTTCGGTCTGGCGTGGCTGGGACTGTGGCGCACGCGGCGGCGGTTGGCCGGGGTGGCGATCATGGTGGTGGGGCTGGCCTCGCCGTTGCTGGACCGGCCGCCGGATTTGCTGGTGTCCGACGACGGGCGGCTGATCGCGGTGCGCGGCGGGCAGGGGGCGTTTCTGCAACAGACACAGGGCGGTTCGAGGTTCGTGCGCGATGCCTGGGCTCAATATTGGGCGATCGGGTCGTTTCAGGCGATGCCTGTGCTGGACGCGCCGGACCTGGATGGCATGCGATGCGATGCGGCGGAATGCCTGCTGCGGCCGTATCCGGATCGGCCGGGTGCGATATTGGCGCGTGGGACAAGCCATTCGGCGTTCTGCGACCAGGTTTCGGTCATTGTCGCGGCGGAACCGGCGCGTGGGTTGTGCCCCCGGCCGTGGCCGCGACTGGTGGACCGGTTCACCGTGTGGCGGGACGGCAGCGCGGCGATCTGGCTGGAGCGGGATGGTGCCAGGGTGGTGACGGATCGGGCGGAGCGGGGTGACCGGCCGTGGGTGCCTCCGCCACCGAAGCCGCACAAGGCGCCGGTGCCGACGTTGCCGGTGGCACAGGTCGATGGCGGGGTGCCGCTGAAGCAGGCTTTTGCACCTGATCCAGATGTAACCGGTGGCCGTCTGGCCCCCTGACCTGAAACGGCACGGGAGGTGCGGCGATTATCGGCGGCAACCCGAGCCGATACCGAGCGTTCCCGCCTCGGATGTTAACAATGGGAGCAGCCGATGTTTTATCACCGAAAAGAAACGATTGTACCGGTGGACGTGAAAAAGCCGGATGCGCGCTTCGGAGCGTTCCTTTTGGAACAATTTGGTGGAGCGACGGGCGAATTGACCGCGGCCCTGCAATATTGGGTGCAGTCTTTCCACATTACCGATGCTTCTATCCGCGATATGCTGCAGGACATCGCGATAGAGGAATTCAGCCATCTCGAGGTGGTCGGGAAATTGATCGAGCAGCACACAAGCAAGCTTGATCAGACCGAAGTGTATGCCTCTCCATTGTTTCGGGTGCGTGGTGTCGGCCCGCATTTCGTTGACAGTCAGGGCAGTGCCTGGACGGCGGCCTATATCAACGAGGGCGGCAATGTCGTCCGCGATTTGCGCGCCGATATCGCCGCGGAGGCTGGCGCTCGGCAGACCTACGAGGCGCTGATCCATGCCAGCACTGACGAAGGAACCAGCAAGGTGCTCACGCACTTGCTGACGCGCGAGATCACTCATGCGCAGATGTTCATGGCTGCGCTGGAGCGGATGGGCAAGCTCGATGACCCGTTCTTCGGGACCATCAAGCCGGACGAAACGGTCGATCTGGTCTTCAATCTTTCGAAGGGCGAGGATTTTCGCGGGCCATGGAACCAAGAACCCCTGTTCCGTTACGAAAACGACCCCAAGCCGAATGGCGGTATCCCGCGTGCGCCGGTTAACCCGGACGACGAAAAGACGCCATTGGCGACCAAGTAGTCATATTTCGACTTGCCGGGACTGGCACCCGCTTGGCTGGTCTTCGCAATACGATTCGGGCTGCCCCCTTTGCCGAGCGGCCCGCTTAATGCGTCCTCTTATCGCGAACGGTTCGCCGCTCGCGGTAGCATCGGACTGAACGGATGGATTGGAAACGCTGCCCGTTCCGCCGCCGCCTGGAACGATGCCTTTCTCGCCCGCGCGCGCGTGGCGTGTGGGGCGTCGTCAGCGCAATCCTGGAAACGAGACCGTCAGTAATCTATCGTTCACAGATGACCGAGGTTCGGCAGACGCCGATTTTCAGGAAATGGCTCGGTGACCTCGCGGACAGACGCGCGGCGGAGCGCATTGCCCAGCGGATCGTGCGCTTGCGATCCGGATTGATCGGCGACGCAAAGGGGGTTGGTGGCGGGGTCGCGGATCGATCATGGACCGGGGGTACAGGGTCTATTTCGTCCAACGCGGAACGGTGCTGATCATTCTGCTCTGCGGCGGAGACAAACGATCGCAATCGCGGGACATCGTCAGGGCCAGGAGCTTGGCGGAGGAACTGGAGGATGAATGATGGTAAAGACTGAACCCTTCGACGCGGCACGATATTTGACCTCGGCGGAGTCACAGGAGGAACTGCTCAACGACGCGTTCGCCAGTGGAGATGCTGGCTATGTGAGCCACGCTTTGGGCGTGATCGCGCGGGCGCGGGGCATGACGGAGGTAGCCCGTGGGGCCGGTGTAACGCGGGAGGCGCTGAACAAGGCATTGAGTGAGAATGGCGATCCGCGTTTGACGACCCTGCTTGGTGTTGCCCGGGCGCTGGGTGTGACGCTGACGGCGCATGTGGAAACGACGCCGTAGACTCGGACGTCAGGTTCGACGAATGCAGTCGACCCACGCACAGGGTTGGTGCCGATGGTGATCGGGTTATAACTTCACACAAATGGCTACCTGCCAATGTGGGCGTTTCGCCGATCGTATTTTCGGCAACTGCAAGCCTTTGAACTGGTTGGCGTAAGGCCGTTTGCCGAAAGTGTTGATTGCTGGAACGCTTCGTCTCAAAGAAAAAGGGCGGACCTTGCGGCCCGCCCCCTTTGCAGCATCGACTGAACGGGTGGATTAGAAATCCATTCCGTCCATGCCGCCCATGCCGCCCATTCCGCCGCCGCCGCCGGGCATACCGCCGGCAGCCTTCTTCTCCGGACGCTCAGCCACCATCGCCTCGGTGGTGATCAGCAGGCCGGAAACGGACGCTGCATCCTGCAGCGCCGTGCGGACAACCTTCGTCGGGTCGATAATGCCGGCCTTCACCAAGTCCTTGAACACACCGGACTGGGCGTCGAAGCCGTAGTTGTACTCGTCGTTCTCCAGCGTCTTGCCGGCGATCACCGCGCCGTCTTCGCCGGCGTTCTCGGAGATCTGGCGCAGCGGGGTCTGAACCGCCTTGCGGACGATCTCGATACCGAAGCGCTGATCGTCGTTGTCGGCCTTCAGCTTGCCCAGGATCAGGGAAGCGCGGGCCAGGGCGACGCCGCCGCCCGGAACGATGCCTTCCTCGACCGCTGCGCGCGTGGCGTGCAGGGCGTCGTCAACGCGATCCTTGCGCTCTTTCACTTCCACTTCGGTGCTGCCACCGACGCGGATCACGGCAACGCCGCCGGCCAGCTTGGCCAGGCGTTCCTGCAGCTTCTCACGGTCGTAGTCCGAGGTGGTTTCCTCGATCTGCGCGCGGATCTGGCTGCAACGACCCTGGATGTCGTTCTTCTTGCCAGCGCCTTCGACGATCGTGGTGTTTTCCTTCTCGATCAGGATCTTCTTGGCCTTGCCGAGGTCCGCGAGCTTCACGTTCTCCAGCTTGATGCCAAGGTCTTCGCTGATCACGGTGCCACCGGTCAGGATCGCGATGTCTTCCAGCATCGCCTTGCGGCGATCGCCGAAGCCAGGCGCCTTCACGGCCGCGACCTTCAGGCCGCCGCGCAGCTTGTTCACGACCAAAGTGGCAAGGGCCTCGCCCTCGACGTCTTCGGCGATGATCACCAGCGGACGGCCGGACTGCACGATGCTTTCCAGCAGCGGCAGCATCGGTTGCAGGCCGGACAGCTTCTTCTCGTGGATCAGGATGTAGGGCTGATCCATATCGGCGATCATCTTTTCCGCATTCGTGATGAAATACGGGGAGACGTAGCCGCGGTCGAACTGCATGCCCTCGACGACGTCGAGTTCGGTGGTGATGCCCTTGGCTTCTTCGACGGTGATCACACCCTCATTGCCGACCTTCTGCATCGCTTCCGCGATCATCTTGCCGATGTCGGATTCACCGTTGGCGGAGATCGTGCCGACCTGGGCGGTTTCCGCCGGGGTGGTGATCTTCTTGGTGCGCTTCTTCAGCTCGTCCACGACGGCCGCGACCGCCTTGTCGATGCCGCGCTTCAGATCCATCGGGTTCATACCGGCGGCGACAGCCTTGGCACCTTCGCGCACGATGGCCTGGGCCAGCACGGTCGCGGTTGTGGTGCCGTCACCGGCGATGTCGTTGGTCTTCGAGGCCACTTCGCGCACCATCTGGGCGCCCATGTTCTCGAACTTGTCGGCCAGCTCGATCTCCTTGGCGACGGTGACGCCGTCCTTGGTGATCCGCGGCGCGCCGAAGCTCTTGTCCAGAACCACGTTGCGGCCCTTGGGGCCCAGCGTCACCTTCACGGCGTCAGCCAGAATATCCACGCCGCGCAGCATGCGCTGACGTGCGTCGCCGCCGAAGCGAACGTCCTTTGCAGCCATATTTAATCTTCCTTCTTAGAAAGTTGGTAGAAAGACCGCTTACGCGGCCTTCTTCTTGCTGGGGGCGGCGGTCGCCGTGATGATGCCCATGATGTCGGACTCCTTCATGATCAGGAGCTCCTCACCATTCAGCTTCACTTCGGTGCCGGACCACTTGCCGAACAGGATCTTGTCGCCGGCCTTAACGTCCAGCGGCACAAGAGCGCCGGCTTCGTTACGGGCGCCGGGGCCAACGGCGACGACTTCGCCTTCCATCGGCTTTTCCTTGGCGGTGTCGGG
Source organism: Pseudomonadota bacterium (assembly GCA_021805665.1). Classification (GTDB taxonomy): domain Bacteria; phylum Pseudomonadota; class Alphaproteobacteria; order Acetobacterales; family Acetobacteraceae; genus Rhodopila. The sequence goes on from JAJZEV010000323.1 coordinate 9,982, forward strand.
GATGATGATGCCGCCGGCGGTCTTTTCCTCGGCGGTCAGGCGCCGGACTACGACCCGGTCGTGCAGGGGACGGAAACTCATTTTAAGACGCTCCTGAGTTCGTTCTCAGTCAGAGATTGATCGGATCGCCACAACCATGCTCGGGCCTTATGGATAAGCACCCTGCCGGTTGTTAGCACTCCCATCGGGGGAGTGCCAGCGATCTAATCTCGCAGCGCCCTGCTGTCAAGCATTTGGCAGCACTCTTTTCAATGGAGTGCTAAGATGCTGAATTTATTGTGTTTTCAGTTGCGCGCGGCAGAACAACTCCGACATCATGCTGATGCCGGCCGGGATCGATTTGGTCCGGTTCGGTTGCGATGCTCTGAAAGGAAGCGGAAAGCCATGAGCCTTGTTCGGCAGTTGCAAGACTATCGCCTGACCACCGCGGAAATTCTCTATCACCTGCCGGACCATCCTAATCTGTTGCAGTCGTATATCTGGCAAGACCTTGATATTGCTCCGCGTTATCCCGTTTTGCACAAATTCCTGGAGTTCTGGAAGCGGGACATCGAAGGCAGTTTGCATTCCGTGCGGGTGGCGTCCGCGCAGTTGATCCAGCCGGCGAAGGTTGGGCATGCGAACACGCTGCTGACGTTGCATTAGCCTCGGGCTCTGGCCCAGGCCAGCAGGGAGGAGCGGTGGTGCGCGTGGCAGATTGCCACCGCCAGGGCGTCGGCGGCGTCGGCGCGTTTCAGGGTGGCGCCGGGCAGCAGGCGGCGCACCATCATGCCGACCTGGTCTTTGTCGGCGCCGCCGGTTCCGACGACGGCCAGTTTCACCGTCTTGGCAGCGTATTCGGTGACGGGTACGCCAGCCAGGGTGGGGGCCAGCAGGGCGATGCCCCGGGCATATCCCAGCTTCAGCGTCGCGGCGCCGTTGCGGTTGACATAGGTTTCCTCGACCGCGGCCTCGGCGGGGCGGTGCCGGTCGAGCAATGCCAGCAGCCCGTCGTGCAGGACTTTCAGGCGATCGGGGACCGAGTGGGTGTTGTCGGTGGCGATGACGCCATCGGCGACGTGGATCAGGCGGTTGCCGTCAACGTCGATCAATCCCCAGCCGGTGAAGCGTAGCCCCGGGTCGATCCCGAGCAGTCTGACCATGGTGAGCCTTGTTGGGTGTCTAATGGGTGTCTCAAGAAGCGTGCTGTGGGATTTTGTAGCGTTATTTAGATGGTGTTTGGTGGATCGGATGGCTTGATCGTCGTGCCTGAGTTGTAGGCTGAAATGGGAATAAAGTCAATGTAGTCGAGGACGAAGGGGCGTTGGGCCGGGCCGTCGGATGCCCCCCGTATCGCCTTGCCCGGGGTAAATCGAGGGTGTTCGATCAAGGTGCTGGCGGGTCGGAGAATGGGTCCAGGCCGGCTTGTTCGGCGGCGTAAAGCAGGCGCTCGGTTTCATCCATGATCGCGCTTACCAGCCTTTGGCCTTCCTCGCCGGATTGGCTGGCCAGCCAGAAGGCGTGGCGTTCCGCTTCCATCGCCGTCATCAGATCGGGCCAGGGCATCCGGGTCGCGGGCGTCAAAATCGCCAGTAGCGCCGTTAGCTGCTCCAGCGGCGGGGGTTCCGGCGCGGCCGGCGGCGGCGGTGGCGGGGCGAACAGGTCGGGGTGACCGGGGGCGAATCGGGACATGGGGGGAGTATAGCCCGCGCGCATCGGGCCCATAAAACGCAGGCCCAATCGCCCGGAGCGCAGGGCTATTCGGCGGCATGGGATGCGTGGTCGGCGGTGGCGGTATCGGAAGCGGGTGGGGCGATCGGCATCCGGGGCGGGGCGGTGCGCCAGATCAATGCCTCTTCCTCGGGCGTCAGGCCATAGGCGGCGTTGACGACTGCCGACAACTGCCGCTCTTGCCGGGCGGCTTCGTGCAGGCGCTGTGCGATCGGGGCGACGGTTTCGGCGTGCGCCTGCTTGATGGCGGCAACATCGGCGACGCCCAGCTTCTGCTTTTTCGGCAGGGCCTTGCGTAAGGAGTCCGCGAACGCGTCGGCGGTCAGGGCGAAGGGCGACTCCAACGCGGCGGGCGGATTGGCGAGGCCCCACTGAACCCGCAGCCAATCGCCGAGCGCCCGGCTTGCCGCATGGCGTGCCCGATGGGTGGCGGCGAGGCGCTCGGTTAGGTCCGCGGCCGTGTCGGATTGCTGTTGGTTTGGCCGGGCAATGGGAAGGAGTTCCATTTTGTAGCCGGCTGGGGTTAGCGCTTCGTCTTTCATGTGAGCGAAGTGGCGCCACCCGAACCACCACAGCAGCGGGCTATTTAGCGCGGCAAGTAAGAACGGGTCTGCGGAAGCAATCATGAAACCCTTATTGTTTAGATACTGGCAATTTCGATCTATACTGTAGGCCGGATAAAACTGAATTTCCTGATAAACAATCTTGGCGGCTTCGAACGCTTGATAGTAGGCGCACGGCCGCAATTCCCACCAGAACCGTCCCTGATCTTCGCGTGCCTGCAATTTCGTCCGAAATCCGGCCATACGGCTATGAACCGCTGGATAGGTTGCAGCGAACAGTCTTTCGGCGTCCGCTGCATTGGCTGCGCCGGCCCATGGCCACGCCCGATCGCTGCTGGTTTTCAGCGCGATCATCCATTGCCCCTTCCAGTCGGGTGCCCACCGCCCGATATCCTGTCCGCGAAGAAACGGTCTGAACAAATCGGCAGATGCGGGATCCCGCGAAACGAGCAAATCGCGGGTTGCCGTATCGACGACAAACGCATCGTTGAATCCCGTTTTAATTCCGTATTGAGGTGGGCTGCCCACATACTCGGAAAGTCCGCTGAATTCGTGCTGCATGCGTTCCATAAGCGAACGCCCCGCCGGGGGTTCCAGAATCCAGCCGGACTTTACAAGGGAGTGCAGCGGGATTGGAAATTGCAGGTTGGCTACGGTCGCCGACAGCCTATCCTGGTCAACGCGGTCACCCGCGATGACCGCCACCCCCGCGTCGGCAGGGGCATCTTCAGCCGGCGTGGGCTTTCGGGTCACCAGGACACAGGGGAATACGTCTGCATCTGGAAACAAATCGCGATTGTGGCCGAAATCCACCACACGCTCGATCCAGGTGTTTGTGTCGAGAAACGCCCGTAACGGTTCGCCATAGTCGGCCTTGAAGAACTTGTTTGGCAGGACAAAGCCAACCCGCCCTCCCGGCCGCACCAAATGAACGGCTTGTTCCAAAAAGAATGTCGAAAGGTCGGACTTTCCTTCGTAGGTTTTGAATCGTTCCTTCAAAGCGACCTTGATCCCGCCGAGCGATTCCTGCCGAACCCAGGGCGGATTTCCGATCACCGCGTCGAAACCGCCGCGTGCGTCCATCCCGCTCCACTCGTTCCACACGCCGGGAAACGCCGGTTGCCAGTGCATAATCCTCTGCCGCCTGGCGATCTCCCGCAGGGTCGTCAGCAGCGCGCCGACGGCCCGGACGTCGATAGGCTTGCCTTTCGGTTTCGCACCGCCTGCCAGCGCCACCGCATCGCCGCACAGCCCGTCCAGCCAGGCGCCGACCGCGCTTTTGCGTTCCTGCTCCGCCGCCTTGATCGCCTTTGTCCTTGCCTGGCGGTCGCCGCCGGCTGGCACAGTGTCCGAAACCGGCGGCAACCACAGCAGGGCGTGCCAGCAGTCCAGGAACGCGCGCAGCGGGGCGGTCGCTTCCTCCACCACTTCGAACGCCTGCACGCTCTCCCGCACCTGGGAGATATCGGCGTCGGCCAGTTCCTCGATTCGCGCCATGCCGGCCGCGGCGCCCTTGGCGGTGGCGATGGCGCTGTAGAGTGCCAAACCG
>JAJZEV010000321.1 GCA_021805665.1 Pseudomonadota bacterium
CGCTGCACCAGATCACGATCTCCTCCGCCAGCCGCGACAGGTGCATCGCCGAAATCGCGGCCGCCGACAGGAACTCCAACGCGAAATCGCGATCCGACACGGCATCCAGGGAGTTCGCCGTCGGGCGGTCGAAACCCAAAGCGGCGGCGGTCATGTGCCGGTCGATCGGGAATGAGGTCCCCGCGAGTGCCGCCGAACCCAGCGGGCTGACATTCATCCGCCGCCGGCAGTCGGCCAGCCGGCCGCGGTCGCGGTCCAGCATTTCTACATAGGCCAGCATGTGGTGCCCGAACGTCACCGGCTGCGCGGTTTGCAAATGGGTGAATCCGGGCATCGGATCGGCGGCGTGCTGCGCGCCCTTCCGGGCAAGCGCCAGCATCACGTCGCCGATTTGCGCGGTCAGGCCGTCGATCGCATCGCGCACCCACAGCCGGAAATCGGTCGCCACCTGGTCGTTGCGGCTGCGCGCGGTATGCAGACGCTTGCCGGCCTCCCCGATCCGATCGGTCAACCGAGCCTCGATATTCATGTGGATATCTTCGAGGGCGGTGTCGAAGGCGAAGGTGCCTGCTTCGATTTCCGCGGCGATCCCCTCTAGACCCGTGGCGATCGCGTGCTCATCTTCGGGCGACAGCAGGCCGATGGTGGCCAGCATGGCGGCGTGGGCGCGGGAGCCGCGGATGTCCTGGCGCCACAACTTGCGGTCGAACCCTATGGAGGCATTGATGTCTTGCATGATCGCCGAAGGGCCGCCGGCGAAGCGGCCACCCCATTGCATGTTGGCTGGTTTGTCCGGGGTATCGGTCACGAAAAGGATTCCAAATTGATAATGAGCCGCAGATACGCGCTGGCGGCATCCGGCGGCACCCTAGCCGCCGCACTCTGCCCGCGCAAACCGAATGCCCGGGAGCTGTCCAGCCTTGGTGAGTCGCTGGACAGGCTGGATCCGCCTGTGGCGCCGCCGGACGGTGTTTTCCTGGCGGCCGACGGGTCGCCGCACCGCCTGTCGGAGTTCAAGGGGCGCGGTATGGTGGTGAATATGTGGGCCACCTGGTGCGCGCCCTGCGTCGCCGAAATGCCGTCGCTGGAAATGCTGTCCAAGGCGCTCGCGCCCAAGGATGTCGCGGTGCTTCCGCTGTCGTCGGATCGCGGCGGGGCGGAGGCGGTCGCCAACTGGTTCCACGCCCATGGCATCGCCGCGCTGCCTGTTCTTCTCGACCCCAAAGGCGCCATGGCCCGGGCATTCCAGGCGCGGGGCATTCCCACCACGGTGATTATTAATAAATCCGGGGCGTTGGTCGCCAGATTGGAAGGTGCAGCCGACTGGGGCACGCCAGAGGCCGCGGCCTTAATCGCCACATTGACGGCCGGGTAGGGCCCGCGGTCGGTGACCGCGCGGCACCCGGTGCGTCGTGCCAATACAAATCGTGCCGCTTTGGGGACGGTCTGGCGTGTCCCCCCCCTTGCACAGAGGGCAAGCACGAGGCATTCAGGCGCTGACCGTAAGTCTGGGGGGGCGCAGGCGCGTCATGTGCATGCGGTGCCCCAAGAGTAAAGGATCGGATGCATGCGCCTGGCGGTGCTGAAAGAACGGCGAGCCGCGGAAACCCGCGTGGCTGCTACACCGGATACCGTGAAAAAATTGATTGGCCTGGGGCTGACCGTAACGGTGGAAGCTGGGGCAGGGGCGGCGGCAGCGATTTCCGACGCGGATTTCGCCTCTTCCGGGGCTGAAATCGCGCCCGACGCCGCTGCGGCTTTGTCCGGGGCTGGCATCGTTTTCGCGGTCCAGACCCCCGAACCTGAACAGCGGGCGGCGATCCCGCGCGGTGCGCTGCTGGTGTGCATCGCGGGCGCATTCGCCGATCCGGACCTGGTTCCCGCTCTGGCCGCGGCCGGTATCGATACCGCGGCAATGGAACTTCTGCCGCGCATTACCCGGGCGCAGTCGATGGACGTGCTGTCCAGCCAGGCGAACCTGGCCGGCTATCGGGCGGTGATCGAATCCGCCGGGGCTTTCCAGCGCGGCTTCCCGATGATGATGACGGCGGCCGGCACCGTTCCGCCGGCCAGGGTGTTCGTCATCGGCGCCGGAGTCGCCGGCCTCCAGGCCATCGCCACCGCTCGGCGTCTGGGCGCGATCGTGTCCGCCACCGACGTCCGTCCGGCCGCCAAGGAAGAAATCAAGTCCCTCGGCGCCACCTATGTCGGGGTCGAGGACGCGGAGACCGCCGCCCAAACCGGCGCCTATGCCAAGGAAATGAGCGACGCGTTCCGCCAGAAGCAGGCCGAACTGATGGCCGCGACGGTGGCGAAGAACGACATCGTCATCTGCACCGCGCTGGTTATGGGCCGCAAGGCGCCCGTGATCGTGACCCAGCCGATGGTCGATAGCATGCGCGCCGGCAGCATCGTCGTCGATCTGGCGGCCGAAGCCGGCGGCAACTGCGCCGCGACGGTGCCCGGCCAAAGCGTCGTCACGCCCAACGGTGTGACCATCCTTGGTTTCAACAACTGGCCGGGCCGCATCGCTGTTGCGTCCTCGGCGCTGTATGCGCGCAATCTGCTGACCTTCCTGACCACGTTCTGGGACAAGGACAGCAAGCTGCCCAAGCTGCCGGAGACGGACGACATCGTGAAAGGTGTCATGTTGACCCGCGGCGGCGCCATCGTTCACCCGAATTTCCTGCCCCAACAGGCAGCCTGAGCATCCGGAGACCGGCACGATGAACCCGAACCAATTGGCGGATGAAGCCGCTCGTTTGGCTGACCAGGCCATGACGCTGTCGAACCATGCGCAAACGCTGGCGATCGGAGTCGCGACGACGGTCGCGCCCGAGGTGAATCCGTTCATCTTCCTGCTGGCCATTTTCCTGATGGCCTGCTTCGTCGGCTACTACGTCGTGTGGAACGTCACGCCGGCGCTGCATTCGCCGCTGATGGCGGTCACCAACGCGATCTCCTCGGTGATCATCGTCGGCGCCATGCTGGCGACGGGGCTGGCCACGTCCGGCTGGGCGATGCTGTTCGGGTTTATCGCGGTGACGCTCGCCTCGGTGAACATCTTCGGCGGGTTCATGGTGACGCAGCGCATGCTGTCGATGTTCAAGAAGAAGCAATAAAGGCCAGATCGATGTCCGCCAGCCTGACTTCTCTCGCCTATCTCGTCGCCGCGGTGCTGTTCATTCTGGCGCTGCGCGGTTTGTCGTCCCCCGTTACCTCGCGGGAGGGCAACCGGTTTGGCATGATCGGCATGACCATCGCCGTGGTCGCCACCCTGGTCCAGCACGGGATGGGGTCGTGGGGATATCTTCTGATCCTGTTCGGCATCCTGATCGGTGGCGGTGTTGGAATCGTGGTGGCGTTGCGGATCCAGATGACCGCACTGCCGCAGTTAGTCGCCGCGTTCCACTCGCTGGTGGGCCTTGCGGCCGTGTTCGTGGCGGCGGCGGCGCTGAACGCGCCTGAAGCCTTCCACATCGGCATTCCCGGCGAAATTCATCCCCAAAGCCTGGTGGAAATGTCGCTGGGGTTGGCAATCGGCGCCATTACCTTTTCCGGCAGTCTGATCGCGTTCGCCAAGTTGCAGGCGCTGATGAAGGGGGCGCCGATCACGTTCCCCGGGCAGCATTTCCTGAACCTGGGTTTGGCGATCCTGATGCTGATCCTGGTCGTTTCTTTCGTCGTGTCCGGTGGCAATCAGATACTTTTCTGGCTGATCGCGTTCCTGGCGCTGGGACTTGGCTTCCTGATCATCATCCCGATCGGCGGCGCGGATATGCCGGTCGTGGTGTCGATGCTGAACAGCTACTCCGGCTGGGCGGCCGCGGGCATCGGTTTCACCATTCAGAACCTTGCGCTGATCATCACCGGTTCTCTGGTGGGCGCGTCGGGTGCCATCCTGTCCTACATCATGTGTAAGGGCATGAATCGCAGTATCATCAATGTGCTGCTGGGTGGCTTCGGCACGGAATCCGGCGGCGCGGCGGCCGGCGGCGCGAAGGGCGACCAGACAGTGCGCGCGGGCAACGCCGACGATGCCGCGTTCATCATGAAGAACGCATCGAAGGTCATCATCGTGCCAGGCTACGGTATGGCCGTCGCCCAGGCCCAGCACGCGCTACGCGAAATGGCCGACACGCTGAAGAAGGAAGGGGTGGAGGTGAAGTATGCCATCCATCCAGTCGCCGGCCGCATGCCCGGCCACATGAACGTGCTGCTGGCCGAAGCCAACGTCCCCTACGACGAAGTCTTCGAGCTGGAGGAGATCAACAACGAATTCTCCACTGCCGACGTGGTGTACGTGATCGGCGCGAACGACGTCACCAACCCGGCGGCGAAGACCGATCCGTCCTCGGCGATCTACGGTATGCCGATCCTGGACGTGGAAAAGGCCAGGACGGTGCTGTTCGTCAAGCGGTCGATGGCATCCGGCTATGCCGGTGTGGACAATGAGTTGTTCTTCCGCCCCAACACCATGATGCTGTTCGGCGATGCGAAGAAAATGACCGAAGAGATCGTCCAAGCCCTGAATCACTAAGTATATGCTCCGAAATAACCACTTCGATTGACGCACGGCCGGTGCTGTCCGCCATGATGGGCTCCAGCGGCGCGCGTCCATTGGACCGGCTTTCGGACCCGGGGCACGCGGCCACCGGCACCCGTTAACCGGACGTTAAGGATTTCCCCTGTATGTTGCGTTCCGCCGCCCCAACCGGCGGCGCAACCCCTCATCAGGGTCAGGCCGACCGTGCGATCATCCCTTATTCTGTGCCTGTGTCTGTTCGCCGCCGCCTGCGCCCCTGGCCGCGATCTTCCCGATCTTCCTCCACCCGCTTCCAGCGCCTACCGGCTTGGTCCCGGCGACGCGGTGCGCCTGATTACCTTTGGCGAGGACACACTGACCGGTGAATTCCGGGTCAGCGACAGCGGCACCATCGCTCTGCCCTTGCTCGGCAGCGTCTCGGCCGCCGGCCTGTCGCCCGATGCGCTAGCGGCCAAAGTGGCGGATGGCCTGCAACGGGACAATTTTCTCCGGTCCCCCTCTGTGTCGGCGGAAATCGTCAAATACCGGCCGATTTTTGTTCTGGGCGAGGTCAGCAAGCCCGGCCAATATCCCTATCAGCCGGGGATGACGGTCGTCACCGCCGTGGCCGTGGCCGGCGGCTTCACATACCGGGCTGTTAACGACTATGCTTCCGTGGTGCGAACCCTGGATGGAACGGCTGTCGAGGGCAAGGCAACCCGGCAGAGCTTCGTGCAGCCGGGCGACGTCATCACGGTGTTCGAGCGAAGATTTTGAAATTTCGTCTGGCGTTCCTGTTCTTGGCGATGTCCGCGGCGTCGGCGATGGCGCGTGGCCCGGCCCCGGGCCCGCTGCACATTATCGGCGGCCCAAATACCGGCGGCTGCATCGCCGGGGCGGTCAGCCTGCCGGCGGAAGGGCCGGGTTTCGAAACCATCCATCCGGATCACAGCGCTTTCTGGGGCGCGCCGCAAACCATTGCCCATCTGGAGCTGTTCGCGCATGAAGCGGCGGAGGCCGGACTGCCGACGCTGCTGGTGGAAGATATTTCCAACCCGCGCGGTGGTCCGATGCCGGGTGGCCATGTCAGTCACCAGATCGGGCTGGACGCCGATGTCGGGCTGGACATGCGGCCCCGGGGCGTCTTGACGGCGGCAGAGCGCCAGTCGATCGAACTGCGCAGCATCGTTCGTCCCGACGGCCGCGGTATCGACCCGGCCACCTGGTCGCCGCGGGTCATCGAACTGCTGCGGATCGCCGCCGCGCTGCCGGAGGTGGACCGCATCCTGGTCAACCCCGCGATCAAGCAGGCGCTATGCCGGGATGCGACCGGCGACCGGTCCTGGCTGCATCTGATCCGGCCCTGGTATGGCCATGCCGCCCATATGCACATCCGCTTTCGCTGCCCGGCGGGGCAGGCCGATTGCGTTCAGGCTCCGCCGCCCCCGGCCGGCGAAGGGTGCGACTCGACGCTGCAATGGTGGTTCGACCAGTTGAACATGCCAGCCCCGCCGCCCTCGAAACCCCGGGCGCCCCCGCCGCTGCCGGCTGCCTGCCGCGCTATCCTGGCGGGGGATTAGCTTGCGATCCGCTCAGAACGGCTGGTCGCCCCGCACTGTGATGCGGTGCATGATCCGGGTTTCCGCCGGGTAGTCGTTGACCGCGAAATGCTGGGTGCAGCGATTGTCCCAGAACGTCAGTGTCCCGGTCTGCCAGCGGACCCGGCAGGTATATTCCGGGCGGATCGACTGCTTCATGAAGAAGTCCATCAGCGGCTGGCTTTCCTCGTCCGTCATGCCATCGAACTGCTGGACATGGCCGCCGATATACAGCGCCTTGCGGCCGGTTTCCGGATGGGTGCGGACCAGAGGGTGGATGCTGGTGGTCTGAACATCGCCGGGATCCTTGACCTTCATCTCGCTCATTTGCCGGTCATAGCGTTCCTTGCGGGACAACCCGTTCGCCTGCTTGAAGTTGTCGCCGACGCAAACCGTGCGAAGCTGGCTGGCGATGTCCTTCATCTTGTCGGACAGACCCTCATAGACCAGGTACTGGTTGGTAAACAGCGTATCGCCCCCGGCGGACGGGACTTCCTTGGCATACAGCATCGTGCCCATCGCGGGGCTGGGGGAGAACATCTGGTCCGTGTGCCACGAGCCGCCGAAGTTCTTCTTGTCCGTCGGGCGTTTGACGATGGCCAGGATCTCCGGGTACTCGTCCATCCCTTGCATGAACGGATGCAGGTGGATTTCGCCCCACCGCCGGGCGAATGCCAGTTGTTGGGCGGGGGTGATGTCCTGGTCGCGGATGGCGATTACCAGATTGTCCAGGAGTGCTGCCCGGATTTCGGACAGGACCTCCTCCGGCACGTCCCGGGACAGATCGACACCGCGAATCTCGGCCCCGAGCGAGCCGGCGATTTTCTGCACGTCGAGGTGACGGTATTGGGAGTTGCGTGGTGCGTTCATGGACGGAGCCTCCTTCTTTGCAAGGATGATGACTCCGGTTTTCGGCGGATGGCAAGACGAACGCCCGCGCCGCCCAGTCCTCATTACGCGTTCCGCACATATCCGCACGGAACGCGCGTGTTGGGGAAGGCTAGTACATGTGCATCCCGCCATTGATCGAAAGCGTCGAACCAGTAACGAAATCGGCGTCGTCGGCGGTCAGGAACGCAACGCCGCGGGCGATATCCTCCGCGTGGCCCAGGCGTCCGACCGGGATTTTGGCGACGATTTTGCGCAGCACTTCGCCGGGTACCGCGCGCACCATTTCCGTATCGACATAACCGGGTGCGATTGCGTTGACGGTGATGCCGTACCGCGCGCCTTCCTGTGCCAGCGCCTTGGTGAAGCCGTGGATGCCGGATTTCGCGGCGGCGTAGTTTACCTGTCCATACTGCCCAGCCTGACCGTTGACGCTGCCGACATTGACCACGCGCCCGAACTTCCGGTCGCGCATCCCCTCGAACGTCAGCTTGCACAGATTGTAGCAGGACCCCAGGTTGGTATCGAGTACGGCATCCCACATGTCGCGTCGCATGCGAAGCAACGTACCGTCGCGGGTGATGCCGGCATTGTTGACCAGGATTTCGATCGGACCATGTTCGGCGACGACCTTCGCAATCCCGGCCTCGCATTCCTCGAAGCTGCCGACGTTGAATTTTGCCACCGGGATATCGTGTTCCCCGGAGAACGCGGCGGCGGCTTCGTCGTTCGAAGCGTAGTTAGCAATGACTTTGCGGCCCTGTGCCTTCAGCGCAAGGCTGATCGCGGCGCCAATGCCGCGTGTTCCCCCAGTTACCAGTGCGACGCGTGTCATCTGCTTCCTCCGTTTTGTTGTCCGAACCGCCGCGAATCATAGCACTTCCGTCAATCCTGCAAAGGACCAAACCGTCCGAAGTGACGACGATTATTGCGCGTCGCCTTAAAACCAAGCGGTTTGTTTGTGTACTGTTCAGTAGTATGGCGATGCGACCAAGTCGAAGCAAACAACGGGACGGCGGCAGCGGCAAAATGCCGCCACCCGCCACCCCAGGGTCCAAATACGCGCCAGATAGGAAGACTAGCGCTCCAGCGCCATCGCAACACCCATCCCGCCGCCTATGCACAGCGTCGCGAGCCCCTTCCTGGCATCGCGCTTCTGCATCTCATGCAGCAGCGTAACCAGGATGCGCGCGCCCGAGGCGCCGATCGGGTGCCCGATGGCGATCGCGCCGCCGTTCACGTTCACTTTGGCGGTATCCCAGCCGATATCCTTGTTCACCGCCAGCGCCTGTGCCGCGAAGGCCTCGTTGGCTTCGATCAGGTCCAGGTCGTCGGCTTTCCAGCCCGCCCGTTGCAACACCTTGCGCGACGAAGGGATCGGCCCCGTGCCCATCACCGCTGGATCGACGCCGGCCGTGGCGAACGCCGCGATGCGCGCCAGCGGGGTCAGGCCGCGCCTGGCCGCTTCGCCTGCCGTCATCAGGATCAGCGCCGCCGCACCGTCGTTGATGCCCGACGCGTTGCCGGCGGTGACGGTGCCGTCTTTCGTGAACGCGGGCCGCAGACGGGCCATGCCCTCGATGCTGGAGTCGTGGCGGATATACTCGTCGTCGCCGACCACGACATCGCCCTTGCGGCCCTTTACCGTGACTGGCGCGATTTCATCCTTGAAGCGGCCGGCCTTCTGCGCGGCGGAGGCCTTTTGCTGCGAGGCCAGGGCAAACTCGTCCTGTTGTTCGCGGGTGATTTGATACTTGTTCGCCACGTTTTCCGCGGTGTTGCCCATGTGGTAGCCGTGGAACGCATCCCACAGCCCGTCCTTCAGCATGGTATCGACGAACTCCAGCCCGCCCATCTTGGTGCCGTTGCGCAGATGCGCCGCGTGGGCCGACAGGCTCATGCTTTCCATACCGCCGGCCGCGACGATCTTGCTTTCCCCGGTGCGGATCTGCTGCGCGGCCAGTGCGACCGCCCGCAGGCCCGACCCGCATACCTGGTTGATTCCGAACGCGGTCGCCGAGTCCGGCACGCCGGCCGCCCGCGCGGCCTGACGGGTGGGGTTCTGACCCTCGCCGGCCGCCAGCACCTGCCCGTAAATCAGTTCATCGACATCGTCCGCCGCGATCCCTGCCCGGGAAATCGCCGCCTGAAGCGCAATGGCCCCCAATTGCTGCGCATGCATGGTGCTAAGCGCGCCGTTGAAGCTGCCGACGGGTGTGCGTGCCGCCGAGACGATGACGATGTCGTCCATGTTCCTGCTCTCCCTTCGCGGCTTATCCCGCGACTTGGTCCAGATTATCGTGTCTTGCCCGTTTGCGTAAGATGGGATCGAAAAGCCCGTCAGGGTGGCGGATTTCAGACTCCCAGCTTCGACGCCATGTCCTGAATGTCGGTGGCGACGATGTCCCAGTCCTGGTCCGCCGCATAGTCGCGTTTCTGATGCGGCCCATACTCGGCCGGCCGCGGGAAAAACGCTGTCAGCAGCCCGCAAGACCGAGCGGCTGCCAGATCGCTGTTGTGCGCGGCGGCCATCATCACTTGGTCCGGCCGCAGGTCCAACAGGCGTGCAACCCCCAGATACGTCTCCGGATCCGGCTTGAAGTGCCCGAACAGGTCCGATCCGAAAATCATGTCCCACGGGATGCCAGCGAACTTGGCCATGTTCAGCAGCAGCGAGACATTGCCGTTCGAAAGTGGGCCGATAATGAACCGCGACTTCAGCCGCGTCAGCCCGGGCAGCGCATCGGGCCAGGGATGCAGCCGGTGCCAGCCCAGATTGATATGGACCAGATCGTCCTCCGACAAACCCTGGATGCCGAAATCGCTCACCAGCCGGTTCAGCGACGCCCGGTGCAGGTCGTCCAGCCGCGTCCAGGGCAGTTCGCCCTTGCGCACCCGGTCCATCGACGGGTGGTACGCTGCCCGCCAGGCATCCACCAGCGCCGCCCAGTCGGCGGTCACGCCCCGGCTGGCGGCATATCCGCTCAGATCGGCGATCAGGCTGGAACGCCAGTCCACGACCGAACCGAAAGTATCGAAGACGATGGCGACGGGTTGTTTGCTGGGCATCGGGGCCTCCCTGGTATGGCCGAAAGGAACCCCGTCAATCGGATATGGTCAACCCGCCGTGCGCAGCCACGCCAGCAACGGCTGCCACAACGACTGTTCGGCTCTGGCCCCGGCGGCCATGCCGATATGACCGGCGAGCGGTTGATGCAGCACGGCATTGGGGATCAGCGCCGCCAGCGGGCGCGCGGACTCGGGCGGCACGATCCGGTCGCGGCCGGGCACGGCAACGAAGGCGGGTGCGTCAATGGTGGCCGGATCGACCGGCAGGCCGGCGATGCGCCAGTTTCCCCGCGCTGTGGCGTTCTCGCCGTACCATTCACCAAGGCAGGCCCTGGCGACTTCGGCGGCCAGTGGGATGCCATCGTTCAGCCAGTCTTCAAGCGCAACGAACAGCCTGGCCCGCTCGCTGTCCGCGGGCAGGCGGGCGAAGCCGCGATACTTGTCCGCGACCCCCCACGGGTCCAGCAGCGCGAACAGCGATTGCAGCACATCGACCGGCAGCGCATTGCCGAACGCCAGCACCGGTTCCAGCATCGGCAGCGTCCGGGCGGCTTGCACGGCGCGTTCGGCCTCCGGCGCATGGAAATCCCACGGAGCGGCCAGCAAGGCCAGTCCGCCGATCAGATCGGGGCGCCGCTGGGCGGCCGCGACCGCCAGGGTGCCGCCCATGCAATATCCGGCCAGCACGGGCGCCGTCCCGGTCAGGCGGACGGCTGCGGTCATCGCCCGCTCCATCCGCCCGGCAACATAATCGGTCAGGGTGAAACGGCGTTCGGTCTCCCCCGGCCAGCCCCAGTCCAGCAGCAGCGGACGCACCCCCTGGCCAGCCAGCCAGCGCAGCATCGAGTACCCCTCCGCCAGATCCAGCACGTACGCCCGGTTGATCAGGCTGGGGACGAACAGCACTGGCAGGCCACCCTCCGGCCGGTAGTCCAGCAGCCGCGTGCTGCCCTCGGACCAGACTTCCGGCGGATCCTGCAATGTGCGGTACCAGGGATGCCGGCGATATGCGGCGATACCCGCGATCAGCGCGGCATCCTGCCGCAGCGTCTCCTCGATCACTGCTTCAGGGAATTCACCCCCGTGGTTTCCGTCGCGCACCGCGCTTTGGACCGACCGCAGGACCGCTGCCGCGCTCGATGTCGGCCAGTCGGCGTTCCAAAGTGGCGACGTGGCGCGCGAGACGTTCGATCTCAGCATCGCGAGCGTCAGATGCAGCAGCAGCGGGCGCGGGCCGCGGCGCATCAGCGGGCCGGGCCGTTCCGGACGTTCCGTCATGCCCGGGTCCGCGCGGCAGCCCGCGCACGATCGCCGACATGATTCCGGCCCACAGCCCCATGATGGTCTGCCACGACTCGCGCAGTTCCGGGTCGGCCGCCATCGCCGACAGCTCGCTTTGCCACAGCGTGATCCAGTCCCGGGCCAGCGCACGCGGATCCGGCAGGGCATGGCTCCGCGTGCCGCCAGCGGTTTGGCCAGCGTCGTCCCATCCGCCCGGTGCAGGTCCGGTACCGTCGAAACCGCCGTCCATCGCCATGCGGCATCCATCCTCCTTCTCGTCGGGACCATAGGCGCGGGGCAGATGACGAAACGTCAATCCGGCCGGCCCATGGCTTGCGGGAACGAAAATACTCTATCGCAAGTGCGAGATACGCGGTAGGGAAAGACATTGAATGCGAGGTAAGTATGGCTCTGTCCGCCGATACCCTGCCGGATGAAAAAGCCGGCGAAAAGCCTCCCGTGGTGGTTAAGAAGTACGCCAACCGGCGGCTTTATAATACCGAAAGCTCCAGTTACATTACGCTGGAAAACCTGGCCGAAATGGTCCGGATCGGCCGTGATTTCGTGGTTTACGACGCGAAAAGCGGCGATGACATCACCCGTGGCGTCCTGACACAGATTATCGTCGAGGAAGAGGGGAAGGGCCAGAACCTGCTGCCCACGAATTTCCTGCGTCAGTTGATCGGGATGTATGGCGGGCAAATGCAAGGCCTGGTGCCCAAATATCTCGAACATGCCATGACATCCTTCGCCCAGCAGCAGGATCAGATGCGCGCGGCGATGCAGAAGACCATGGGTTCGCTGTTTCCGTTCGGCAATATCGAGGAAGTCGGACGCCAGAACATGGCCATGATGGAACGGGCGTTCAGCATGTTCACTCCGTTCTATCGCGGGGCCGAACCCACCAACCCGTCCGATATCCACGGGTCGGAGATCGAGGCACTGCGGGCGGAGATCGAGCGTCTGCGCACCGAGCTGGAAATCGCCAGGAAGAAATAAAGTCCCGGGACTGCGCGGTGGCAGTTGTCCATATGCCGGGTGTTCGCGTTATCTGTCGCGGCCGGTTTCGGCGATGCGGGTTCGGCATCGCCAGCCGCGACAGTTAATTCGGTGACACGGGGCCTTGGCTGATGGATGACGATATCCCGACTTTGCAAAACCGGCGCCGGCTGGCCGGTTTCGCGGTGCTCTATGCTGCCGTTATGCTGTATTCCAGCACCGTCGTTGGACCATCCGGTGTCAATTTCGTTTACCAGCCGCCGTCCGCGGCGCTGCGGGCCTTTCTCGCCACCCCCTTCGTCGAACATGGATCGGATCAGCGCGCCGATTGGATCGGCAACCTGTTGATGCTGGTTCCGTTCGGTTTTATTGTTACCGGGGCACTGTGGCCGCGACGGCTGCTTCCGATGCGCCTTCCCGCCGCCATCATGGCGATGGTGCTGTGCATCGGGGTCATTCTGGCGGTCAAATATCTGCAGTTGTTCTTCCCGCCGCGCACTGTGACGCTGAACTACATCCTCGCCCAGACGATCGGGGCACTGATCGGATGTGGTAGCTGGACGGTGTGGTATCGTGCCGCCAAACAGCTGACCGCGCGCCGCGATTTGGTGGAGGCGTTCGTTCTGATCTTGTGGCTATATACCGTCGCACTGATTTTGTTCGCCTTGATGCCGCTTGATTTCGCCTTGGATTCCGATGATCTGGCCGCGCAACTCCTGCGCCTGCCATCGACGGTCTGGGCGATACCGGGTGACGGCCGTCCGTTGCAAGTCCGCGCGCTGTTGGTGTTCATGGCAGGGGCGGCCTTCTGTCCGGTTGGGATGCTGCTGACTTTTTCGCGTCAGGGAGTGTACCGCGTTCATCGCAAACTCCCCGCCGTTACTGTCGCCGGGCTGTTTTTGACAGCGGGGCTGTACGGTCTCTCGTTGCTGGTCATCAGTGCATTTCCTGCGGCGCCGTCGATCCTCTACCGGTCTTTTGGCATCGTCGTCGGGGCGGCCGCATTGCAGTGGCTGGTTCAGCGGGACCCGGCGGTGCTTCGACAGTCACTGCGGCGGCTGGCACCATACCTCGTGGTTCCCTACCTGCTGGGCGTGATGCTGGTGAACCAACTTATGTCCTTACACTGGAGGTCCTGGCACGAACTCGTCCACGACCTTTATCCGCTCGGCTTGTTACCCCTGTTCGACTATTATATTGTCACCAAAGGCGAGGCTGCGAAGAATATCGTCGGTCATCTGGTGCTTTATTTGCCGATCGGCAGCCTGCTGTGGCTTCGCTATGGCGAAGGCATGGGACGGCGGGCCGCGATCGTCGCCGCGCTGCTGTCGTTTTGCGTTGAGAGTGCGCGGTATTTCCGGCCGGGCCTGGAAGGCGATCTCAATGCGGTTGTTCTCGCTGCGATTGCAGCCATGCTGGGTGCCAACCT
>JAJZEV010000011.1 GCA_021805665.1 Pseudomonadota bacterium
CTCGAACCGCAAAGTGTCGAGTTCCATTCTGGGTGGCCTCGACGGCGACGAACCGGCCAAGGCCGTGATCGAGGCACAAGACCGCGAGATCGGCCTCGCCTCGGGCCGTCCGCGCGGTGTGATCAAGACAGTGGCGCGCAAACGGGCGTAAGCTGCCCGGCCAGAACAAGGGGCGGAGGGTTGGCATGCCGCGAATCAGCCATATCCTTGAAACCTCGCTTTACATCGACGATTTGGCACGGTCCCGGGAGTTTTACGGGCGCGTATTCGGTTTCGCGGCTGTGTTCAGCGACGACCGCATGTGTGCGATGGAAGTACCGGGCGGGCAGGTCCTGCTGCTGTTCCGCCATGGTATGACCGATCGGCCCGCGCCTCTGCCCGGCGGCGTCATCCCGCCCCATCACGGGCGCGGGGACCTGCATTTGGCGTTCGGGATCCCGTTCTCGGAACTCGCTGCGTGGGAAGCGCATCTGGCCAGCCAGGATGTCCCGGTGGAAAGCCGCGTCCGCTGGCCGCGCGGCGGAACCAGTCTTTACTTTCGCGATCCGGACGGACATTCGCTGGAGGTCGCAACGCCGGGGCTTTGGGCAAACCGCTGACCTTGTCCGGTCGCTTTGCCAAGTTTTCCCAAACGGGTTACAGGCTTGGCTTGAGATTATGGCGCCTGCGTAGGCGCATCAAGGGAGCAGGAAGATGAACGGCGCCGAAAGTCTTGTGCATTCGTTGCTGAAAAGCGGCGTGACGACGTGTTTCTCCAATCCTGGAACGTCGGAAATGCATTTCGTCGCCGCGTTGGATCGCATCCCCGGCATGCACTGCGTGCTGGGCCTGTTCGAGGGCGTGGTAACCGGCGCCGCGGACGGCTACGCAAGGATGGCGGGCAAGCCCGCGGCCACGCTGCTGCATTGCGGTCCCGGATTGGCCAATGGCCTGGCAAACCTGCACAACGCCCGCCGGGCCGAAACCCCGGTGGTGAATATCGTCGGCGACCAGGCGACCTATCACCGTCCGCTGGACTCGCCGCTGACCGCGGATACCGAAGGATTTGCCCGTGGCGTGTCCGGTTGGGTGCGCACCTCGATGGACGTGCGAACCGTGGGGGCCGACGCCGCCGCGGCCGCGCAAGCCGCCACGATCGCACCGGGTCAGGTCGCCACCCTGATCCTGCCGTCGGACACGTCCTGGAATGAGGGCGGTATCGTTGCCGAAGCGCTGCCGCGTCTGAGTGCGCCGGCATCCTCCCCGAACCAGATCGATGAGGCCGCATCGGCGTTGCGCCGCGGCGGTTCGGGTGCGGTGCTGCTGCTGGGCGGCTTCGCCCTGCATGAGGAAGGGCTTGCTCTCGCCCACCGGATTCAGGTCGCCACCGGATGCCGCGTGGTTGCCCAGGGTTCCAACGCCCGCATCGCACGCGGGCAAGGACGTCTGGCCGTGGATCGCGTGCCTTATGTCGTCGATGTCGCGGTGAAGGCGATGGCCGGCACGAAACATCTGATCCTGGCGGGCTCTCGCAAGCCGGTGACGTTCTTCGCCTATCCGAACAAGCCGCAGTCCTCGATTCCCGACGACGCGGAAATCCATGTCCTGGCCCGTCCCGAACAGGCCATCGTCGAGTCCCTCGCCCGGCTGGCCGATGCGCTGGGCTGCCCGAAAGTCGCCGCGCCCGACAATGGCGCCCGGCCGGAACAAGGCCGCGGGGCACTGACGCCGGAATCCGTTGCGGCAACGCTGGGCGCGCTGATGCCCGAAGGGGCGGTGATCGCGGACGAGTCGGTCAGCTTCGGCCGCGGCTTCTTCGCCAACACCAAGGCGGCGGCGCCGCATGACTGGCTGAACGTCACTGGCGGGGCGATCGGCGGCGGTATGCCGATGGCCACCGGGGCGGCAATCGGGGCGCCGGGACGCCGGGTCATCAACCTGCAGGCGGACGGGTCGGCCATGTACACGGTTCAATCGCTGTGGACCCAGGCGCGCGAGAAGCTGGACATCACAACCGTCCTGCTATCGAACCGGAAATATCAAATCCTGCTCGGTGAACTGGCAAACGTGGGGGCAAACCCGGGACGCGTGGCGCTGGACATGATGGATATCGGTAATCCGGACATCAACTGGCCAAGCCTGGCGAATTCGATGGGGGTCGAAGCCGCGCGCACCGACACGGCCGAAGGCTTCGCCGATCTGCTGGCGCACTCCTTGAAGCGTTCCGGGCCGTTCCTGATCGAGTTGCTGATCTAGCCCTCCGGCTGGCGCACCTGTTAGAACAGGCGACTGCAATAATTCGCCGCGATACGGCGTCCTTGACTGTAGCCACATGCGTGCGTACATCTGGAAAACCGACGGGCGAATTCGCCCGCGGTTGCGGCTAAACGGGACCGGAACCAACCGGCCCGACCCATGGGAGGATAAAAAATGCCGAAGGCCAGTCGTGCTGAAAAACCGTCTTCGAAATCCCGGGTAGCTTCGGCGCCGGCGAAATCGCGTTCGCGCGCGGCGAGTGCCAAGCCCGGGGCGCGGGTTGCCGTCAGTGCCGCGGAACCGGCTCTTACCGGGTGGGCAACGGACCTTGTGTTCGATATCCGCGAACCCAAACTAGCCGTCAGCTTGCGCCTTGACGCCGATGTCCTGCGATTCTTCCGCGGCTTCGGTGCCGGCTATCAGACGCGGATCAACGAGGTGTTGAAGGCGTTCATGCAGGCCCGGGGCGGGTCTCAGCCGCCGGCCGCTGCTGTGATCGGCGCACGGGCCAGCCGCAACGGCGGCGGTAACGCAAAGCGCGCGCGATAGCCGATGCAAGGAACGCCCCTGCCTTGACCGGCCCCGGACGTTCAATGCGACCGGGGTCAATGGCGAAGGTCGTCGCCATACCTCGGCATTCGGGAAAGGCGGCGTCCTCATCCGTAAAGTGTAAAGTCCGCGCGGTCGGAAACGATGCGTGGCCGGGCGAGGCTTGAATGGTCGGGGGTCTTCGGTGAATAACGCTTGTCTTCAATCCCGGAGAGGGCGCCGAAACGCACATTAGCCGCGATCGGTTAACAAACCATTAACGTGAATCATTTTCGGATATCGTTGTATCGGGACAGGGAATGACCCATCCGTTTCGTACGGAAGAATGCCTGCTGCCGGGCGCCACGGCCCGCCAAATCGAAGGTTAGTGGATATGTTGAAGCGGGTACTGTCGGCCGCTGTTATGTCGCTGCTGTTCGTCGGAACGGTCTGTGCCCAGCCGGCATGGACGGTCCCGGACCCGAATACATTGCCTG
>JAJZEV010000271.1 GCA_021805665.1 Pseudomonadota bacterium
CGATCCCCGCCCTTCAGGCTAAGCATTTGCCGAGCCTCGGCCGGCGTGGCGATTTCCAGGCTCAGGTCTTCCAGGATGCGGCGGATCTTCGACACCTGTTCGGCGTTCGACTTCGCGAGTTGGCCCTTGCCGATGTACAGGCTGTCTTCCAGACCCACGCGCACGTTGCCGCCGTTGATGCCGGCCATCGTGGTGAACGCCATCTGGTGACGCCCGGCGGCCAGCACCGACCACACGTATTGATCGCCGAACAACCGGTCGGCGGTTTCCTTCGCGAACAGCAGGTTGCGCGGCTCCGCGCCAATTCCCCCGGTGATGCCGAAAATCGACTGCACGAACAACGGCGGCTCCACGATGCCGCGATCCAGGCAATAGGCCAGATTGTACAGATGGCCGATGTCGTAGCACTCGAACTCGAAGCGGGTGCCGTGACCCTTGCCCAGCTTCTCGACGATGCCTTCGATGTCCTTGAAGGTGTTGCGGAAAATGAAGTTGTCGGTGGAGTCCAGATAGGGCTTCTCCCACGGGAACTTCCAGTTCGCGATCTTGTCCGCGGCGCGGGAGATGTTGAAGTTCATGCTGCCCATGTTCAGGCTGCACATCTCCGGCTTGGCGACCAGCGGGGCGGCCAGCCGCTCCTCCAGCGTCATCGTCAGGCCGCCGCCTGTGGTGATGTTGATCACCGCGTCGGTGCTTTGCTTGATGGTGGGCAGGAACTGCATGAACACGGCAGGGTCCGGCGTGGGCGAGCCATCGACCGGGTTGCGCGCATGAAGGTGGATGATCGCGGCACCGGCCTCAGCCGCCTCGATCGAGGAGCGTGCGATTTCCTCCGGTGTGATCGGCAGGTACTCCGACATGCTGGGTGTATGGATGGCACCGGTAACGGCGCAGCTAATGATGATCTTGGCCATGGCGATTCCCCTTCGGAGTCCGATGCCGGACAGTTTGCCGCAGGTTTGGATCACGGACCAGGGGGGCAGGCGGAACGTGTGGGCAATCGCCTGAACGGATCGGGGATTCCGGCGCCGACGAAAGCAAGATTTATAGAGAGCATCCACGCGGTTCGCCTGCCGGCTTGCTCCGCCGTTGCCGGGATGCTTAATGGCGCCCCGCTGTCCCGGGTGATCCGGGGTCCAACCGACAGGCCGCCGATGACACGCTCCATCCCCAGCTTCCAGGACCTTATCCTGCGCCTGCACGGCTTCTGGGCTCGGCAGGGCTGCGTCATTCTGCAACCGTACGACGTGGAAATGGGCGCCGGGACCTTCCATCCCGCCACAACACTGCGCGCCCTGGGGCCGAAGCCCTGGCGCGCCGCCTATGTGCAGCCCAGCCGGCGCCCGGCCGACGGGCGGTACGGCGAAAACCCCAACCGGCTACAGCACTATTATCAGTACCAGGTCATCATGAAGCCCAGCCCGGCCGACGCGCAGGACCTGCTGCTGGCCTCCTACCGCGAAATCGGGCTGGACCCGCTGCGGCACGATTTCCGTTTCGTGGAGGATGACTGGGAAAGCCCTACCCTCGGTGCCTGGGGCCTGGGCTGGGAGGTCTGGTGCGACGGCATGGAGGTCGGTCAGTTCACTTACTTCCAGCAGGTCGGCGGCATTCCGGTCACCTGGCCCAGCTTCGAGATGACGTACGGCCTGGAACGCCTGGCCATGTATGTACAGGACAGGGACAACGTCTTCGACATCGACTTCAACGGCAGCGGCGTGACCTATGGCGACGTCTTCCTGCGCGCCGAACGCGAATACAGCGCCTATAACTTCGAATTCGCCGACACCGCGATGCTGTCGCGCCACTTCGCCGATGCGGAAGGCGAATGCGCCGCCCTGCTGGAACGCAAACTGGCGCTGCCAGCCTATGACCAATGCATCAAGGCCAGCCATTTGTTCAACCTGCTGGACGCCCGTGGCGTCATCAGCGTGACCGAACGCGCCAGCTATATCGGCCGGGTGAGGGCACTGGCAAAAGGCTGCTGCGAGGCGTGGGTGGCCGGGGAGGCGGTGGGATGAAGATCCCGTCGCGTCGGGTCTGGCACTGCGAGCCGCGTTCTACCATATTGAGCGGTGTCTCTACCGAGAGGTGGCCATGGGCACGCAACTGAACATCAAAAGCGACGACGCCTATCGGCTAGCCTCGCGTCTGTCCGAGCTGACGGGCGAAAGCCTGACGACGGTCGTAACCGAGGCGTTGCGGGAAAGGCTCGGGCGGCAGTTGCAATCCCGGAGCCGCGAAGAACGTCTTCGCCGCGTCCGGTCGATCGCGGCCGACATCCGCGCGGCAATGGGGGACACTTTGCCGGCCTCCGATCATAGCTGGCTGTATGACGATGAGACGGGTCTTCCCCGGTGATCGTCGATACCTCGGCGTTGCTTGCGGTCATTTTCAACGAACCGGACGAACCCCGTTTCGCTGAGGCGTTGATTGGCGCCCCCGTTTTGCGCATGTCCGTCGTCAACTGGGTGGAAGCGGCGATGGTTATCGACTCCCGTAAGAGCCCCCGAGCCAAGGCGCGGTTTGAGGATTTGATCGCGGAATTGCGGTTGGATCTCGTGCCGGTGTCCGTCGAGATGGCTTACCGGTGCCGGGTGGCACATGCGGACTATGGTCGCGGCAATCACCCCGCGAAGCTGAATTACGGCGACTGCTTTGCTTATGCATTGGCAAAGGAAGCCGGGGAGGCGCTGCTATTCAAAGGCAACGATTTCGTCCAAACCGACATTGAGCCGGCTCTGAAAGACTGAACATGCCCGAACTATTCCTGGAACTGTTCAGCGAGGAAATCCCCGCCCGCATGCAACGCGGCGCGGCGGCTGAACTTGAACGCGCCCTGACCGCCGCACTGGGGGCGGTCACCCCCCGCGATGTCGCCACATGGTTCGGCCCGCGCCGGATCGCTCTGCGCGCCGATGTGGTGGCCGAGGTCGCTGCATCCAGCACCACCGAACGCGGGCCGCGCGCCTCGGCGCCCGAACAGGCGCTGACCGGGTTCCTGCGCAAGCACAACGCCAGCCGCGAGCAGTTGCGCCAGGAAGGCGACTACTGGGTGCTGGAGAAGACGGCCCCCGCTGTCTCCGCCGCCGATCTGATCGCCGCGGCCATCCCCGCGCTGCTGCGCCGCTTCCCCTGGCCGAAATCGATGCGCTGGGGCGGGTCCAGCGGTTTCGTCTGGGTGCGCCCATTGCGCCGCATCGTCTGCCTGCTGGATGGCGCCGTCGT
>JAJZEV010000300.1 GCA_021805665.1 Pseudomonadota bacterium
AAAAATTAGGAATTAATGCAGATTCCTGAGTATTGAGACGTCCCAGAGACGATCCCCAGCCCGAAATAACCAGACAACACCCCTAAACCTTGCCCCGCGCCCCACATCCCCTAATCTCCCCAAACCAAGGGGGAAACGCATGCGCATCGAGATCATCTGCACCGGCGACGAAGTGCTGACCGGCAAGATCACCAACACCAATTTCTCCTACATGGCGCAGAAGCTGGAGGATGTAGGCCTGTCCGTCCACTGGGGCACCACAGTCGGCGACGACCGCGACTCCCTGCTGGCCGCCTTCCAACTCGCCGGCACCCGTGCCGACGCTGTCATCGTCAACGGCGGCCTCGGCCCGACCGTTGACGATTTGTCGCAGGAAATCGCCGCCCGGGCCGCCGGCGTGGAACTGGTCCTGCACGAAGAATGGTTGGCCAAAATGGAGGGCTTCTTCTCCAAGCGCGCCCGCACCATGCCGCCGAACAACGTCAAACAGGCGATGCTGCCCGCCACGGCCGAGATGATCGACAACCCGATCGGCACCGCCTGCGGCTTCGCGCTGGACATCGGCAAGGCCCGCTTCTTCTTCACCCCCGGCGTGCCGCGCGAACTGCGCCGCATGCTGGAAGAGCAGGTCATCCCCCGAATCCTCGCCCGCTCCGGTGCGCCGGCATCGATCTTCCTGAAGCGGTTCCATTCCTACGGTCTGGGTGAATCCCATGTCGATCAGCTTCTGGCGGGCGTCGAGGCCCTGGACCCGGACGGCGGCGTGAAACTGGGATTCCGAGCGCATTACCCGCAATTGGAAACCAAGTTGACGGTGCGGGGAACGGACATGGCGGACGTCCACCGCAAGCTCGCCCCGGTGACGGCGGAGGTGCAAAAGCGCCTCGGCAACTTCATCTTCGCCGAGGACGACAAGACGCTGGAAGGCGTCACCCTGGCCGAACTCACCGCCCAAAACGCCACCCTGACACTGGTGGAAACCTTCACCGCCGGCCAGATCGCCGCCCGCATCGCCCATCTGCCGGGGGCGGAGAAAGTCTTCCGCCACGGCACCGTCGCCCGCCATCTGGACCACCTGTTTGGCGTCGAACTCCCCCCCGAACTGGATCAGGCCGCCACCGAGGCCGTGACCCGGGCCGCCCGCGAACACACCGGGGCCACCCACGCCCTGGCCGTGCTGATCGAACTGGATGAGGGCACCGATCGCATCGACCTCGGCGGCACCATCTGGATCGGCATCGCCACCGCCGACCGCATGGAGTTCCGCCGCTCGCGTATCCTCGGCGGCCGGGAATGGGTCCGATTGGGCGCGGTCGAATTGGGACTCGATTGCCTGCGCCGCTTCCTGCAAGGCCTGCCCGTGGTCGAGCGCATCGACTTCGAGAAGACCTGATCCGCCAATATGAAGAGTACAATGCTGAAGCGACAGGAAATCGACTCCCCCTACGCCTGGTTCCGGCTTGGGGTTTCCATCCTGCTGTCCGCAATCGGCGGGGTCGGCATGTGGTCCGTCGTCGTCGTGCTGCCCACCGTGGGGGCGCAATTCCACGCGGAGCGTGGCGCCGCGTCCCTGCCGTTCACCCTGACCATGATCGGCTTCGGTATCGGCGGAGTCATCATGGGCCGGGTCGCCGACAAGCGGGGCATCGTGCTGCCGGTCATGATCGGCGCCTGCACGCTTGGTGCCGGCTACATGCTGGCCTCGTTCACCACCGGCCTGTGGTCGTTCGCCGCTGCTTATACACTGATCGGCACGTTCGGCGCCGCGGCGACCTTCGTTCCGTTGATCGCCGATATCTCGTTCTGGTTCGAAAAGCGCCGGGGCATCGCGGTCGCGCTATGTGCCTCCGGCAACTATGTCTCGGGCGCGATCTGGCCCACGCTGATAGAATGGGCGATCCGCACCCACGGCTGGCGGCCCACGCACTTCGCGATCGGTGTCTTCTGCCTGTTGGTCATGCCGCCGCTGACCTTGCTGTTACGAAGCCGCCCGCCCCAACGCGCGGCGGGCGCCGCGATCCCCGCCGCGTCGCGCCGGCAGATCGAGTTGTCGCCGGCGACCTTGCAAACCTTGCTGGCCATTGCCGGTCTCGCCTGCTGCGTGGCGATGTCCATGCCGCAGGTTCACATCGTCGCCTATTGCGCCGACCTCGGCTACGGCCCCGCCCGAGGCGCCCAGATGCTCTCCCTCATGCTCGGTTTTGGCATCGTCAGCCGCGTTGGCTCAGGATTCCTGGCGGATCGCCTCGGCGGTGTGGCCACCCTGCTGATCGGTTCCGCCGCGCAGATGACGGCGTTGACTCTGTATCTGATGATGGATGGGTTGACGTCGCTCTACATCGTCTCCGCCCTGTTCGGCCTGTTCCAGGGCGGGCTGGTGCCCAGCTACGCGATCATCATCCGCGAGTGCTTCCCCGCGAAGCAAGCCGGCGCCCGCGTCGGCGTCGTGATGATGATGACCCTGCTGGGCATGGCCCTTGGCGGCTGGATGAGCGGCGTGATCTTCGATTACAGCGGGTCCTATAGAGCAGCGTTCGCCAATGGGGTGGCGTGGAACGCCCTGAACTTCGCGATCGCCCTGTTCTTTCTGGCGCGTTCCCGGATCACCGGACTCCGCTTGGCCACAGCACCACACGCAAGGTCTGCAGCAGAATGACGAAATCGAACAGGATGGAGAAGTTCTTCACATAATACAGGTCGTAGCTCAGCTTGGACCGGGCATCGTCGATCGACGCACCATAGGGGTAGTTGATCTGCGCCCAGCCGGTCAGCCCCGCCTTGACCATGTGCCGTTCGTTATACAGCGGTATCTTCTCGGCCAGTTCCTTGACGAACATCGGCCGTTCGGGTCGCGGGCCGACGAACGACATCTCCCCCTTCAAGATGTTGACCAACTGCGGCAACTCGTCGATCCGGGCTCGGCGCAGGAAGCCGCCGACCTTGGTGATCCGGTTGTCCTTCGCCGCCGCCCATACCGCGCCAGCAGCCTCCGCATTCACCCGCATGGTGCGTAACTTCATGATAGAGAACACTTTTCCGTCCAACGTGACTCGTTCCTGCCGATACAGGACAGGCCCCGCGCCCTCAAACCGGATCGCCGCCATGCCGGCCAGGATCAGTGGCGCGGTCAGCAGCAGCACCAGGGAACTGACGGTCAGGTCGAACCCGCGCTTCAGAAACCGGTCCAGCGCCCCGAAGGTGAAGCCATCGGTATAGACCAGCCAGCCAAGTTCCATCCGCTTCAGGTCGATGCGGCGGATCTCCCGCTCCACGAAACTGAGGTACTGGATCACCGGGAACCCGGCCTTCTTGCACTCCAGCAGCCGTTCCAGGTTCATTCCACGGCGTTCGTCCGGTGCGACGATAATCAGGTCGGCGTCCACCGCCAGCGCGGCGGAGACGACGTCGAAGTCGTCGGGACACAGGATATGGTCCGGCCGTTCGGCGAGCAGTCGGGGGTCAACATGTTCCAGCCGGTCGTGCACCAGGGTTACGTCGTCATGCAGGCTGCTGCCTTCGCGCCCCAGCATGTGCAGCAGATCCCAGGCCCGTTGACCGGCACCGACGATCAGCAGACGGCGGCGCAACACCCGGCGGCGGATCAACACATCGATGATCAGGCGGGCCAGGAACGCGCAGAATGTGAAAGTCACCGCCGCCAGGCTGAACAGCACCGCCTGGTCGCGGCCCCCTGGCGAGATGGCGCCAGGAAAGACCAGGGGCTGGATCAGCGACGCCAGGACCTCCAGCCCGCCGCCCATGCCGACCACCAGCGGCACCCGCGTCAACGAGCGTCCTGCTTCCAGGATGGCTTCCCGCCGGTAAAGCCCCATGGCGAACAGCAGCAACAGATTGAAAGCCGGGTAACCGAGACCGCGGGAGTCAGTCGGCAGCATGAACAGGTTGAGTGCATCGGGACGCGAGATTGCCAGCACCAGCGGCCAGACGGCCGCGATCAGAACCGCGTCCAGGGCGAACAGCACCGTGCCAGTGGTGGTCTTCGAAAATCTCAGCATTCTGATCCCGGTTCCGAGCCGGCTTGTGTGCCGTTTCCAGTGGGACATTGTACTACTGGAATGTGCGGATTGTTAAAAGAACTACCCGCTGTCTGCTTCCAGGCACTCATGGGTAACGGTTTTCCTTGCTCGCCAAGGGTTGATCGTCCGCGGAGCCATAAGGCGCCTTTACCAACCAATCGATTGAGGATCGATCGGGTTCGTGATTGGACTCCATGTCCCCGCGCTTCATAAAGTCGTTCCGTTCAACCGGGCAAATCGGGCCATGTTGACCGGGCTTCAGGCAGAAGGGCCGATCCT
Organism: Pseudomonadota bacterium; assembly: GCA_021805665.1. Taxonomy (GTDB): domain Bacteria; phylum Pseudomonadota; class Alphaproteobacteria; order Acetobacterales; family Acetobacteraceae; genus Rhodopila. The sequence goes on from JAJZEV010000300.1 coordinate 4,317, forward strand.
CATGACGAATCGTCTCGATCAGACCATGATTGAACGCTTCCGCGAGGAAGGTTTTCTGGCCTTCGATACCGGTCTGCCGGCCCGGGACATCGCCGCGCTGCGGGACACGCTCGCTGCCCTGCACGCGGGCAATGTCGGGTTCGAGGAGGGCGCCCTGTTCGATGCGATGGGTGTCGATGACGGCGCCACCCCCGCCAGATTTCCGCAAATACTGCATCCGCGGTCGTTCGCCCCGGAACTGATCGGCAGCCCGTTCTATCGGATCGCCCGCGGCATGGCCGAACAGATCCTTGGCAGGGAGGTCCGCTTCAAGGCCGATATCTCCTTGCTGAAGCCTGCTCGGATTGGCGATCCCACGCCGTGGCACCAGGACGAGGCCTTCCAGGATCCCGCTTTCGATTACCAGGAGATCAGTTTCTGGCTTGCGCTGCAGCCTGTCGATACGTCCAACAGTTGCATGGCCTATGTTCCCGGATCTCACAAAGGGCCGGTTCTGTCGCATGGTTTCCCGGGCGGCGACTCCCGTATTCATGCGCTGGAGTGCATCGACGGCTTTGATCCGCGGGATGCAGTAGTGTGCCCGCTGTCCGCCGGAGGATGCGTGATCCATAACGGGCGAACGGTACATGGTGCCGGTCCCAACACCTCCGCCGGGGATCGGATGGCTTATGTGCTGATCTTCGATACGGTGCCGGTGCCCGCTAAAACCGAACGGCATTTCCCATGGCGGGCGAAGCACAAGACGGCGCGTGCGCAGCGGGAACTGGAATGGCGCCGGCACGGCGGAATCCTGGTGCACCTGTGGCGTCAACGGTCCCGCGTGCGGGTCACCAGCATCCGCACCCTGCTGTTCGATATGCGCCGGGCAGCGCGGGCGGTCAGGCGGGTGGTGACCGCGGAGTAATCCAGGATCGTTCAATGACGGTTCGGGCGGAAAGGCCGCTTCAGCCGAGCTTGCCGTGGCAGTGTTTGTATTTCTTGCCCGATCCGCAGGGGCATTGCGCATTGCGTGACGTGCCGGCCCAGGTGCTTTCATCGTTCGGGTCAACGGCCGTCAGCCTGGATTGGGCGATCGATACGATGCCCGCGTCCACGGGTGGTTCGGCCAGGGCAACATCGCCGACCAGAGCAGATCTCGGTTCCGGGTGGCTTTCCGTCATGCGGGCGAACGGCGGCGGTTCCATCGGGCGTTCGGGGGCCAGTTCCACGCGGGCCAGCATGCCGGTGACACGTTCCTTCAGTTCACCGAGCATGGCGTTGAACAGGCTGAAGGCCTCGGATTTGTATTCGTTCAGCGGGTCGCGCTGGCCATAGGCACGCAGGCCGATACCCTGGCGCAGGTGGTCCAGCGCATACAGATGCTCTTTCCACACCGCATCCAGCGTTTGGATCAGCAGGCTCTTTTCGATGAACCGCATCAGTTCCGGACCCATGTTGGCGGCTTTCGCGGCCATCATCTGGTCAACCGCCTGCTCGATCCGCTCGCGCAGGTGGGTTTCGTCGATGCCTTCTTCCTTGCCCCAAGCCTCGATGGGCAGATCTATATTGAAGATGCGGCGCACATCGGCGGCCAGATCGGCCAGTTCCCATTGTTCGGAGAACGCCTTTTCCGGCACCCGGGCGGCGACCATCAGGGCCAGGACTTCGCCGCGCATGTCGGCTACTGTCTCGGCGACGTCCGGCAGTTTCATGAACTCCTTGCGCTGGGCATAGACCTCCTTGCGCTGGGCGTTCATGACGTCATCGTATTTCAGCACGTTCTTACGGGTGTCGAAGTTGCGGGCCTCGACCTTCTTTTGTGCCTTTTCAAGGGCTTTGTTGATCCAGGGATGCACGATGGCCTCCCCGTCCTTCAGGCCGAGGCGTTGCAGCATGCCGCCCATCCGCTCGGACCCGAAGATACGCATCAGGTCGTCTTCCAGCGACAGGAAGAAGCGCGAACGGCCCGGATCGCCCTGACGGCCCGACCGGCCACGCAACTGGTTGTCGATGCGCCGGCTTTCGTGCCGTTCGGTGCCGATCACGAACAGCCCGCCGGCGTCCTTGACCTGCTGGTGGGCGATGGCGTTTTCCTCGCGGATTTTGGCTTCGCGGGCAGCTCTGGCGTCCGGGTCGTGGATGTTGGCCAGTTCCTTGCGCAGCCGCACATCCAGGTTGCCACCGAGTTTGATGTCGGTGCCGCGGCCGGCCATGTTGGTGGCGATCACCACGGCGCCGGGCGCGCCGGCCTGGGACACGATCTCGGCTTCCTGCTCGTGGAAGCGGGCGTTCAAGACCGAGTGAGGGACCTTTTTCTTCTTCAGCAGATCGCTGATCGTCTCGCTTTTTTCGATCGACGTGGTGCCGACCAGCACTGGCTGGCCCTTGGCGCGGGCTTCGTCGATCAGCACGGCAACCGCCTCATACTTCTCGGCGGCGGTGCGATAGACTTCGTCGTCCTCGTCCTTGCGGGTTACCGTGACGTTGGTGGGGATTTCCACCACGTCCAGCTTGTAGATTTCGGCGAACTCGTCGGCCTCGGTCATCGCCGTGCCGGTCATGCCGCCCAGTTTGGGATACAGGCGGAAGTAGTTCTGGAAGGTGATCGACGCCAGGGTCTGATTTTCGGCCTGGACGGTGACATGCTCCTTGGCCTCCAGCGCCTGATGCAGGCCCTCGGAATAACGGCGGCCCTGCATCATCCGGCCGGTGAATTCGTCGATGATGACGACCTGATCGTCGCGGACGATGTAATCGACATCGCGGGCGAACAGGGTGTGGGCGCGCACCGACTGCTGGACGTGATGGACGACCGAGACATTGAAAATGTCGTACAGATTGCCCTCGGTGATGACCCCGGCGGCTTTCAGCATGTCCTCGACCTGTTCGCTGCCGGGTTCGGTCAGCGACACCGTCTTGAATTTTTCGTCCTTGTCGTAGGTGGACGGGTCCTTGACCAGTTCCTTCACCACCAGATCGACCTGACGGTAGAGGTCGGAACTGTCCTCGGCCGGGCCGGAGATAATCAGCGGCGTGCGGGCTTCGTCGATCAGGATCGAGTCCACCTCGTCCACGATGGCGAAGAAGAAGTCGCGCTGGACCATGTCCTCCAGCCGGTACTTCATGTTGTCACGCAGGTAGTCGAAGCCGAATTCGTTGTTGGTGCCGTAGGTAATGTCGGCGGCATACTGGGTGCGCTTGGTATCCTCGTCCTGGCCATGCACGACGACGCCATAGCTTAGGCCCAGGAAATTGTAGATCTGGCCCATCCAGTCGGCGTCGCGGCGGGCGAGGTAGTCGTTCACCGTCACGACGTGGACGCCCTTGCCGGCCAGGGCGTTGAGGTACACCGGCAATGTGGCCACCAGGGTTTTGCCTTCGCCGGTCTTCATCTCCGAGATTTTACCGTCGTGCAGGACCATGCCGCCGACGAGCTGAACGTCGAAGTGGCGCTGTCCCAGCACCCGCCGTCCGGCCTCGCGCACCGTAGCGAAAGCTTCCGGCAGCAGTTCGTCCAGGGTGGCACCGGCTGTCAATCGCGTACGGAATTCCACCGTTTTGGCCGCGAGCGCTTCATCGGACAGCGCCTTCATGCCGTCTTCGAGGGCGTTGATCGCCGGAACGCGCCGCTGGTACCCTTTCAGGGAGCGGTCGTTGGCGGAGCCGAAAATGGCACGGGCGATAGAGGCGAGCATGCGGACCTTCCAAGCGCTATCAGTCCGGGCAGACCCAGACGCGCGACCTTCAGATAGGACCCGAAAGGCCAAGGGTCAACGAGAACGAGGCTTGCTGTTGGGACGATCTGGCGAACAATCGCGCCGTGCGGCCGCTGATTCTATTGGATGAGGGAGTTGATAGTGCCCCGGGCGTCTAATGGGTGTCTCAGTGACCGAAAATCTCCACTTATTCCCAAAATTCGGACTGTTCTCGTTTCCGTTGGGCGTTTTGGCGCGCGCCGCTGACAATTCGCCGGCTGGCCCGGAACGCGCCGCCAAGATTCACAAGAGATAAGTGGGACGCTCCGCCGTCCGACTCAATGCCCCCGGCGCGACTGGCCCCGCCGCCCCGCGCCCGATGGAGCAGGTACGTCGTGGTAAAGCCCGACGCCGCGTTGCGTTACCCGACCTTCACGTCCTTCCAGAATCCGAACCGGCCGCCAACCGCCTGCATGCTGGGCCGCGGACGCTCGTACGACCACGCCACGCGCGGATACCGCTTGTCGTCCACGACGGCGTCGTAGAACTGCACCCCGTGCGGGCAGGCGTTGTCCGACGCCGTCTTGGGGGCCTTTTCCAGCCACTCCAGCTTCGTTGCGCCGGGGGGAAAGTAGGCGTAGCCGCCGTTATCGACGATGTCGCCGCTTTGGGCGATCACATGGCCATTCAAGGTTGCCTGCATCATTGTGTCCTCCTGAACCCTATATTGGCGCGCTGCCCCGGGTTCACAGGGCGCCGCGGATCATCTCGAACGCCCGGGCCACCGTCGCTGCCCTGATCGCCGGCCGGTCGCCGGCAAATATCTGTCGTTCGGTAATCACCGACGATCCGGTGCGTGCCAGGCCGAAACAGACCAGTCCGACCGGCTTTTCCGCACTGCCACCGCCGGGGCCGGCCACCCCGGTGACCGACACCGCGATCGTCGCACGCGACCGAAGCAATGCTCCCTCGGCCATGGCGGCCGCGACCGGTTCGCTGACCGCGCCCAGGGCCTCGATCAGCGGCAACGGCACGCCGATCATCTCATTCTTCGCCTGATTGGAGTAGGTGACGAAGCCGCGGTCCACCACGTCGGACGATCCGGCGATGGCGGTCAGTGCCGCGGCGATCAGCCCGCCCGTGCAGCTTTCAGCGGTTGCCAGCATAATCCCCTTCGTTCGGCAGGCCGCCAACAGAGATTCAGCTTCGATCAAGGTGGAGTCAGGCAGCATGGTCGATCCGTTCCGGTGTCAGGGGCCAAGCGTGACGCGTGGTTCGGCTTCTGTCCACAGCGGCGGGGTATTTCGTCGGAGCGGACTTCCCCCCGGGCCTTGAGGCCCCCGGCATTTGCGGTTTGCACCGCCCGGCCCAGATCGATAACGTGCCCAATAAGCAAGCAAAGGGAGACTAAGAAATGAACGCGCCCGTCAGCCATGAGGCTTTAGGCAACCCCTGGACCATGCCGATCGACCAAATCGACGTGTCGGATGCCCGCATCTTCCAGGACGACGTCTGGCCCGACTGGTTCGCCAGGCTGCGGCGCGACGATCCGGTGCATTACACCGCCGACAGCCAGTTCGGCCCCTACTGGTCGATCACCAAATACAAAGACATCATGAAAGTGGAGACGAACCCGCAGGTGTTCTCCTCGGCGTCCGGGATCACCCTGCTGGATCAGGAGACCCAGTATAAGTTGGCGATGTTCATTGCCATGGACCCGCCGAAGCACGATGTGCAGCGGCTGGTGGTCGCGCCGATCGTCGCACCCGGCAACCTGGCGACGATGGCCGGCACAATCCGCGAGCGTGCGGCGAAAATCCTGGACGGTCTGCCGCGCAACGAACCGTTCGACTGGGTGGAGCATGTGTCGGTCGAATTGACGACCCAGATGCTGGCCACCCTGTTCGACTTCCCGTTCGAAAGGCGGCGCGACCTGACCTATTGGTCGAACGTGGCCACCGCCAACTTCAAGGACCCGAACGCCCTGGTGAAAACCGAGGAAGAACGGTTCAACGAACTGAAGAAAATGGCCGCGGCGATGATGGGGCTATGGAACGAACGGGTGAACAGGCCCGGCGGCAACGACCTGATTTCGATGCTGGCACATGGCGAGGCGACGCGGAACATGGACCCGATGGAGTTCATGGGGAACTGCGTGCTGCTGATCGTCGGCGGCAACGACACGACGCGCAATTCGATCAGCGGCGGCCTGTGGGCTTTGAACAAGCACCCGGACGAATACCGCAAGCTGCGGGAGAATCCCGGCCTGATCCCGAACATGGTGCCGGAGATCATCCGCTGGCAGACGCCGCTTTCGTATATGCGCCGGACGGCGGTGGCCGACTACGAACTGGGCGGCAAGACGATCCACGCCGGGGACAAGCTGGCGATGTGGTATATCTCCGGCAACCGCGACGATGAGTCGATCGAGAACCCCGATCGCTTCATCATCGATCGCGCGCGTCCGCGGCAGCATCTGTCCTTCGGGTTCGGTATCCACCGGTGCGTCGGTAACCGGCTCGCCGAACTGCAACTGACGATCCTGTGGGAAGAGATCATGAAACGATTCCCAGTGATCGAACTGGTCGAGGAACCGAAGCGGGTGTTCTCGGCGTTCGTGCATGGCATTTCGTCGATGATGGTGCGTATTCCGGGGTAACGGGTTGGGCGGCCCCGCCGGCAGGCCGGATGCTATGGCGCGAGCGCCACGCCCGCTGGCCGGCGCGAGTCATTGGCGCCGAAATACACGCCCGCCGCCGCCGCATGTCCCACCGTGCTGTCGGCGGCGGCAGCGTTCGGATCGGCGGGCTTCAGCGCGCCTGAGACGATCAGGGCCACCGCGCCCCAAGGCCTTTGTTCCTGGATCCGGTATCCCATCCGCTCCAGCAGCGCGCTTGTGTCGGGCGACAGCGCGAACCGTTCGGCGAACACGACGTCCGGCAGCATTTGATGATGCAGGCGCGGCGCATCCACCGCCTCCTGCGCGTTCATCCCATAGTCGAGCACGTTCAGGATCGTTTCCAGTGTCGCGGTGATGATCCGCGGGCCGCCCGGGGAACCGACGACCATCGCCACCGCACCATCCTTCATCACGATGGTCGGGGCCATGGATGACAGCGGCCGCTTGCCGGGGGCGATGGTGTTCGCCTGCCCCTGCACCAGCCCGAACTGGTTGGCGGTGTCCGGTTCAGTGGTGAAATCGTCCATCTCGTCGTTCATCAGAAAGCCGGTATCGCCCGCGATGACGCCCGCCCCGAATGCCCCGTTGATGGTATAAGTGACCGCGACCGCACCGCCGTTCTTATCGATAATCGAGTAATGGGTGGTTTCCGGCTTTTCAGGCGCCGCCGCGGCCAGACTGGCCGACGGCGTGGCCTTGTCACCGATTGTCGCGCGCAACCGGGCGGCATAGTGCTTCGACAGCAGGCGCGTCAGCGGGTTTTCGACGAACGCCGGGTCGCCCAGGGTGGTGTTGCGGTCACGAAAGCTCAGCCGCAGGGCTTCGACGATATCGTGCACGGACTCGGCGGAATGAAACCCCATGCCGCGCAGGTCGAAGCCTTCCAGGATGTTCAACGTCTCGCAAAGGGTTACGCCGCCGGAGGATGGCGGCGGGGCGGACAGCGCCCGGTAGCCGCGATAGGTGCATTCCAGCGGCGCATCGACGGTGACGCGATAGTGGGCGAAATCCGCCGCCGTCAGCATGTCCCCGGACGCGGCCGCGACGGCCTCGGGGATATGGCCTTGGTAGAACGCGTCCGGCCCCCGGTCGGCGATGGACTGCAAGGTCCGGGCGAGGTCGGCCTGCACCAATCGGTCGCCCGCCTGCAACGCCGATCCGTCCGCATGGAGGAAGATGTGCGCCGCCGCGGGATCGCGGCGCAGCAGTTTGGCGCCATAGGCGAGGATGTCCGCGTCTGCTGCCCTCAGGATGAAGCCATCCCGGGCGAGGCGGATGGCCGGGGCCATGACGATGGAACGGGGTAGGGTGCCGTATTGGGTCAGCGCGGTGTCCAGCCCCAGCACCGAACCCGGCACTGCCGCTGCTTTCCAGCCGTACAGGCTGGCGCCGCGCACGGTTTGTCCGGCCGCATCGAGGTACATGTCGCGCGATGCCGAAGCCGGCGCGGTTTCCCGGAAGTCGATGAAGATGTCCCGCCCATCCGCCAGATGCGCGGTCAGGAAGCCGCCGCCGCCGATATTGCCGCAGCAGGGGTTTACCACCGCCTCGGCATAGCCGACCGCGACGGCGGCATCGATCGCATTGCCGCCCCGGCGCAGCATCTCGGCGCCGGCCTCGGCCGCAAGGTGCTGAGCCGAAACGACAAGGCCGGTGGTCGATTCGGTCGGAGGCAGGGAGGCCGCGCCGGCACGATGTCCGGCCATCGGAAGCATCAGCGCCCCGATGGCCGCGAACCTTACCCAACATCCCGCCATCGGTGTGTTACGTCACCGCCTGGATGGACTCGCCGACGATTTGCACGATGCGGTCGAGCGTCGCCTCCGGCGTCGGCAGCGGCGGTGCGAAGCACAGCGTGTCGCCGCTGGCCGGCGGTCCGTCCGATGCCCCGCGCAGCCGCAGGATCAGTCCGCGGTTTGCCGCCTCGGCCACCACTTTGGCGCCAAGACCCTTGGCCGGTGCCTTGCTGCCCTTGTCCTCGACCAGCTCGATCGCGGCCAGCATGCCGATGCCGCGCACTTCGCCGACGTTTGGCAGTGTCAGCAGCGTTTGCAGCCCCGCCCGGAAGCGGTCGCCCTGCACCTGTGCGCGTTCGACCATGCCCTCTTTTTCGATGATTTCGATGTTTGCCAGCCCGACGGCGCAGCAGGTGGGATGGCCGGAATACGTGGCCGCGTGCATGAATTTTTCCTCTGGCGGGGCGTCCAGAATGACTTCGTGCATGTGCTTGGAGATAATCACCCCGCCCAGCGGCAGATAGCCGGAGGTCACGCCCTTGGCGAACGACATCAGGTCGGGTTTCACGCCCCAATGGCCCAACCCGAACCATTGGCCGGTGCGGCCGAACCCGGTGATGACCTCATCGGCGATGATCAGCACGCCGTGGCGGTCGCAAATTTCCCGCAGGCGCGGCCAGTATGTCGCGGGCGGCACGATCACCCCGCCCGAGCCCATAACCGGTTCGGCGATGATCGCGGCGACGGTATCGGCGCCTTCCGCCAGGATGGCTTCCTCCACTGCGTCTGCCGCGCCGATGCCGGCATCGCCGTTGCCCGGCCAGCGGAACGGATACGGCGGCGCCACCTGCAGGAAGTTGGGCACCATCGGGCCGAACATCTTCTGGTAGTTCGGCAGGCTGGTGGCGCTCATCGCCGCCATGCTCACGCCATGATAGCCGTAGCGGCGGGAGATGACCTTCACTTTGTCCGGCTTGCCCATCCGCTTCCAGTGATAGCGGGCGAACTTGAATGCGCTTTCGTTGGATTCCGCGCCGCCGGTGGTGAAATACACCGCCGCCATGTTGTCGTAGGCCAGGCTGACGATTTTCTCCGCCAGCCGGATCGCCGGTTCGTTGGTGAAGCCGGCATAGGC
>JAJZEV010000212.1 GCA_021805665.1 Pseudomonadota bacterium
GCCGGTGAAGATCGGCGTACTCTGCGACATGTCGGGCGTCTATGCGGACGACACCGGCCCGGGCCTGCTGCTCGCGGTCCAGATGGCCGTGCGGGATTTCGGCGGTACAGTGCTGGGGCGTCCGGTCAGCGTCATTTCCGCGGACGACCAGAACAAGCCCGACGTGGGGCTGGGCATCGCGCGGAAATGGCTCGACGACGAAGACGTCCAGGCCATCGTCTGCGGGTCGGCGTCTTCCATCACGCTGGCCGCCGCCGACCTGGTGCATGACCGCAATCGTATCCTGCTGATCGCCGGCAGCATGAGCGCCGCGCTGACCGGCCAATCGTGCAAGGCGACCAGTTTCCAGTTCGGCTTCGATACCTATGCCTCGGTGCGCGCGGTCACCAATGCGGCGATGACGGCGGGCCTGACGACCTGGTACATCGTCAATGTCGATTACGCCTTCGGCCACGCCCTGCGGCAGGAAACCGAGGCGTTTGTCACCAAGGCCGGCGGCCGCTTCCTCGGGTCGGCGGCCTTTCCGCTCAACAGTTCCGACCTGTCGAGTTACCTGCTGAAGGCGCAGGCGTCGGGCGCGAAAGCCGTCGGCTTCGCCTGCGGCGGGACCGATTGGACGAATCTGATGAAGCAGGCGCACGAATTCGGCATTGGCCGCGATGGCCAGACGGTGGTTTCGCTCGCTTCCGGCTTCAACGAAGTCGCATCGGCGGGCCTGGAGCCGGCACAGGGCACGCTATTGACGACGCCGTTCTACTGGGACACGAACGACGGCACGCGCGCCTTCGCCCGGCGCTTCATGGCTGCCCACAAGGGCGTCGCGCCGAACTGGCAGCAGGCGTCCGGCTACAGCGCGGCGACGCACTACCTGAAGGCGGTTCAGGCGGCCGGAAGCACCCGCGGCGAGGACGCGGCGAAGCCGATGCGCCGGATGCCGGTGAAGGATTTCACGGTGGATGGCGCAACCATCCGGGAAGACGGGCAGGTCATGCGGCCGGCCTATCTGGCCCGGGTGAAGTCGCCCGGGGACTCTCGCGACGCGAACGATATCTTCCAGATCGTCAGCAGTATCCCGCCCGGCGAGACCTGGCGCCCGGCGACCGAAAGTGCGTGCCCATTGCTGCGCCCGCTGTAAACCGCCCGCTGTAAACCGCCCCCTGGCGCCGTTTTGTCGAAACACGGCGTACCGGCAGTACACAACCATGACTGTAGAGCAAGGATCAACCGGCATGACGATCGATTACGCACGCTACCGCTATCTCACCGTCCAACGGGACAGCGGCATCGCGACGCTGACGCTGAACCAGGCGGATAAGCGCAACGCCATCCACGCGGAGATGCACGCGGAGTTGGAGCAGGTTTGGCTCGATCTGGCGTCCGATCGCGAGGTGGGCGTTATTGTGTTCACCGGCGCCGGCCAGACCTTTTCGGCGGGCGGGGACATCAAGCGCATGGCCAGCCGCTTCGGCACCGACGAGGGTTGGCAGTATTCGCTGGAAATTCCCGCGGCCACGCGCCGCATGTTCCAGAATATCCTGGAGGTCGGCCAACCCATCATCGCCGCGGTCAATGGCGACGCGGTCGGCCTGGGTGCGACCCTGGCCCTGTTCTGCGATGTAGCGATTATCGCCGACAGTGCCAAATTCGGCGATTCGCACGTCAAGGTCGGTCTGGTGGCCGGCGATGGCGGCGCGGTGATCTGGCCCCTGCTGGTGGGGCCGGCCCGGGCAAAGGAATTTCTGATGCGCGGCAAGCTGATCAGCGGCGCCGAAGCCTGTTCGCTGGGCCTGCTGAACCACGCGGTGCCGGTCGATCAGGTCATGGCACGCGCGATGGAAATGGCCGAGGAACTCAATGCACTGCCGCCGCTCGCCGTGCGCTGGACCAAGCTGTCGGTCAACAAATGGATCAAGCACCAGCTCAATCTAATTTTGGATGCTTCGATCGGTTACGAGATGCTGTCGATCAATTCGAAGGACCACCACGAAGCCACGATGGCGTTCATCGAAAAGCGCAAGCCCGTCTATCGGGGCCAGTGAGGTCGCGGAGATGCCCACCCCACAAGACTGGAACGCGGTGAGCGACGATGACTTCCGCCAGGCGATAGCGGATTTCATCGCAACCCGGGTGCCGCCCGGCCTGCGGCACCTGAACCGCCGGCCCCGCTGGGCCGAGGTTCGCGATTGGTACATGACACTGTCGCGCAACGGATGGCTGGTGCCGGGCTGGCCGGTGGAATGGGGCGGCAAGGGCCTGTCGCCGTCCAAGATGCTGGTCTATGTCGAGGAGTTGGAGCGCGGCGGCGCACCGCGCGTGATGGACCAGGGGTTGATGAACCTGGGGCCGGTGCTGATTGCCCGCGGGTCCGACGAGCAGCGCCGACGCTTCCTGCCCAAGATCGTTTCTGGGGAACATCTGTGGTGCCAGGGGTATTCGGAACCGAATGCGGGTTCCGATCTCGCCAGCCTGCGCACCGAGGCACGCCTGGAAGGCGACGAATTCATCGTCAACGGACAGAAAATCTGGACCAGTGTTGCCTTCGACGCCAACCATATGTTCGCACTGGTGCGCACGGACAAAACCGTCAGGAAACAGGCCGGCATCAGTTTTCTGCTGATCGACATGCGCCAGCCCGGCGTCACCGTCCGCCCTATCCGCAACATCGCCGGCCACGAGGAATTATGCGAAGTATTCCTCGACAATGTGCGGACACCGCGAACCAATCTGGTTGGCGCCCTTAACGACGGTTGGCAGATCGCCAAGACCTTGCTGGGATTTGAGCGGATCTGGTCAGGCTCGCCCCGCCAATCGACGATCGCCCTGATACGGTTGGAACGCCTCGCGCAGGCTACCGGCAAGATGAAAGACCCGGTGTTTGCCGCGCGGTTCAACCAAATCGCCATGGACGTGCTTGACGGCGCCTCGGCTTACGAGCGGTTCGCGCAAATCATGCGAACCGGTGGCAGTTTCGGCTCCGAAGTCTCCGTGCTGAAGGTCTGGGCAACGGAAACCTGTCAGCGCGTCACCGAATTGATGGTGGAAGCGGCCGACGATCTTGGGACCCTGACGGGCGAAGTGCAGATCGATGGCGAGACGATGGATATCCTTTACCCGTTCCTCGACTGCCGCGCGTTCACGATTTACGGCGGATCCAGCCAGGTTCAACGCAACATCCTGGCCAAAAGCGTCCTGGC
>JAJZEV010000168.1 GCA_021805665.1 Pseudomonadota bacterium
AAATAGAACACGGCGAAGATCAGGACCAGGGGTGCGAACTGAGTCGCACTCGCCATGATGCCGCTGGCATCCTGCGCATAGGCCGGGGAAATCAGGGAAAACGGGTTCATAACGGCGCGGGTCCTTGCGATGCAGCGGGCCGGACCATAGTTTCCGCCCCTCTTTCGTCAAGCGCCGTCTTCAAACGGCAAGCCGTGTTTGGAATATCAGCCGTATGGAACAGATTTCGCTCGACCTTTTGACCCGCATCGCGGCAGCGCTGGAGCGGCTGGCGCCGCCGCCGCCGAACGCGCTGGACCTGACGGCGGCGGATGCGTTCGTCTGGCACCCCTCGCCCGCGCATCTGGCGCCGGTGCGGAAAATCTCCCGCGTCGATATCGGGCTGCTGCGCGGGGTGGACCGGCAGAAGGACATCCTGGTGGAAAACACGCTGCGCTTTGCCCGTGGGCTGCCGGCCAACAATGCCATGCTGTGGGGCGCGCGCGGGATGGGCAAGTCCTCGCTGGTGAAGGCGACCCATGCGGTGGCGAACCGGGACAATCCCGGCTGCCTGGCGCTGATCGAAATCCATCGCGAGGATATCCGCACCCTGCCCGATCTGCTGAACCTGATGCGGGCGGAAACGCGCCGCTGCCTGATCCTGTGCGACGACTTGTCGTTCGAGAAGGAGGATGCAGACTACAAGGCGCTGAAGTCCGTGCTTGACGGCGGGATCGAGGGCCGGCCGGACAATGTGCTGTTCTATGCCACGTCCAACCGCCGGCACCTGATGCCGCGCGACATGATCGAAAACGAACGCTCCACCGCGATCAATCCCAACGAGTCGATCGAGGAGAAGGTGTCGTTGTCCGACCGGTTCGGACTGTGGCTGGGCTTCCATAACTGCGACCAGCCGACGTTCCTGGCGATGATCGACGGATATGCCGCCGATCTGGGCCTGCCGATCTCGCCCGAGGCACTGCATGCCGAAGCGGTGGAATGGTCGGTGACGCGGGGTGCGCGGTCCGGCCGCGTGGCGTGGCAGTTCATTCAGGAGATGGCCGGGCGGCTGGGGGTTCAGGCGGCTTCGGCGTGAAGCGCCAGTTCCAGCCGGTTCCTTCCCGCCGCCTTCGCCCTGTATAACGCCCCGTCCGCCCGGAGGATGACCGCTTCGGCGGATGCGTCGCCGCTGCTCAGGCTGGCAGCGCCCATGCTGACGGTCAGGGCAATCGACCGGTCGCCGAAGGTCAGGGGGGATTCCGCGACGCGTCGGCGCAGCCGCTCGGCGATAGAGCCGGCGGTTTCCGGCGGGACACCGGGCAGCGCGATCAGAAACTCCTCCCCGCCCAGGCGGCCGACGAAGTCCTGATCGCGGAGGCCGGCGCGCAGCACGTCAACCAGATGCCGCAGCGCGTGGTCGCCGCCGGCATGACCGTGGCAATCGTTGATGGCCTTGAAGTGATCCACATCGACCATCACCAGTGTCAGGTCGCGGCGCGATTGCCTGGCATCCTGGAATGCGCGGTGGGCCGCGGCGATGGATTCCGAACGGTTGAAGGCGCCGGTCAGGCCGTCGGTGGTCGCCAGGATACGCAGTTTTATTTCGATTTGCCGACGTTCGGCGATTTCCTTCTCCAGCAGAATGCGGGATATCTCGGCCCGTTCAGCACTTTCCGCCGCTGCCTCGGCCAGGGCGGCGAGGTACGTTGCCTGGCTCTCCATGGTTTCGCTGTTGAAGCGGGCATCGACGCCGGCACGTTCCGCGGCCTCGGCAGATGCCAGCCGCAGTTCGCGAGAGATATCGACATAGGTCAGGATGCGCCAGTCGTGGGGCGCCACCGCGCAGCGGAAGACCATGCGGCGTCCGTCCTTCAGTTTGATTCGCCTCGGAGCGGCGGAACCGAGGCGAATCTCCTTGTCGAGCGCACGCAGGTACACCGGCAAGGCGTTAGGCGGCACATCGTAGAGATCGTTCGTCACGGCATGATCGACCAGATCGCGAAACCGGGGCCGGGACTCGAGCAGGCCGGGCGGCAGGTTAGCCATCCTGGTAAAGGCGCGGTTGACGGCCTGCACTGTCAGGCCGGCATCCAGCAGAACGATGCCGAAATCGACGACCTCCCACGCGGTGGCCAGGGCGGTCACGATTGCATCTGTTGGCGGCGATATCCGGACCTGCGGCATGGAGGGCTTCTTGCGGTTGCGATTCGACCGGATGCTACGGCAGGTTGCTTAACAAACGGTAAATGGCCGGGTTGAAAACCGCGGTATGGGCTACTCCCGCCTGCCGTCGAAGCGTTCATTGGGTAATGGAACGGCGAGGATGGCGGGTCTTTGGCCACCAAAACCGGTCCCGGCCGCCGCCGCCGCCGGGATCAGTCCGCGGCGAGCCGGCCTTCCCGGCGGTCGGCCTCCGCCGCTTCGGCGTCGCGCAGGGCGGGGTCGCCGTAGCCGCCGGAACCGCCGGTGACGACGGCGATCCAGTCGCCTGCTCGCAGCATGGCGGCCCCGTGGTTCAGGGGTACGGAGGCAGCGATGGACGCCTTGCCGCCGGGACGGCCGCCGTTCAGCCCCCATGGCGGGTTCAGGATCCGCGCACCGTCCACCCGCACATGGCAATCGTGGTCGGCGCGATAGACCCGGCGGATCGCCATTCCGCCCCGATACTGGCCGCCACCGCCAGAGCCAGCGACGAGTTCGTATCGCATCAGCGTCAGCGGATACTCGATCTCCAGCGCTTCCACCGGCAGGTTAGAGGTGTTGGTCATGTGGACATGCACCCCGTCCAGGCCGTCTTTGTTGAACCGGGCACCGGAGCCGCCGCCGATGGTTTCCAGATAGACCCATAGCGCGTTGTCCCCGGGCTGGCGGCCGGCGAAGGTGATGGAAAAGCAGGCGCCGTTCGAAGCGGCGGTGACTTTATCGGGCACGGCGGGGGCCAGGGCACCGAAGATCAGATCGACGACGCGCTGGCACAGCGACAGCCGGCCGTTCACTGCCGCTGGATGAGTGCAGTTCACGATGGTGCCCGATGGAGCGGACACCGTCAGCGGGCGGGCGAGGCCGGCGTTCGGCAGGATGGTGGGATCGGCGATTGCCTTGACGGCATAATACACCGTGGACAGCAGCGCGGTCATGGTCATGTTGAGTCCGGCGCGAACCTGTGTGGGGGCCTCGAAATGCAGATGCATCGAATCCCCCATGACGGCGATTTCGCAGCTCAGGTCCAGTTCACCATCGATCTCCGGGCAGTCGTAACGGTCGGCGAAGCGGTAGGTGCCGTCGGGAATAGCAGCGATCCCCGCGCGCATCTTGCGTTCGGCGTAATCCTGCAGAGCGGCACCCGCACCCAGGACCGTTTCCCGGCCGTATTTCATGCACAGGCCTTGCAACCGCTGCACGCCCAGGCGGTTGGCCGCCATCTGCGCGCGAAAATCCGAAATTCGTTCACGCGGGACCTGGCAATTCAGCAGGATCAGGGCCTGGATGTCCTGCTGCAGAACCCCGGCGCGATACAGGCGTATCGGGGGAATGCGCAGGCCTTCCTGATAGATGTGGGCATGGCCGCGATCGGCGAAATCGGCGTGGTGCGCCAGATTGACTGCCCAGGCGATTATCGCGCCGTCGAAGAACACCGGTTCGGCCAGTACGATATCGGGCAGATGGGTGCCGCCGCCTTCATAGGCGTCGTTGCCGCAGAAGACGTCGCCAGCCTGGATATCGGCGATCGGGTGGCGCTTTATGATGTGCGGGATCAGATCCAGGAAACTGCCCAGGTGAACCGGAATATGCTCTGCCTGGCAAAGGGTTTTGCCGCCCGTGTCGAACAGCGCAGTGGAGCAGTCGCGGCGTTCCTTGATGTTGGTGGAATAGGACGCCCGGATCAGCGCCTCGCCCATTTCCTCGACGATGGAGAACAGGGCGCTGCCGATCACCTCGACGGTGATGGGATCGATCATGCGGCTGACTCCAGGATCAGGTTCAGATAGGGCTCCACGCGTGCGGTCATGCCGGGCAGGACCAGGGTGGTGGCGTCCATTTGTTCGACGATGGCCGGGCCTTGGACGATGTTGCCCGGGCGCAACCGGGCGCGATCGTAGATCGGGGTCTGCACCGAGCCGCCGGCTTCGGGCAGCCAGACGAAGCGGCGACCGGCGATGGCGGCGGAGGCGTCGGGGCCGGCGTCGGGCCGGGCGGAGAAGGCTGCCTTTGGGACGATGGCGGATACTTCCACACGGAACGTGACGAGTTGGATGGGTTCGTCGTCGGGCGCGAAGCCGTAGAGCCGCTGGTGGGCGGCGATGAACGCCGCGGCCAGGGCGGTTATCCCGGGGGCACTGGGGAGTGTGATGGGTAATTCATAGTTCTGACCTGCGTAGCGCATGTCCACCGTGCGGACGATTTGCCGGGCGTCCGGCGGGATGGACTCGTTTTCAAACCAGGATTCGGCACGGGCGGTCAGGGTCGCGAAGGCATCTTGCAGCACCACAGCGGCAGCTTCGTTCAGCAGAGTCAGCCGGGTCAGGGCCAGGTCGGTGCGCGGGTCTGTCAGCAGCAGGCCCATCGCGCAAAGAATCCCGGGTGAAACCGGGACCAGGATACGGCTGATATCCAACTCCCTGGCCAGGCGGGCGGCGTGCAGCGGGCCAGCGCCGCCGAACGCGACCAGGGTGTAGTCGCGGGGATCGTAGCCGCGCTGAACCGAAATGACTCGAATCGCCCGGGCCATATTGGCGGTGACGACCGAGACGATCCCCTGCGCGGTCTGCATCGTTTCCAAACCAAGCCGCGCCGCCAGATTCGTTACGCATTCGACGGCGAGGTCGCGGCGGATCGCCATGCGCCCGTTTAACAGAAACGATGGATTCAATGTTCCCAGCACGACATTCGCGTCGGTGACCGTGGGTTCGGTGGCGCCGTGCCCGTAACAGACCGGGCCGGGATCGGCACCGGCGCTTCGCGGGCCGACCTTCAGCAGGCCGCCGTTGTCCACGTAGGCGATCGAGCCGCCGCCGGCGCCGACGGTGTGGATGTCCAGCATCGGCGCCTTGATCGGGTAGCCATGGACCACCGCCTCGCTGGCCAGCCGGCATTCTCCGCCGGACAGCAGCGCGACGTCGCTGCTGGTGCCTCCCATGTCGAAAGCGATCAGTTCGGTCAATCCGGCCTGACGTCCGGCCTCGCGGGCGCCGATGACACCGGTGGACGGTCCGGACAGCACGGTGCGGACGGGCAGGCGCGCGGCCTGGTCGAAGCCGATGACGCCGCCGTTGGACTGGGTCAGGTGCGGCGGAACCGGCAGGCCAATCGCGCCAAGCCGGCCGGTAAGGCGGCGTATATATGTCTGCATGACGGGGCCGAGGTAGGCGTTCACAACGGCGGTGGACATCCGCTCGAATTCGCGGAACTCCGGTGCCACGATGTGGGAAATGCTGGCGAACGCTTCGGGGAATTCTTCCGCCAGGATCTGGGCAGCGCGTGCTTCGTGGCTTTCGGCGACGAAGCCATACAGGAAGCAGATGGCGACGGATGCCACCCCGGCGGCCCGCAGTTGGCGCACGGCGGCGCGCAACGCGGCTTCGTCCAACGGGATTTCGACCGACCCATCGTGGCGGATGCGTTCGGGGATTTCGATGCGCAGATCGCGGGTGGCCAGAATGGGCGGCTTATCCACCTGGCTGTCGTATAGATCGGGACGCTTCTGGCGACCGATTTCCAGCAGGTCGCGGAAACCGTCGGTGACGATCAGGCCGGTTTTGGCGCCGCGGTGCTGGATCAGCGCGTTGGTTGCCACCGTGGTGCCGTGGCCGAAATAGCCGACATCGGCAGGGCGCGCGCCAACGCGGGCAATGCCCTGTTCGACGCCCTCGGCTATGCCCCGGGATGGATCGTCGGGCGTGGAGGGCACTTTCCAGACCACGACCGAGCCGGTCCGGTCATCGAACAGACAAACGTCGGTGAAGGTTCCGCCCGAATCGACGCCAATACGCCAGGCCATACGAGAACCCCCGATCCTTGGTTTGGCAATACCCTATTCCGGCAAATGCCGGCCGTCCAAGAGCCTGGCACGCGGCCGCCCGACGCAGACCGGCCATGCCGGTTCGGCGTGACATCGTGGCCATCGGATGCGCTACCGATCCGCCCGGGCAAGGGAACCTCCGCACCGTCCATGAACACCACCACCACGTCGCAACGCGCGATGTTCGTCTTTATTTGCTTTGTCTGGGGTACGACCTGGCTGGCGATGAAAATCGGTATCCAGACCGTTTCACCCGGCATTTTCGCCGGGCTGCGCTGGACGCTGGCGGGTGCGATCCTGCTGGGCGTGCGGCGGTTCCGCGGCCAGCGGGTCATGCCGCCGCCGCGGCTGATCCCCCGGCTGGTGTTCGTGTCGGTGATTCTGATCACGCTGAACCAGATCATCCAACTGTACGGGCTGAAATACATCACCGCGGGGCTGGCGGCGGTGATCAGTTCGGCACTGACGCCGATGGCGCTGATCGCGTTCGCCGCCTTCGCGGGGCAGGAGAGGTTCAATCCTCGCCGGCTGGGCGCGATGGGGGTCGGAATCGCCGGGGTGCTGACGCTGTTCGGACCGAGCGCGTTGGCCGGGACGTTGGATGCTTGGGAGATGATCGGGGCGGCGGGCGTAACGGTGGGGTGCCTGTGCTACGCGGCCGGGTCGGTGATGACGCGGCCGATCATGCGGACGCTGGAGCCGGTGCAACTCGCTGGCCTGACGGACCTGATCGGCGGGCTGGTGCTGCTGATCTCCGCGCTGGCGATCGAGCCGGGGGCTTGGGAGTCGATGCATTTCCATTGGGGATGGCCGGCTTTCCTGGCGTGGCTGTATCTGCTGGTGCCGGGGGCGTTGATGTCCACGACGATGTATTTCCTGCTGGTCCGCGACTGGGGGGCGAGCAAGCCGGGGACTTATGCCTTCATCTCCCCGGTGATCGCGGTTTCGATCGGCAGTTCGTTCTTCGGCGAGAAGCTGGATTGGGGCGACGCGGCGGGGATGGCGTTGATGTTGCTGGGGGCGGCGCTGGCGCTGCGTCCGGCGGCGCCGGTGCGGGTGGCCGCCGCCGGGGAACCCGCGGTTACCTGAAGCGCGCGTCCGGAACCTTGCGGAAATCGCGCAGTCCGCCTATCGCGCCTGCTTTCCGCGAGAGGGCACACACATGATTCAAATTTTGAAGCACGGCGCCACCGAGGCCGAGAAGACAGAAGCCGACCGCAAGGTCCGCCAGACGGTGGAAGCCATTCTGGACGATATCGGCACCAGGGGCGATGCGGCGGTGCGGGAGCTGTCGGCCAAATTCGATAAATGGGAGCCTGCGTCGTTCCGGCTGAGTGCGGATGAAATCCAGGCACTGATGGACAGCCTGCCCGCGCAGGTGATCGAGGACATAAAGTTCGCCCAGGCGCAAATCCGCCGCTTCGCCCTGGCGCAGAAGGACGCGCTGAAGGATATCGAGGTCGAGACGCTGCCGGGCATCCGGCTTGGGCACAAGAACATCCCGGTCAACAGCGTCGGCTGCTATGTGCCGGGCGGGCGGTATCCGATGGTGGCGTCGGCGCATATGTCGGTGCTGACGGCCAAGGTCGCGGGCGTGAAGCGGGTGATCGCCTGCACGCCGCCGCTGAACGGGGTACCACCCGCCGCCACGGTTGCCGCCATGGCGCTGGCGGGCGCGGATGAAATCTATCTGCTGGGCGGCATCCAGGCGATCGCCGCGATGGGGCTGGGCACGGAGACGATCGCGCCGGTCGATATGCTGGTGGGTCCGGGCAACGCGTTCGTCGCCGAGGCCAAGCGGCAATTGTTCGGCCGTGTCGGGATCGATTTGCTGGCCGGCCCGACCGAGACGCTGATTATCGCCGATGACACCGCCGACGTGGAAATGTGCGCCACCGATCTGCTGGGACAGGCCGAACACGGCCCAACCTCCCCTTCGGTGCTGCTGACGACGTCGCGGAAGATCGCCGAGGGCATCCAGACGGAAATCGACCGGCAGTTGACCGTGCTGCCGACGGCCGACATCGCCTCGGTTGCGTGGCGCGACCATGGACAGGTGATCCTGTGCGATACGGACGAGGAAATGGTGGCGGAAGCCGACCGGATCGCATCCGAACATGTGCAGGTGCTGACGCGGGAGCCGCGCTGGTTCCTGGAGCGGATGACCAACTACGGCGCGCTGTTCCTGGGAAAGGAAACCAATGTCGCCTATGGGGACAAGGTGATCGGGACCAACCACACGCTGCCGACCAAGAAGGCCGCGCGTTACACCGGCGGACTGTGGGTGGGCAAATTTCTCAAGACCGTAACATATCAGCAGGTCAGCCCGGAGGCCACGGCGATGATTGGCGAATACTGCTCGCGGCTGTGCGCGATCGAGAATTTTTCCGGGCATAAGGAGCAGGCAGATCTGCGCGTCAGGCGGTACAGCGGCAAGAACGCCTGATTTTTCGTAACTTTCCCATTACATAGAGTTTGTTTCGGCATCGGCCGCCCCACCGGGCGGCCGTTGTCATACTTGTTTAACTGGTTCGACATCCGCCCCCATCGTACAAAAATCGACCGATCGGAGGCAAAAATTTTGGTTGCGATAGCAAGAGACATGGAAACGGATCAGGTCGCGGAAGCATACGGCCGCTGGGCGCCGATCTACGATCTGGTGTTCGGCCCGGTGTTCAGCCGCGGCCGGCGGGTGGCGGTCGAAGCCGCCGAACGCATTGGCGGACGGGTGATCGAAGTGGGGGTCGGCACCGGCCTGGGGTTGGAACACTACAGCAAGCGAAACCGCGTCGTCGGCGTCGATATCTCCGCCCCCATGCTCGAAAAGGCCCGAAATCGCGTCAAGCGGCTGGGACTGACCAATGTCGAGGCCATCGCGGTTGGCGATGCCGAACGGCTGGATTACCCCGATGGGTCCTTCGACGTGGTGGTGGCGCAGTATGTAGTGACATCGGTGCCGCACCCGGAAAAGGCGCTGGACGAGTTCGCGCGTGTCGTGCGGCCCGGCGGGGAAATCATCCTGACCACGCGGATCGGGGCGGAAACCGGGCTGCGCGGCACGATCGAGAAATGGCTGATGCCCGTTACCAGCCGGCTGGGGTGGCGTACCGAGTTTCCCCGGGCGCGATACGAGCAATGGGCAAAGGGCGCGCCAGTGCGCCTGCTGGAAGAGCGTGCCCTGCCACCGCTGGGGCATTTCTGGCTGGTTCGTTACGTCAAAAATTAGCGCCCGCTTCGGATAGACACGTCAACCCACAAGGAACACGATGAGCGGCTTTTTAGAACTCCTGAAAGTGCAGCGATGGGACGACCATCGTTATTATCACCACAGCCGGGTGAACCAGTCGCTGCATCTGTTGAGCGCGGGCAGCTTCGTCGGCGCCTATGCCATGTCGTTCAAGGATCCGGCCATCGCCTCCTTGATCGGCTGGCTGGTGTCGATGACCAGCCGCCAGGCCGGGCACTTTTTCTTCGAGCCGAAAGACTACGACTACGTCAATCAGGCGACGCACGACTACAAGGAAGAGATCAAGGTCGGATACAACTTGCGCCGCAAGGTGGTGCTGATGGCGATCTGGGCACTGTCGCCGCTGATCCTGCTGTGGCAGCCAACACTGTTCGGGGTGTTCCGACCGGCCGCCTCGGCGATGGAATTCGTCCGGCAGGTTGGGTATCTGTGGCTGACAGTCGGGGTGGGCGGGCTGCTGTTCCGCACCTTGCAGTTGTTCGTCATCGAAGATGTGCAGACCGGATTGGTCTGGGCAACTAAAATCCTGACCGATCCGTTCCACGATATCAAGCTGTACTACAAGGCGCCGATCCAGCTTCTGAAAGGGCATCCGCGCGATGCGCTGCCGGAGGAGATGGGCGAAGAAGCCGCACACCTGCCGCATTAGTGACTATCCAGCGATGCTACATCGGGCGCGGCATCGCTGGTCGGTTCGTTAAAGTGTTGGCGGGATTACCTTTCCCCGCTAACGCTTTAACCGCCGCTTCAACATTTCCCACAAAATCCGGCGCTTGATCGCTTTGTTTTCGCTGCGCGCGTCGGCCCGCCACCAGCCGTCCCGCTGCATCGCTCGGCACGCGGCAGCGAAACGATCGGATACCGCGGTAAAGTCCTCGTCGGTGTAGTTCAGGCTGAAGATCAGCCTGCCAGTGCCAACCCAGCTTAGCGCGAGACCCTCCGCCCGCAGATAATATTGCAGCATCCAGTTGTAACGCGACGGGTGCGTATAGTTGATTGTCCAGATCGACGACAGATTGTCGATATGGACCGGGAAGCCCTCGGTGGCCAACCGGCGGTTCAGTGCAGCGGTACGACCATTCCAGCGTTCATCCAATCCTTCGTACAGCGCCTGGATTTCCGACGATTCCAGCCGGTGCAGGAACTCGGTCATCGCGCCCATGACATAGGGGTGGGAATTGAACGTGCCGCGGGCAAAACACACATCCACCGGGCGTTCGTCGCGATAGCGTTTCATCAGCGCCGCCCGGCCGCACAGCACGCCGATCGGCAGCCCGCCGCCCAGCGTCTTGCCATAGGTGATCATGTCGGGTTGAACGCCGAAATAGTCCTTGGCACCGCCCGGCGCCAGCCGGAAGCCGACAAAAATCTCGTCGAAAATCAACACGATGCCCCGCTGCTCGCAGACCGTACGCAGCTTACGCAACCAATCCGTGTAGGCCGCGCGATCGAACCCGGCCCTGCGCGACGAATCGACCAGGGCTGAATCCGCCGGGGCGGAGGCATTCGGATGCAGCGCCTGCAACGGGTTGACCAGGACGCAGGCGATGTCGCTTCGGGTGCGCAGGACATGCAGCGTGCGTTCGGACATTTCCGCCAGCGTATAGGTGTTGTCGGCGGGCGTCGGGTTGCCGACACCGGGCTGAACGTCGCCCCACCAGCCATGATACGCCCCGCAGAACCGCACCAGATGCGAACGCCCGGTGTGGTAGCGGGCGAGGCGGACGGCCTGCATCACCGCCTCGGTTCCGGACATGTGGAAAGAGATTTCGTCCAGACCGGAAATCGCTTGCAGCCGCTGGACGTTATAGGCGACCGTCGGGTGGTAGCTGCCCAGCACGGGCCCCAGATCGCAGACCCGTTCGGCGCCCTCGGCGATGCAGTCCTTATAGAAATCATATCCGAAAAGGTTCACGCCGTACGCGCCGGTCAGATCGTAGAACACGTTTCCATCGAGGTCGGTCACCGTGACGCCCGACGATGACGCCAGGAAGGACCCGGCCGACAGATGCTGACGGACGAAGCGGCTGTACTGAAACGGCACGCGATAGGCGCTGATGAATTGCAGGTCGGAGATTCCCTCCGCCGCGTCCTTGGTGAACGCGCTGGTCTTGGCGAAACGATGCTGGAACAGCCGGGACAGGCGCATGAAGCCGTCGCGCCGGGTCGCGGCGATATCCGCGGGGGCGTCGTCGGAGCGGAAGAAGCCGTCCTCGTCGTACTCATAGAACGGAATCAGTCCCGCGATGCGCCGCGACATGCGGGCATGGCCGGCGATCGAACGGTGTTTTGCCCGGGACAGGTCCAGGCGCTTCCTGGCTTTGGGAAAGGCGGCGCCCAATACAGCGGCGCCACCGAGTGCTGCGATGAAGAACGGAGCGGGCATGAAGCTGCTTTCAGTGGAGCGATCCTGATCTCATGACCCTGCGATCCAGCATAATGAAGATTGTACATCAGGAAGACCTGAACTTTCTGCTGACCAACCGGATACCGCGCCGAATGCTGACGACGTTCGTGGGCTGGTTCAGCAAGATCGAGCAGCCGCTGGTTCGGGACCTGTCGATCGGGGCGTGGAAGTTCTTCTCCGACCTGGACCTGTCGGAGGCCAGGACCACGGATTTCCCCAGCATGCATGCTTGCTTCACCCGGCGGCTGAAAGACGGCGCGCGCCCGACCGACATGGACCCCGCGGTGCTGGCCAGCCCGTGCGACGCGATCGTCGGTGCGGCGGGGACGGTGGGGGATGGTCAGGTGTTTCAGGTCAAGGGCTTTCCCTATGCGCTATCGGACCTGATCCTGGACGAAGCCCATGCCCGGGAATTCGCCAATGGGACGTTTGTGACTCTGCGGCTGACATCCAGCATGTATCACCGGTTCCATGCGCCGTACGACTGCCGGGTTGAATCGGTCACGCATATCTCTGGCGACACCTGGAACGTCAATCCGATCGCGCTGAAGCGGGTGGAGTGGCTGTTCTGCAAGAACGAGCGCGCGGTCGTCCGCACGGTGCTGGGGGGGCGCGGGCACAGGGTTACTCTGGTGCCGGTGGCGGCGATTTTGGTGGCGGGAATCCGGCTGCGGTTCCTGGACCGGCCTTTACGCGATCATGACGGGATCGCGCGGACATTCCCGGTCGATGCGACCGTGGCGAAGGGCGAGGAGATGGGGTGGTTCGAACATGGCTCGACCATCGTGGTGTTCGCGCCGGCGGGATTTGACTTGTGCGAGGGCGTGCGCGAGGGCCGGACGATCCGCGTCGGCGAGGCCCTGATGCGGCTACCGGCTTAAGCGGCGCGGGGCAATACGCGTATCGTTTGGTGGAATCTACCGGCCATTCGATACTTTCGCGGGGCAGCAAACCCAGTCTCGGAACCGGGGGTTCGACGTAATCGATGCAGTGGGCACGATGTGCCTCGTTCAGCGCATGGATGGCCTTTAGTTCATCCATCGGCTGCTGCTCTACGCCAGGCCCGGCTTTGCATGGTTCTTGAGTCAAGGCATTCCCATCGGCGTTCTAACCAAATCCGCCGGCGCCTTGATTGGATCGTGGGACGGGACCATCGGCGCGGCCGGCAGCGGCTTCGACCTCCAACAAGGCGCACCGAACACCGACGCCATAACGGCCAGAAAAGAAAGGTGACTCCAAAAGTTCCGCGTCCCAAACGCGATTCGCTAGTTCCTGCCGGCGCCGGTTTATCGCGCGCCGCGTGGCCATGATCTCATCGGCGATGCGGGCGGGTTTGTTCGTCGAACCGGAGATGATGACGGTGTTTCGCATGCCATATATTTTAGTGGAATCAGCGCATTGGCGAAGCCGTAGTGTGGCGGCGGTTGCTACCTGAAACCGATTCGCTCCGCTCTCATCTGCGTTCATTTCCGACATCGCCTTCCTTATCGGCGTTAGGCCCTTCCTTCGCGAGGCTGCTACCCCAAGGTCGCCGAAGAGTAAGCCAATCGCTCGCAATTCGCTGGCTGGACCCAGCCGCGAAGGCACCGCGTGCCAAACAGATCGCTGGACCCGCCATAACGGGCCTCGCCGGCCTTGCGTCCGTTGGAAGGGCCGGTTCGCGATAGCCCATTAGGCAGCGCGTGTTATCGTCCGGGGCCGGAGGTAATCCAAACCCGGGAAACGGAGGAAACACAATGACCGAAACAGCGAAGATCTCGGCGCAGGTGCGATATGAAACCCC
>JAJZEV010000184.1 GCA_021805665.1 Pseudomonadota bacterium
AGCGCGACCCAGACGGTTTCGCCATGCACGTGTTCTTCGACGGCGAACGAAGCGGATTGCGGCATGATCTTACCTTATCTGTAACAAATTGCAACGCGCGGGCGGGACGTGCTTTAGAAATATAAAGCACGATACGGTGTCTTCCCGAGATCGTGATATCCAACGCCGTATTCTTGCCGCAAATGCCCATGCCGCCGCAATCGGAAAATCGAGATCGTTGCGAGGCTTGGTTTGACAGGGTTGGATTGCCGTGAACGTGTGAAAGTGGCCACAATCAGAACCCGAACATATGATCCAGCGAGAACCCGCCAGCGTCGTCCATCAGTCCGTGGTAACCGAACAGGCGGCACGTCGGATCGCGCACCAGCACATAACCGCCCGGGCCGGCCGCTGCCAGGGCCGCTTCATCGAACGCCTTGTGCGGCCAGACCATCGCCGAACCGGAGCACGCGATCGGCACAGCCGCTTCGGCGACTGGCGTGCCAGTGCTGTCGTGCAGGACCAGTTTCGTCGCCGAAACGGGATGCCAGGGGCCGGACGCGGGATAGATCAATGCGGCAAAGCTGTTTCTGGTTAGGTCGCCCAGCTTCAGGAACAGAGTGGTGGACAGGCCGGGCGGCGGGCCGGAATAGGATTGCGGCTCATCGCGATAGGTCATCGCGGTGTTGAAGATATGCGCACCGAAGCTGGACTCGGCGGCGTGGCCGGAGCGGCGGTCTTCGTAGCGGAACAGCGCATGCATCCAGCCATCGGCCTGCCCGCCGTCGCGGAAATCGTAAACCAGTTCGCCGTGCCCCTGCTCGACCCCGAATGCGTCCATATCCAGCGCCAGGGCGTGGTTGCGCGGCAGGCAGCCCAGGAAGCGTTCGCCGCGCTTGGTTCCGTCCGCATCGAACACATCCAGCCGCAGCGGCAAATCGGTCTGCGCTGTGGACATCGGCGTCGGCTGGAACACCGTCCGGAAACGGGATTTTGGCAGGATCGGGAAGGGCAGCAGGTAACCCCGGCCCATCGCCGCGGACAGGGTTTGGATGCCGGGGTCAGGCCGCAGGTTGTCGCGTTCGACGTTGACGTGGGCAATGCGGATACGGTCGTTCCGCACAACCTCATACCGGGGCCGCACGACGTGGCGGCCGGTGCGGACCTCGATCTGCGCGGGCCAGTGCAGACCCGGCAGGTAGTCGGCCACATCCATGGCGATGGTCGCGAACGGGCCGATGGGCTGGTTCAGGGTCACCGGTTCCTCGGCGCCCATGCGGTCCAGCGCGACAGTCCCGGGCGGGATCGGCACGGCGTGGCTGTTCTGCAGCCACAGAACCACTTTTTCGTCGGCGCGCGGCGCGGGCAGACCGGCGAAGCGGTCGGACGGCCAGGCATTGGCGTCATGCGTGCAGGACAGCGATGCGCCATTGTCGGACGCAAACGTGTCCAGTGCGTATTTCACCACGTCGTGGCCGGCAACGCCGATCGCGTGAATGAACAACTGGCCGGTGAACGGACCCGGGCCGAAGCGTTCGCGGATGGCCTGGCTTTCGATGGAGAATCCGCCGGCGCCGCCCGGCAGCGCCTGCTCCCACGACGCCAGGACGGTGCCGTCCGCGTCGAACAGCCGCAGCCACAGCCTGACCCCGGACGCCCCGTACCGCGCCCAGTAATTCGCCGACACCAGACGGGTGTGCATCCCGTCCGCATCGCGGAAAAACGCGAAGTTGGTGGCGAAGTTCAGCTTATCCAGATAGCGGCCGCGAACCGTCAGCATGTCGTCCGGCAGCCGGACCTCGTCCAGGGTCAGGACGGTTGCGCCAGCGGGGATCATATGGGCGATGCGCGCAACGATGCGGGCCGCGTCGAACGCCGCGACCAGGATCGTGCCGGCGCCGCTGGTGCCGATTTGCGTCAGTGGCTCCGCGGTCAGCCCGCCGCGGCTTTCGCCGACCATGGCGGTGTCGTGGACGAACAGCCGCTCGAACGGGCCGGGATACATCGCGATCAGCGCATCGGCGATACCGTCCGGGTCGTACAATGCCACCGGACCTTGCAACCGGTCGTACAGACGCGCGATTGCCTCGGCGGCGAGCGGGTGGGCCAGCGCCTTATAGATGACGTTGCCGCCAGCCCTGGCGTCGAAGGTCTGAATCCGCAGCATGTCTGTCCTTACAGTCCCAACCGGCGGCGCATTTCCGCCGCCGCTTCCGGTGTATCGTTCAACGGCGCCACCTTCCAGGTGGAAAACCGGCCCTGGAACGGGCGGATACGGTCCTCGTCCAGCAACGGTTTCAGGAAAATCTCCCCCCGGCGCCACGATCCGGGCAACGAGGCGATCATGACCGGAGCGGTCGTGGCGGCGGCTTCGGAGATCATCGAAATACTGTCCCGGGTCACGATGATGGCGTCGGCCAGCGCCAGCATGCCGAAATATGGGTTCTCGCCCTGGAAATCCCACACCCAGCCGCCGAACGGGGCAATCGCGGTGCGGATCAGGTCCGTTACCGCCGGATCGGTGCGGCGCGACGGCGTCACCACGACGCCGACCTTGTCGCGCTCCGCCATCGCGGCCAGATCGGCGGCCAGCCGGACGCCGACGTCGCGGTCCAGCCGGAACCGGCCGTTATTGCCGCCCAGGAGGACAGCTGCCAGCGGCCGCCGGAGGGGGGCGAAGCGGTCTCTCCATGCCTCGGCCTCGACCGCCAGCCGGTGCGGAGTGACGCGGTGCAGGGCGGTGCGGGATACGAACACATTGGGTCCGGTCAGTTGGTCGTGCGGGTTGACGACGATCATGTCGAACTTGCCGATGTCCATGCGCGGGTGCTGCACTTGCACCACCTGAACCGATTTGCGCCGCAGCGCGGCCAGAACCGAACCGGCCATGCCGCCCGCGCCGATCGCCAGACCGGGCAACGGCGCGCGCACGGCATCGGCCACGGCGGACAGCGGATTCGGCCACAGTTTCGCGGGGATCCATTTCCACGGCGCCGCCGGGCGCAAGTCATGAACATCGGGCACCAGCCCAGCGGCCTCGGCCAGGCCCATGGCTTGGGCGCGCAGCCCGGCCAGGGCTTCGGTGATCACCCGGGGGGCGGCGGTATTGGACATGGCGGGGCTTTTCGGCGCCCTGCCGGCACACGTCAATGCGCAATGGGCGGCTCGCCAGGGCAATCGGGTGAATGAGTACGTG
>JAJZEV010000107.1 GCA_021805665.1 Pseudomonadota bacterium
GTCCAGCGCCGCGCGTGCCCGGTCGTTGGCATCGCGCACGCCGGCCAGTTCCAGTGGGATGGCGACATTCTCCAGCGCCGTCATCGTCGGGATCAGATGGAACGCCTGGAAGACGATCCCCACCCGGTCGCGTCGCAGTTTAGCCAGGGCGTCCTCATTCAGCCCGACGATATCCTGTCCATCCAGCGAAACGCTGCCGGCGGTCGCGCGTTCCAGGCCGGCCAGCACCATCAGCAGGCTGGTTTTGCCCGACCCCGAGGGGCCGACCAGCCCCACGGCCTCCCCCTTGGCGATATCCAGATCGACACCGCGCAATATGTTGACCGGTCCGGCGGCGGACGGCACGGTCAGAGTCAGGTCCCTGACCCGCACCAGCGGCGTGTCGGAAATCGGAGAGCGGCGAATGATATTCATAGACCATGTATATTGGCACGCCGCCCGGTGGCGAAAGGGCTGGTGTACAATGGCAGCGGTTTTGGCCCTCGTGGCCCCTGCCCTCGCGGCGCCGCCGCGGCTGCTGATTTTGGGGGATTCCCTGACCGCCGGCTATGGCCTGCCGCACGATGACGGTTTCGAGTCCCGGTTGCGGGCGGCGCTGCAAGCGCACGGCCAGGATGTTGCGATCGTCGATGGCGCGGTTTCGGGCGACACCAGCGCGGGGGGCCGAGCGCGCCTGGACTGGACGCTGGCGGACGGCGCCGATGCCGCAATCGTGGAACTGGGCGCGAACGACGGCCTGCGCGGGCTGGACCCGAAGGACATGGAAGCAAACCTGACCGCGATCCTGGACTCGCTGGCCGCCAGGCACATCCCGGTGCTGCTGACCGGGATGTATGCCCCGCCCAACCTCGGGCCGGACTATCAACGGGCGTTCCGGGCGGTGTTCGACCGCCTGGGCCAGCGCCCCGGCGTGTTGTACGATCCGTTCCTGCTGGACGGTGTGGCGATGCACCCCGATCTGATCCAGGCCGACGGGTTGCATCCCAATGCCGAAGGGGTGAAACGCGAGGTTGCCCGACTCCTGCCGCTGGTGGAAAAGTTGCTTGCCGAGGCCCACCCCGCATAAGGTTGACAGGATGAGACTGTTCGTCGCCCTGGATCTGCCTTGGGAGTTACGGGACCGGCTCTCGGCCCTGGCTGGGGCCGGCCTGCCCGGGGCGCGCTGGGTGCCGCCGGAAAATTATCACCTGACACTGCGCTTCATCGGCGAAACGCCCGGCCACCGGGCGGAGGACATCGACATCGCACTGGCCAGCCTGCGGACGCGGGGGTTCACTCTGACGCTGTCGGGCGTCGGCACCTTCGCCAAGGGCGGGCGCAGCACGGCGCTGTGGGTGGGGGCGGAGCGCAATCCGCAGTTGGATCATTTACAGAACAAGATCGAGACAGCACTGCAACGCTGCGGCCTGGAGCCGGAGCGGCGGCGCTTTCAGCCTCACGTCACGCTGGCCAGGCTGGACAACGTGCCGGAGGGCAAGTTGGTATCTTACGTGCAGGCCCACAACCTGTTCCGATCGGACCCTGTACCGGTGGAGCATTTCACGCTGTTCAGTTCCCAACTGGGAAAAGAGGCATCGGTCTATACGCCGGAGGTGGAATACGGGTTGGCGTAAGGCCGGCTACACCAGCGTGAACTTCGGCAGTGTCACATCCGGCGTTACGGCGTCGAACACCACCCTGACCGGGGCGCCCATCCGCGGGTTCTCCGTCTTGTCCACCAGATTGCTGACGACGACCGGTCCTTCCTCCAGCCGCACGAGGCAAACCCTGTACGGCAGATCGTCCTTGAACCCATCCCAATACGCTCGGTGCATATCGATCCAGGATTCCAACGTCCCCTTCCCGGAGGATTCGACCCAGTCCTGATCCCCGGCCAGACATTTCGGGCAAACCGGACCCGGCGGAAACCGTGTGTCGGCGCAGGCGGGGCAATGTTGCAACAGCAACTTCCCTTCCTTTGCAGCGGCCCAGAACGGCTTGTTCAGGCTGTCCAGTCGCGGCAGCGGTTTGTTATAGCTCATGGTAACGATCCTCCGTCAGCCGCGCGTATAGATGATGGAACGGGTGCAGGGCGTGGCCTGCACATATTGCACGACCTCGCAGTCCGGGATCTGCCGGGCGCCACATTCGCCGCGAAGCTGGCGAACCGCCTCGACGTTCAAGGCCCAGCCTTGCATATAGGAGTTGGACAGGTGCCCGCCGTCGGTATTCACCGGCAGGCGCCCGCCCAGGGCCAGCGCCCCGTCTTCCACGTATGCCCCGGACTCGCCCTGCCCGCAGAAGCCCAGCCCTTCCAGGCTGAACAGCACCGTGGGCGAGAAATTATCGTAGCACATCAAGGCGTTGACGTCCTTGGGGCCGAGGCCGGCCATACCATAGGCCTGCTTACCCGCCGCACTGATCGCCGGATACCAGAAATCCATGTCGAAATTGGCGATCGACGACGAACTGAAGGAATCCTGCCCGCCGAAGCCGGAAATCATGACCGGCGGCTTCTTGAAATCCTTCGCCCGTTCCTTGGACGTCAGGATCAGGCAGACCGCGCCATCGTTGATCAGGCAGTAATCCAACAGACGTAACGGGGCAGTGATGAAACGGGCACTTTCATGGTCCTCGATGGTGATCGGGTTGCGCATCACCGCGTCCGGGTTCAGGCAGGCATGATAACGGATGGCGACCGAGACCTCGGCCAGTTGGCGCGTGGTCGTGCCGTACATTTCCATGTGGCGGCGGAACGCCATCGCGTGAGCGGCGCCGGGGGAGGTGAATCCCCACGGGTCCCAGGTTCCGGGGCTTTCGTCGCCGCCGTAGTTCACCCGGCGGGACCGGCCGATATTCGCGTAGAGCAGAACCGCATAATCGCACAACCCGCTGGCGATGGCCGATGCGGCCTCGATAATGCCCATGCCGGACATGCGCCCGTGGCCCGGCAGCGTAACGGTCCAGCGCGGGTCGATGCCCAGCACCTCCCCCATACGTGCGTAATACGGAATGCGCGACACCAGCAGGCCGTCGATTTGGTTCTTGTCGATTCCGCAATCGTTGACCGCGTTCCGGAACGCCTGCGCGGCGAGGCCGTAATCGTCGGTTTCCGGGAAGTTGCCGTATTTGGTGTTGCCGACGCCGATGACGGCGATTTTGTCTTTGAGTTCGTTTACGTCGAACATGCGTTT
>JAJZEV010000224.1 GCA_021805665.1 Pseudomonadota bacterium
CCCCCAAACCCTGAGGGCATGCGCGGACTGTAGCGAGCGATGCTATGGTTACGTGGCGGGGAAGGTCCTCTATCCACGCCTTTCCCGAAGCCAGCACCGCACGGCATGGATGACGGGCCCGCGCCCGACATGACAATGAGACGCCAGAGGATTCCGCCAAGCGACTCGCTTATTTCGCTGCTGAGCGTAAGTTGCCTCATGCATCCGGTCGTGGTGGCACAAATCGTGGGCTTGATCACGCTGGCGAACAGCGTGCCCGTGGTGGCGAAGAATATTCTTGGCGACCGATTCGCCTGGCCGCTTGATTTCGGGGCGGTGCTTGGCGACGGACACCGCCTGTTCGGCGAATCGAAGACGATCCGCGGTGTGCTGCTGGGGATATTCGCCTGCCTGCTGGCTGCGCCGATGATCGGCGTCGATCCCGCGATCGGCGCCATGGCCGGTGCACTGGCGATGGCCGGCGATCTGTTCTCCAGCTTCATCAAGCGGCGAATGAACCGTCCGCCCAGCAGCCAGGCGCTCGGTTTGGACCAGATTCCCGAATCGCTGTTCCCGCTGTTGGCCTGCATCGGCCCGCTGGGGCTGACGCTGACCGACGTCCTGGCTGGCACTGTCATCTTCACGGTCGGCGAGCTTCTGCTGTCCCGCCTGCTGTTTCGGCTACATTTGCGGGATCGGCCCTACTGAACGCCAAACCGGCGGTGGCGGGGTATAAATAGCGTTGTAAGGGCACTAGCAGAGGGAAACAGCCCGCCTTGGGGTCAAGGGCTGACCTTTGTGGGCGCGGAGGGTGGCGTGGCCCCCGATTCTCCTGGCGCGGGATCCGGAGGGTGATCCGGCCATGAACATGCCAGCAATGGCCGCGGGCGCGATCACCAACGGGCCTTCGCCCTCTACGACAATGACCTTTTGCTATAGCCCGAGCTCGCGCTTCACCTGCACCCAGCGATCCAGGATCGGCAAAATCGTGTCCTCTTTCTCGGCCGGCAGGCTGAACACGACGCGATCGACCCCGACCTCCTGGCAGAAGCCCAGCTTCGTCAGATCGTCGGGCACCCGGAAAATCGAGATCGGCAGCGATGCCGGATCGCGGCCGGCCTCAATCGCCATATTGCGGAACTTCCCGATCACGATGCCCACCCCGTCATGCTCCAACCGGTCGGCGCGCGGAATCCAACCATTTCCATACTTGATCGCGCGATTGGCCGCGTACGGGAAAGCACCGCCGACGATGACCGGCGGGTATGGCTTCTGGAACGGCTTGGGCCACTGGCTCATCGGCCCGAACTTCACGAACTCGCCTTCGTACGAAGGTTCGTCACGGGTCCAGATCGTTTGCATCGCCTCGATCCGCTCACGCGCCAGCTTGTTGCGGGTGGCGAAGGCGGTGCCGTGGTTTTCGATTTCGTCGCGGTTCCAGCCGTTGCCGACACCGAACAGAAACCGCCCCTGCGAGAGCTGGTCGATGGAGGAAACCATTTTCGCCGTTACGATCGGATCCCGTTGCACCACCAGGCAGATGCCCGTCCCGATCTTCAACCTGGTTGTCGCGGCGGCGGCGGTGTTTAGCGCCAGGAACGGATCGTAGATATCGTAGTATGGACGCGGCAACGCGCCGCCGCCGGGGTATTCGGAAGACCGTGTCGAGGGCACATGGGTATGTTCCGGAACCCAAAGCGATTCAAACCCCCGCGCCTCCAGCGCCCGCCCCAAGGCGGCGGGCTGCATGGAATCCGTGGTGAAGAACATGACGGCGCCGATTTTCATGTCGCTGGGCTCCGGTCAGGCGGCGCGGACGGCGGGGAAGACTTCTTCCGAGATCAACTGCATCTGTTCCATCGCCAGACTGGCGGGCATACCGACCCAGTGAATGCCGAAAATCATCGTATTGACCCCGAAACGCCGCTTCAGCAGCAGAATCTGTTCGGTCACTTCCGCCGGGGAGCCGAACAGGAAGCGATCGTTCATCAGGTCTTCGAAATCGATGTTGAACGCATCGCCCGAGGGCATGACCTTGTCCTGCCCCCAGTCCTTGTATGCTTTGTATTTGGCTTCCAGCGACGGGCGCGCCAGACGGATGGCTTCGGCGCGCGAGCGGGCCACGAACACTTCCCGCATCATCGGTAGTTCGTCCGGGAAGGGTTTGCCGCAATCGTCAAGGGCGCGCTTATAAACTTCCATCTGCTGGGCAATGGTGTCGATCTTATTGTGCGGATTGATAAACCAGGTATCCGCCATACGCGCCGCGCGGCGGATACCGACATTGGCGTTGGCACCGATCCAAACCGGCGGCATCGGCTTCCGCACCGGCATGGTGGTGCAGTTTGCGTTATCCAGCTTGAAGTAGCTGGCCTCCATCGACACGAAATCTTCGGTCCACAGCCGTTTCACCGCGGTCAGACACTCCTCGAACCGGGGGCCTGACTGTTTCTGGGTGGTGCCGAAGGCGTTGAACTCGACCTCCCGATAACCGATGCCGGCGCCGAAAATCAGTTTACCGTCGCACATGACATCGAGCGAGCCGAGTTCTTCCGCCACATGCAGCGGGCTGTGCAGCGGCAGCAGCACGACACCGGGGCACAGCCGCAGTTTGGGGGCGATCATTGCCACCTGGCACAGGAACGGGATTTGCTGGATGTACTGGAACGGATGGGAACTGTAATGGGATCCCTTGGCGATCATATCGAAGCCGAGGTCCTCGGCGAATTTGGCGGCGTGCAGGTCTTCCTTCAGCCGTACGCGCATGTCGTCGCCCAGCGGATACTGACCGCGGATCATTAGGCCGAAGCGCATGACGTTCCCCCAGTTGCTACCGTGCGACGGAGGGTGGCACTGCATTGGCCGATGTCAAGTTCGGGGTGGCTCGGCCAGCGGTGTTCGGGCTACCCGCCGCCAACGCGCAACCGATCGCCCCCGCTTCCCGCCATCGCATTCCGCAGCGCCGACAGCAGCGCAACCACGGACGGCGCCGCCCGTGGGGGCCGCTGCGCGGCGGCGCGCTCCGGCGTCTGGTAAAACCAGCGCAGCGGCCGAAGATCGTCCCCCGCACGGGTCACGGAAAACACCCCCGCCGCGGTGTCGAGGACAAGTCCGGTGTCATCCACCGAAACCTTGCCCTCGACCTCCCACAGTTTCAGACAATCCAGCAGCAGCGATCGAAGCTGCGCGTCGGAGATCACAGATAATACTTTACAAGCGGGGCGCGGTGAACATCTCCTCCGCCACTTTACGGTGCTGCCACTTGCCGTCGTTCAGGCTACCCTTATACGTGCCGTTTTCCACCACGACCTTCCCACGCAGCACGGTCAGGCTTGGCCAGGCATCCATCTGGCGTCCCTCCCACGGGGAGTAATCGGCTTCGTGCATTTCCGACGCCTTGATCGTGCGCTTGTCGGCCGGATCCAGTACGCAGATATCCGCGTCCGAACCCGCCGCCAGCGCACCCTTGCGCGGATACAGGCCCATGATCTTCGCCGCGTTGGCCGATACCAGATCGACATAGCGCTGCAACGAGTAGCCGCGCTTACCCACCATTTCGGTGTACATCAGTGCCATCCGCGGCTCCACACCCGCGTTGCCGCCCGTGGTGTCGTCGATCCGCGACCCTTGCAGCTTCTGCTTCAGTGTGCAGCAAATTTCGTCGGTGGCGACGCAGTTGATCGACCCGTCCAAGGTGCCCTGCCACAACGCCGTATGGTCTTCCGGCCCCTTCAACGACGGATACGTATGATAAATTTGTCCGTTCGGACGCTTATAGTCCTCGCTGCTGTAAAGCATGTATTGATGCAAGGACTCGCCGTAGATCGGCGTACCACGCCGCCTCGCCTCGTGGATCGCGGACACGCCGGTCGCGGCCGAGACGTGCATCATATACAGCGCCGTCCCCGGCACCTTTTCCGCCAGCCGGATGATCCGCCGGAACGATACATCCTCGGACAGCGTATTATGAACCTCGGCCAGATTTTCGAACCCGGTGCGGCCCTCGCGGATCAGTTTGCCATACATATGCATGACAATATCGTTGTCCTCGGAGTGAATCACCCCAAGTCCCTTGTTCGCCGCCAGCACCTGGAAAATCTCCCAGATATCGCCGAAATCGACCATCCGGCCCTTACGGCTGGGCGTGATGTCGGTGGTGAAAATCTTCACCGTCGGAAAGCCCGACTGAATTGCTTCGGCGATCTGCCCTGGAAGGTCGATCGGCAGCGCGCCTTCCACCATCAGATGCTGGGCGTAATCGCAGGCGGAGTGGCCCTTCCAGTCCAACTCCCGCTTCTCGATCGCATCGCGCACATCCTTACCCTGCTGTGCGCGGGTGAAATCCAGCATCGTCGTGGTGCCGCCATGGACCGCGGCGATGCTGACGACATCGGGCGGCGCGGTTTCGGTCGGGACGCCGTCCGGACCGGGCAGGTGCCATTTGCAGTGGACATGCGGGTCGATCCCGCCGGGGATGACGATCTTGCCGGTGGCATCGATGATCCTGGTGCCGTCGGGGACCGCGATGCCGCCAGGCGCCGCGACGGCGGCAATCTTGCCGCCAGCGATCAGGATATCGTGGGCGCCAACGCCCTGAGGCGTTACCACCGTGTCGCCGCGGATTACCAGATCGATCATCGTTTCCCCCTTGCCGGTCTTATCCGGGTAGCATCGTCGCCGGTTCGGACGAAATCGGCAAGGCACCAACCTGGTCAGGCGGCCCGGATGCTCATGTAAGCGCTCCCTGCCAACCCCGGCTCGTTTGGCGACGTGCCGAACGACACCGCCAACCGGCCATTCGACAGGTCGGCGGTGGTAAACCCGGCCAGGGTCACATCCACCGCCGGTGCGCCGGGCGCGGTGAAACTGGCCGTCAGACCGGTCGCACCGCTGGCCCCTTGCCCGTTGAGCCAGTCGATCGTGAACCCCGCCTGGGTCACCCCCCAGATCGTTGCGGTATCGCCCGCATGGAAGCCGGCGATGGTGGACCAGATCGCCGCGGCGGGATTGCGGTCATCCACGAAGAAGGTGTCGGATCCCGATCCACCGGTCAGAAAATTGCTACCGGTCGATCCGTCCAGCACGTTGTTGCCGCCCGCGGCGCTTACGTCGATCGCATCGTTACCGGCGCCAGTACGGATGAAGGAATTCGCGGCGAACGACGTTACATTCGTGTTGCCAGTTCCGGTCAGCAGCAATTCATGCGTCAGCCCGGCGACCGGGCCGGTATAGGGCACGCCGTCATCGACGCCAGCCTGGCCCGAGGGCTCATTGACGATCAGGAACTGACTGGGGGTCACTGCCGGGTCGATGGAATAGCCAAGGGCGCCCAGCAATGTCCTGTCTGGCGGGGTTATGATGCCGGCGACGCCGGGATTCGTCACGTAATCGAACGAATCTCCGCTGGCCGCGGCGGCCCAGTCGGCGCTGTCGCCATTCGGTATTCCATTGAACCCATCGAGGTTGGTCCTGCCGCCGTCAACCGAAAAATATCCGCCGGTATTCGGTTGCGCATAGACGCCCGGCGCACTGTAGTTCACCAGTTCAAGCGGTCCATCGCCGTCGATGCGGCCCAGCGCGTGGGTTATTTCGTGTTCGGCGATGCCGATAAACGCCAGCAGCCCCGAAGCCGATTGATCGTTTGGATTGAAACTATAATTGAAGCCGGCACCGAACCCGATACTGCCGTCCACCCCGGGGCTGGCCGCGGGCAACATACCCCACGCTTTTTCTTGCGATGGCGCAATATAATAGCTGGGGATTTGCGATGGTGCGACGGATGGAAGGGCGGCAAGCAGCGGCTGCGCCGCCGGATCGGTCACATGCGCCCGCAGCGCCGCGACGACGCCGGGATAGGACATCGTTGTTCCGGCCAGCGGACCACCCTCCGCGACATCGCCCGCGGCCAGCGGAACGCCGCCGATCTCATTCCAGCCGACTTGAATTGTGACCGTAATGGGATTGGCAATCAGCGTATCCAGGACGCCGGCTGCATAGGCCAACGCGCCGATGAATCCCGCGGGTGCGGAGGAAACGCTGGAATCGTAGATAAAATCAATCTGCATATCGCTCTCATAGAGTTATGAAACGAACAGCATTTGTCCGTCTCATGACTATGAAATGCGACACACGATGCCGTGTGCGCCAGGCGCGCCCCGGCTATCTGGCGATTGGAACCCCAGCTTCCATCAGCGCGGCGGCCTGCCGTTCCGCCAATGCCGCCTCGTTGAAATCGGCGATCAACTCCTGGAACAACCGGCTCCAGTTCAGTTCGGCTCGCAGCCGCAGGAACACCCCGCCCAGGCCGATGGCGGATCGGTCCATCAGCACGAATTCGCGCGGTGGCATAACCCCGCCCGTACGCTTCAGGCCGGCATGCACACGTTCGGCAACGTCCCGGCCAAACGTCACGTCATCGTCTTCCTGAATACGGCGCACGCGATCCTGCGTCAGCGGTTCGTAGAGGAACCGCGCCCACATATTCAATACTTCCATTTTTTCCCGGGTCAGGCCGGTAAAACCCCAGGCCGCGTAAGCCTGGTATGCCCGTTCGTCGTCGTTATCCCGAACCGCTTCGTACAGCTCGATGACGCCCGAAACGAAATGAGCGTCGAACACCCGGATAGCACCGAAATCCAGCAGATTCACCGACCCGTCCGGCCGCACCTGGTAATTGCCCAGATGAGGATCGCCATGGATCACCCCATACCTGTAGAACGGAACATACCATGCTCGGAACAATGCCTTTGCGATATCATTTCGCTCGTCCTGCGACGGATCCTCCGCCAGCCGTTGCATCAGCGGGCGCCCATCCAGCCACGTCATGGTCAGCAGACGGTTGGTACTGAACGCGGCCATCGGCACCGGCACATGCACGCCCGGCTGATCTTTCAGCATCAGGCCGTACAGCCGCATTTGCGCGGCTTCCCGCAGATAATCGAGCTCCTCGCGCAGACGCTCCCGCAGTTCCTTGTAAATTTCGTCCTGTTGAATGGCATTATCCATCCGGTGGTACAGTGCCATCGCCAGCTTCAACTGCCGCAAATCGGCTTCCACCGTGCTGGGCATGTCGGGGTATTGCAGCTTGCACGCCACATCGGTGCCGTCCGGCAACCGGGCACGATGCACCTGCCCCAAGCTGGCGGCGGCCGACGCCTCCTGACTGAACGACGCAAACTTCGACTGCCAGTTGGCGCCGAGTTCGCTGGCCATCCGCCGCCGCACGAAATTCCATCCCATCGGCGGTGCATTGGCCTGAAGCTGAGCGAGTTCGGCGGCATATTCCGCCGGCAAGGCATCGGGCACGGTGGACAGGAACTGCGCGACCTTCATCAGCGGCCCTTTCAGACCGCCCAGAATGGTTTTCAAATCCTCCGCGTGCGCCGCGCGGTCGGTTTTGATCCCGAACACCCGCTCCCCGGCCACCCGGGCGGCAATTCCGCCGACCGCGCCGGACGTGCGGGCGAATCGGCGGACCTCTCCGAAGAAATTGCTACCGGACATCGCGGCGCCACGGGTGCGAGTCGGGTATCGTCATCTGCATGTTCTCATTTGGACTGGCCATCGATCTTCATATTTGCGATGCGCCGCCAAATGCAAGCGACGGCGGGATAAAGACCCACCGAGCGGCCGGCCTGCCCGGCGTGTCAGATGGTCTTCTTCTCCAGCGCCTCTGTCAGCCGCTGCGGATCCACCTCGATCTTAACCCCCGCCCGTTCGGTTTGCAGCACCATGATAGATCTGGAATCGCGATTGCCCCAGCCGCGGTTCAGGCCCTCTGCCAGATCAGCCAGCGCCAGGTTGGACAGCCGCATCGGCACGTTCAGCTCCCGTCCCAGGGCGGTGGCCAGGGAGACATCTTTATGCGCCAGACGCAGGGCGAAGGCGGCGGGTTCATACTTGTCGGGCAGGAACTGGTCGGCCATGGACTCGAACGCGCCGCGCCGGCCGATGGCGCCCTGGCGCACCGCTTCCCAGATCGCCAGCGGTTCGATGCCGGCCTTCACGCCCATGCTGAACACTTCCGCCGCCGCCGCGGTGGCAATATAGCCGTAGCAGTTGTGCACCAGCTTCGCGACGGAGCCCGCCCCGATCGGCCCGATGTATTGGGCCGCATCGCCGATCGTATCCAGCACCGGCTTCCACTTGTCGAACACCGCCTGGTCGCCGCCGCACCAGATCGCCAATTTGCCGCTGGCCGCGCCGCGCGGCCCGCCGCTGACCGGGGCGTCGAACAGGAACGCGCCTTTTTTTTCGTAATCGGCATGCGCCTTGCGCACCGTGGTCGGCGAATTCGTCGTCAGGTCGAAATACGCAGCCCCCGGGCGGATCGCCGACAGCAGGCCGGTATCTCCATACGATACCGCATCGAATTCCGGCGGACCGGGCAGCGAGGTGAAAATCACGTCGCACTGGGCCGCCACCGCTGCCGGGCTGTCGGCCCAGACCGCACCATTGTTGATATGCCCCGAAGCGGCCTCGCGGCGGACATCGTGAACCACGACCGTATGGCCGTCCTTCCGCACGCCTTTTTGTAGGTTCGCGGCCATGCTGGCACCCATGGTGCCAAGGCCGATAAAGCCCGCCTTCATCCGTCTTCCCCCGAACAGAATTTTTATGGATTGGCCTCGAAAATCTCTCGGGCGATATTCGCCGCCGACATCGACGCCGGCCAGCCGGCATAGAACGCGACATGGGTGATCATTTCGGAAATCTCGGTCTTCGTCAGGCCGTTATCGAGCGCCCGCTGCAAATGGCCGCGCAGTTGTTCGGGGCGGTACGTCGCGGTCAGCACGGCACACACGATCAGGCTGCGGTCGCGCTTGGACAGTTCGGGGCGTTCCCAGATGTCGCCGAACAGCACCTTCTCGGTGACTTCGATCATCTTGGGAACGGTATTGCGGACAGCGTCGCGCGATGCCGATGCGGGGGCTTTTGCCATGATTTCCTCCGGTCGATTGAACCAGCCGGCATTGCACACCAACCTGCTTTCCCTGTCCAATCCGCGCCAGCGAGAAGGAGCTTCGACATGACCGAAAGCGGCAAGGTGGCTGTCGTCACCGGCAGTGCATTGAATATTGGCCGAGCGATCGCGCTGCATTTGGTGCGGGAGGGTTTTCGGATACTGGTCACCGCCCGCCACTCCGAACAGGACGCCGCCGAAACCGCTCGGCTGGTCGCGGATGCGGGCGGTTCGGCCGCGGTCCATATGGCCGACATCGCCGACCCGGCGCAGGCCAAGGGGCTGATAGAAGCAGCGGTTTCGCATTTCGGGCGGCTGGATGTGCTGGTGAACAACGCCTCGGTTCGCCGGCAGACCAAATTCGCCGACATGACGCCGGTGGAATGGCGAGAGATCATGGCAGCCACCCTGGATGGGGCGTTCTACTGCGCCCATGCCGCCGCCCCGCACATCGCAGCGGCCGGGGGTGGAACGATTGTCAACCTTGGCGGCATTTCCGCCCATGTCGGCGCCGTCGGGCGGGTGCATGCGGTCACCGCCAAGGCCGGCATGGTGGGTCTGACCAAGGCGCTGGCCAAGGAACTGGCCGGCGACAACATCACCGTCAACATCGTCGTCCCCGGTTCGATCGAAACCATCCGCGGCGCCGCCGCCGGCGGCAACCACGGACGTTCGGTGCTGCCGGATGCCCTGATGGGGCGGCGCGGGCACCCGGACGAAATCGCCGCGATGGTGCGGTTTCTGTGTTCGAATGAGGCGCGATACGTCACCGGCCAGACCATCCACGTCAACGGCGGCGTCTTCATGCCGTAGCCGCCGGATTTACGGCATGAACGCGGTGCTGCCGCCATCGACGACGATTTCGGTCGCGGTGATGAAACGTGCCTCGTCCGATACCAGGAACAGCACGGCATGGGCCACGTCCATGGAATCGCCCATGTGGCCCATCGGCACGGCTTCGTTGCGCGCATCGATCAGTTTTTGCGGGTCGTTGCCGCCGACGGTGCGGGCCAGGCGGTATTCCACCAGCGGCGTATGCATCAGGCCCGGCACCACGGTGTTCACGCGGATGCCTTTTTTGGCATAGGTGCCGGCGACCGACCTGGACAACTGGATCACACCGGCCTTCGAGGCGCTGTAGCCGACATGGGACCGCCCGCTGCGAAAATCGTTTCGCATCCCGGCCACAGAGGCGATGTTCACGATCGCGCCCCTGCCCTGCTCCAGCATGACCGGCAGCACGTATTTGCACCCCAGAAAGGCGGTTTTCAGATTGAAGTCGATCTGACGGTCCCAGACGTCCTCGGACATGGAGACGGGATCGCCGGGTGCGGAACCGCCGACATTGTTCACCAGGATGTCGATGCGCTTGAAGCGATCGACGCAGGCCTGGACCATTTCCTGGACATCGGCCGCGACCATCATGTCGCAGCGATGGGTTGCGCAGGTGCCGCCTTCGGATTCGATGATGGCCTTGGTTTCGGCCATCGCGTCTTCGTTGATATCCAGCAGGAAAACGGCC
Source organism: Pseudomonadota bacterium (assembly GCA_021805665.1). Lineage (GTDB taxonomy): Bacteria > Pseudomonadota > Alphaproteobacteria > Acetobacterales > Acetobacteraceae > Rhodopila. The sequence goes on from JAJZEV010000224.1 coordinate 10,464, forward strand.
GCCCCCTGGCGCGCCAGCAGCACCGCCGCGGCCTTGCCGTTGCCCCATATTTTGCTGCCCGCTGTCCCAACGGACCCGGCCCCGGCGACGATCGCCACCTTTCCTGTCATGTTCAACATGGTCTTATTCCTCCGATCACGGAGCATGGATAGACCGGCTTGGGTCCGATGGCCAATGGGCGGATCCCGGACAGGGCCTCGCCCGCCAATATCTGCATGGCAGCCATGCGTTGTATTCGAATGGACATATCGGTCGAGACGCGGTTAAAAAATCTTTAACGCGTTGTCCATGCGATAACTGCCGAATTCCTGATCGAAGGATAGTCAATTGAATACTCGTAACTGTGCCGGCATGGTCATTTGTGCCGCCCTTTCGTGTGCCGGCTTGCCGGCTTATGCCTTGGACGGCGCTGCCCCGGTGCCGATCGATGGCGGCCCGCTGGGTGAGTTGAATTTCTCTGCCGCCGGTGATGGTTATTTCTTTGGACAAACGGGGTCGTCCGCGAACCCGCATACCAGCGTCGTCGGCGGTCAGCCAACCGGTGCCGCGGTCGATGCCTGGATGATGGAACTTCACAAGATATCCGGCCTGGTGCAGTTTACCGTGCAGTTGGCGGAATTTCAGAACATCAATCTTGGCGCCAATCGGCCGCAGGACGTGAACGGCCAGCGATTTACAACGGGTGCGGTTCGAACCGCTTACGTAACCCTAGCCCCTGAGGGCGACTTCAAACTTTCGCTCGGGCAGTTTCCATCGGTCGAAGGCTACGAATCGGTGTTCGCCTTCAACAACCCGGTTGGCCTCCGAACCGTGATCGCCGCGGTCGAAAACAGCAACAGCCGCGGGGTGCAGATGGACTACGCCCATGGGCCGCTCGCTGCAACGGTGCTGTTCGGCGATGGTTACGATACCGGTGTATGGAACTATGTTCAGTTCATCGCTTCGGACCATTTCGATGCCAACAACACCCTTTTTGTTTTTGGCGCAAAATCGCTGGGCGTGACCGGCCCCAATACGTTTGCTTACGAAAGCGGCGCCGGCCCGTTGAATGGCAACGGCAGTCAGGGGCAGTTGGCCAATGTCAACTCCAACATGATCGGTGCCTGGTACGAATGGAAACATGGCAACCTGTCGCTGACGCCCGAAGTGCAGTTCCAGTACACCGACCCGATCCATCAGTATGCCAATCTCGTTTCGGGCGGCGTGTCGGACAATATACCGAAATCGACTGGTAATTTCGCGGCCGCCTTGTTCGGCGAATATAAATTCAGCGGGACACCTTATTCGATCGCCGGGTGGACGGAATATGCCACGAGCTATGGCTCCGCGGCGCAGGATAACTGGTTTGTCGCGCCCAACGCCAAGCTGGTTGGAGTCACCCTCGCACCGACCTGGCAGCATGAACATCTGTTCGCGCGGCTGAACGCGGGCTATATGTATTTGCTAGACAGCGGGTCGCCGGCCGCCGGGTACGGCAACAGCGGAACAGGCCGCAATCAGTTCATCACCACGCTGGAATTCGGTATCGTTTACTGATTTTGGCCTGCTTCGGGGATGATCGGGAGGCGGGGCCGTGGCGCGGCGGTCATCTTCGATAAAATGTGCCGCGGGACTGTCGAACCGCGATCACGGGGCCGGCATCGTTCTGGGTATGATGAACATCGGCCCCTGATCGCGTTCATGCTTCCGGCAGCACGGACTGGATCTGTGTGAATTTTTGGACGGCTTGGAATCGTTATCGCCCCGCGCCGCCGGATGTCCTGAGGGAGCGGCGGCGGCGCGGGCACCCCGTCGGGATCCGCGAGATGGCGCGGTCCGGTGTTCGAAGGAAGCGCACCATCCCGACGGGGCGGCAGCGGCCGTCGAATCCGGTGCCGGGCAGACGCAAGCACGGTCATTGGTTCGCCGACAGGCTTCTGGCGTATCGCCGTCCGACCGGCTAAATACATTTTTACGTCCGTCGGTACAATCAGAAGAGGGAACCAGCGTCCATGGCCGAAGCGTATATCTGCGATTACACCCGCTCCCCGATCGGCCGTTATGCCGGGGCCTTGCGCGATGTTCGTGCCGACGATCTTGCCGCCCATCCGATCCGGGCGCTGGCCGCCCGCAACGCCGGCATCGACTGGGAAGCGCTGGACGATTGCATCATGGGCTGCGCGAACCAGGCCGGCGAGGACAACCGCAACGTCGCGCGCATGGCTGTTCTTCTTGCCGGTCTGCCCACCGCGGTGTCCGGTTCCACCATCAACCGCCTGTGCGGTTCGGGCCTCGATGCCGTGGGCAGCGCCGCGCGCGCGATCCGGGCGGGCGATGCCCACCTGATGCTGGCCGGCGGCGTCGAAAGCATGACCCGCGCGCCGTTCGTAATGGGCAAGGCGACCGAGGCGTTCGCCCGTTCCGCCGAAATCTATGACACCACGATCGGCTGGCGCTTCGTCAACAAGCTGATGCAGAAGACCTATGGCACTGATTCGATGCCGGAAACCGGGGAGAACGTGGCCGAGGAATTCCAGATCTCCCGAACCGACCAGGACAAGTTTGCGTACGCCAGCCAGCAGCGAGCCAAAAAGGCGCAGGACAGCGGGTTCTTCGCCAAGGAGATCACGCCGGTAACCATCAAGGGCCGCAAGGGCGACACGGTCGTCGAACACGACGAACATTTGCGCCCCGACACCACGCTGGAAATGCTGGCAAAGCTGAAAACCCCGTTCCGCGACCCCGGCACGGTGACCGCCGGCAATGCCTCGGGCGTGAATGACGGATCGGCGGCGCTGATCCTGGCCTCCGAGGAAGGCGCCAAACGCCACGGCCTGACCCCGCGGGCCCGGGTGGTCGCGATGGCCACAGCCGGCGTGCCGCCGCGTATCATGGGCATCGGTCCCGCCCCGGCGGTGCAGA
>JAJZEV010000288.1:0-24997 GCA_021805665.1 Pseudomonadota bacterium
AATTCCCGCACCGGATCGACATCGCCGCCGACCACCGCGCAGCCGATCGCCATCGATTCCCGCATCGACCATGACGCGACGAATGGATAGGTCAGATAGACATGCGCGTCGGAGCGTTGCAGCGCGGTCAGGTAGGTTATGTAAGGGACGCGGCCGGGGAAGACGACGCGGTCGGGATCGATTTCCTTGCCGACCTCTTTCAACATGACCTCCCGCCAGGTGCCGCCGGGGTAGGGCGCGCTGCCATAGCTGATGCCGTCGCCGCCAATCATGACGACTTTCAGGTCCTTGTGCGCCTTCATCAGGTCCGGCAGCGCCCGCATCATGGTGTGGAACCCGCGATAGGGCTCCAGATCGCGGGAGACATAGGTGACCAGTTTGTCGGTCGGCTTGATTGTCATGCCGCCGATCTTCAGGGACTTCTTGCGCACTGCCGGGTCCGGCCGGCACAGGTCCAGATCGACGCCTTCCCAGATCAGTTCGATTTGCGGCCGAGCCCATTCGGGGTAGGTCGATAATTGCCAGCGTGTCGGGCATTGTCCGGTTGCGCCCAGATTGAGCGCGATATGGTTGATCGCGTTCTTGGCCCGGATGCGCGGGAAATCCAGCGGATTGGGCGGGAATTCCGGATCGAACCCGACATCGGCGGCATCGAACTGATAATAGAATTCCATGTAGCCCAGCATCGGCGTTTGGGGCCACAGATCGCGCAGATTGAGCATTTCGCCCCAGCCGTGATGGCCGATGACGATGTCGGGCTTGTACCCCAGATGGTTCAGCCCCTGCGCGGCCCGGTACACAACCTCTGCCCGGCGGGCGCCGTTATCGAGTTCGCGGGCGGCGATATGAACGCCTGCCACGTCCAGCAGGGGCTTTTTATAAGGCACCTTCCGGACGCCGGGTATTTCATTCTCGTTCGGTTCGGTGATGAAAACGATCTCGTGCTGCTTCGTCGCGACCAGATGCCGGACGATATGCAAGAATTGGGCGGGGTAGTTCTGATGAACGAACAGGAACTTCAATCTTCTGACCTTGTCTCGAACGGGTGCCGCAACGAAAAGCCGGCCGGCGCGGGGCTGGCTGGCTGGCTTTTATTGCGTTGTGGCGCCGCCGTCTTATGCCTTGGCGCGCGGCTTGACCTGGCTGGCGGCGACCTTTTTCGGGGCTGCTTTCGGCGCGGTCTTGCCGGGGCGCGGCTGTAGAACGATCCGGAACGATTCCAGGGCGGCCAGGCTTTCGGCTTCGCAGGCTTCCCCGCCGCTGACCGGTCCGACCGCGCTGCCATCGACGAAGGTGGCCGAATAACTGCAATCGAACGTGCGGGCGGCGACCCCCTTCAAGCGGACTTTGATGCCAAGCAGGGGCAATGCCATACCGCGGCTGCCGCAGTACTTGCCGCCGCTGACCCACGGGGACAGCCAGTTGCGGCCCAGCACGGCCTGATACTCGATATCCTCCAGGGCGATGCCGTTGGCGGGGGACAGACCGAAGCCTTCGATCCACTGGCGGCTTCCCTTCAGGCCAAGCCATTCACCGAGCTTGACGCCGACGTCGCCCGTCCGCTGGACGTGCGCCATGACTTCGGGAACCACAGCCGGCTGTTCGGCTGCCGGTTTGGGTGCCGGGGCGGCGGCGGGGACTTGCGGCGTGGCCGCGGCGCCCGGTTCGCCGCTGAGGCGAAGGACCTGCAGGCCCGGCGGGGCATCCAAACCCTTATGCTGGTAGATGGTGACCAGAATCTGCGCCGAACCGTCGGTTACGCGCACCAGGGCCGCGGTTCCGGCCAGCCAGCCATCGTCGCGAAACGTGCTGACAGACACGGCTTCCGGACGCCCCGCCAGTCCGGGCGCGGGGGTGATGCGTACGCCGGGGAGACCGGTGAGGTCGTTGGAGCCCGCGCTGCCGGGGGTCTGAAATACACAGAACAATCCGGTTTCCAGCGTCATCAGGTGCGCCGTGACCTGCAACTCGGCGATACGGTTCGCTGCGTCGGACCTTGGATCGGCGGGTTGGTTAACAGTTTGCCCGGTCGGGGCTTTCGTTCGTTCCGCGCTCGCGGCTTTGGACATACGGCTTACTCGCTGTTTTGGTGTTCGTGACATTTTATGCTGATTATCACCAGATCAGAAAGATGGTGGGGGGCAGCGTCGTTCGGTTTTGGGCACCATGGCGGTCACGATCCTTCATTGAATACAAGCCGCCCGGATCGTGGCGAGCAGCGCATTGTTAATAGCATTCGGAGGTAGCCCCAATGGAAGTACTATTCCACGCCCGGTTCGTCTGATTCGTTCTGCCGGGGCGCCTATGTCGAAGGCAGCGGCCCGCAGACCGGCGCGCCATATTTCACCCAGTGTCAGGCACCAGGTTTCCGGCGTTATGGACGGCACGAATCCCAGGGCGCAGTTTTGCGCCGCGATCAGTTCGGCGGCTTCGTCCGAACCGTACTCGCCTGTCACGAACACCCGTTCCGTGGCCATGATCCTGGCGTCGTCGATCGTATGTCCGACCACCACGAATTCCAGGTCCAGATCGCGCCGTTGCGCATCGCGCGCGCAGGCCAGCAGGATATCGTAGCCCTTGTGAACGCCGACGGCGCCGACGACGCAGACACGCGGGCGCCCTGGCGGCGACGTGCGGGGGGGGCGGAAGACGGCGGTATCGTCTTCGTGCGGGATCGTGGTTGTCTGAAGGTCGGGGAAGTACCGGCGCAGCCGTTGCCCCACGTCGTCGGCTGGTACGACAACCCGCCGAGCCTTGGCGAGGAACCGGCTGGAGCGGTGGCGTAGATCCCCGACGGGGATCTCCTCTTTAAGGAAATGGCCGTTGTCGGCGATGCAGGCCTCGCAGTCCGCCAGGTCTGGTTCCCCGCAGTAGCGGTTGAATGCGGCGACCAGCGATATCCGGGGGCAGACCCAGGCATAGTCGTGAATATGCACGTCGCAGGGTAAGGCGAGTTTGGCGGTCAATTCGTAGATTTCGGGGCCGTAACTGGCCAGATGATGCACCTCGATACAATCGGCGCGGGCGGATCGCAGAAGGCCGATCAGTAATGGCAGGTCCGCGGGCATGGCGAAGACCAGATTGGGCAGGCTGTCGTCTGCCGCGTCATGCACGGCGATCGCCGACGGGTGCGCGCTGGTTTCGGCGGGACGCAATACGATCGGCCGGCGTCCGTCGGCGGCGTGTTCGGCGGCGATCCGGCGTATCCGATGTTCGACGCCGCCGCCATCGTCGTGGGTGATCAGGATCGCCGCCCGCCGCCACCGTCTGGCGCGCTGCTTCCAGGCCAGCAGATCGATCGCACGTCGGGCCGGTGCCAGCGGGTCGGCGCGGAGATACCGTTGGATCAGCGCATCGTATCCGGGATGCAGGGCTTCCAGCAGGCGACCGTTGCGCTGGCGCAGATGGATGGCGTCCGAACCGAACGATGTTCCGGCATGGTGACCGACAAACAGGCCGGTCAGGGCGACATTGCGCCAGCCCAGCCGCCGGGCGCGCAGGCACAGGTCATTCTCCTCGCCATAACCACGGGCGAAGACATCGGCGCGGAATGCCCCGACGGCGTTCAGTCCATCGCGGCGAAGATACAGGCAAAATCCCACGCCGACCGGAATTTCCACGGCGATGCATCCGTTCGCCCGTTCGGCCAGCCGGTCCAGCCGGTCGGTTGCTGCCTGATCCGGCTTCGGGTTCGTTCCGGCGGGTCCGGGGTAGCTGACGATGCTGGCGTCGTTCGACAGCGGCGTGACGCTGAAAATATCGGGTGCGGCATAGGCGGCTGTCCGCAGCCTGTCGATCCAGCCGGGGGGCACCAGCGTGTCGCTGTTCAGCAGCACGACATCGCGGCCGCGGGCAAGGCGCAGTCCCGCGTTCGCACTGGCCGGAAAGCCCCCGGCGGTGGTGTGGCGGTGCAGACCGATCCTGCGCTGGGCGTGCAGTTCGTCGAGGGTGGCGACAACGGCCGGATCGCTGGAGCCGTCGTCGATCACCAGAACCCGCACGTCATCGGGGACCGAGGCGAGGACGCTGGCCAGACACGCCGCAACCACCGACCCACCATTATGCACCGGGATGACGACGGTCGTGCCGCGCCGTTGTTTGCCGGCACCGGCCGGTTTGGCCGGGATGGGGGCATCGACCGGCAGTGGCGGGTGGGCGGCAGGATAGTCGCGGCCGATCAGCAAGGCGGCTTGACAGTGTATCGCGCTTTCCAGATCGGGATCGACCGGGCTGCCGGCTAGCTCCCGGCCGTCCGGTCCGCCGATGCGGATTGGGCCGACCATATCCCGCAGGTCCGCCGCCGAGAGGCTGAACGAGCGCGGGCGGGCCAGCGGGCCGGTGTCTGCAACGGCGATGGATTCGTCGGCCGGCGCGATGGTGCGTTCGCGGCCATGGCGGTCTGTCAGGGTTAGAACCGGGCCGGTTGCCGGGTCGTTCGGATGCCAGGCCCAGCCCCGCAGGCCGCCGTCGCGGGCTTCGACGCATCCCGCTGTCCGTCGGATGGCAGCGATCCGGATGGGGCTGCCCAGCAGGTGGGCGTTGTTCGCCAGTACCTCGACCGTCTGGCAGCGTTCCCACTGTTTCGGCAGCCGTTTCGCGGCGACGGGGCGGCCGTCCAGCGTGACGGTCACCGGGGCTTTCGGCTTGGGATGGATTTCCAGGGTGCCATCGGGTCTGAGTGCGCACCATCCGGCGGGTGCGATGCGGTCCGCCAGCGCAGCCGAGTCCCTGTCGAACGCGTGACAGGACAAAACCCTGGCCATCGGTTCGGCAGCCGCCGCCGGATCGCCGGTTTTGATTTTGACGGTGGCCAGCCCTAGCCACGCCTGTCGGACATCGTACTCCGCTGCGACCGAGGCGAACAGCGCCTCGGCCCGGGCGGGATCGGTGCTCAGGCACAGGCTGGCCAGCGTCAGGGCGACGTTGGGGTCGGTCGGTACCAGCCTCCGAGCCCGCTCGATCCACCGCAGTGCGGTGGCGGTGTCCTGTTCGGCGACCGCGGCCATCGCGCGTGCGATCGCTTCGCGGGCAAGCGCGACGATGGCCGGTTCGGCGCCGGTATCGCCCGGCGGCATGGATCAGCCGCCCGCCACCCGGGTTGCCGTATCCCGGGGTTCGGTGCCGTCATCCTGCCCGACCGGCGGGGGAAGCGCGGCGAGGTCGGTTTTCGCGTCCTGCAACCCCTGGGCGACGGCGCGTTCGGTCCAACGGCGGGCTTCCTCGATATTCTGCTCACCGGCCAGTTTGCGGGCCAGATAGCGGCCGAGCATCATCTGGGCATAGGGGTGGCCGCGTTCAGCGGCGGCGCGGAACCAGCGCTGCGCCTCGACGCGGTCCCACGGGACCTCGTGACCGCCGCCATACATCGCACCGACGGCGAACATCGCGCCGACGTGGCCGCGTGCGGCAGCTTTTTCGAACAAGGCGAGGGCGGCCGGGTGGTCTTTCGGGCCCCCGCGCCCGGATAGCATCATATCCGCCAGCATGACCTCGGCTTCGATCATGCCGACGTGGGCGGCTTTGGCGATCCAGATTCGGCCTTCCTCGGGGTCGGCTTCCACGCCGCGGCCTTCGACCAGCATGCGGCCATACCAATACTGCGCGTTGACCACGCCGTCGGCGGCGCGGCGCAGCCATTCGGCGGCCTTGCGGTCGTCCCGTTCGATTCCCACACCCTCTGCGAGGCAGACGCCGAAGTTGAAGGCGGCGATCAGGTCGCCCGATGCAGCGGCCTGTTCGAACCAGGATCGGGTGCGGATCTGGTCTTGTTCGTCGCCATGCCCACGCAGCAGCAGGTTGCCGAGATCGACGTTGGCGCCTGCATCGCCCGCCTGTGCGGCCAGACTGAACAGCTTGGCGGCTTCCTCCTGGTCGCGCTGCACCCCCGCGCCGGTCAGATACAGCATGCCCAACGCCCGGGCGGCGCCTTTGTGGCCGGCGTCCGCCCCCCGGCGGAACCACATCGCGGCTTCCGCGTAGTTCGGTGGCAGCGTGCCGCCCCGGGCATAGATGTCGCCCACCAGCGCGGCGGCTTCCGGGTCGCCGGCCAAAGCGGCCCGGCGTAGCCAGGATTCGCCCTCGGTCGGGTTCTTCGGGACACCGTTGCCTTCCATCAGGGCGAAACCCCAACGAGCCTGGGCCCCGCGGTTGCCCTTTTCGGCCCCTTGCTTGTAGCAGGCGGCGGCGGCGGCGCGGTCCTGCGGCACGCCGAGGCCGCGTTCCAGGACCATACCGTAGAGGTAAAGCGCCGTGGCCAGGCCGTTTTCCGAGGCCTTGGACAGGTTGTCGATCAATGCTTCCCGGACGCCGGGCTTGCTGGTGTCGCGTGCCAGGACAAGGGACCAGCCAAGCTGTCCTTGCGGGCAGCCGCCGGCGGCAGATTTTTCGTACCAGCGGTCGCCTTCTTCGAGATTGCGCAGGTTTTCCGGGCCGGAGGTGAGGATGAATCCCAGCACTGCCTGCCCGTCGGCGGAACCGGCTTCGGCGGCGCGCCTGGCCCATTTGGCCGCGGCCGGATAGTCCGGTCGGGCTGTGGTCTGGCCGCCGAACAGCCCCGCGCCACTGCCGACGCCGCTGTCGGCGAAGCCCGGGGCCATGCCGTGAAGGCACAGCGTCGCCAACAGCGCCTGCGCCTCCACATAGCCCTTCTCCGCCGCACGCTCTACCCAGCGTACGCCGTCGGCTCGGCTGGGTGGGACGCCGGTGCCTTCCAGGTAGCAGCGGCCAACGCGGAATTCCGCTTCCGGGATTTTGGCCCGGGCCGCGCGGGACAGCAGCGCGAAGGCGCCCTTTGCGTCGCCCTGTTCCAGAAGCTGGGTGCCCCGGCGGAGCGACGCGGCGGGGGAAAAGCCGCCAATGACCTTGTCGAGTAAAGACATATGCCGGTTGAGTCCTTTGGGTGCGGGGCCTTACGGCTCCCGCATGCCTTCGGTGGCCAAGGGGATAAACTTTCCAAGCATGTAGCGCATGATGGTTTGCTTGCCGACGCGGATGTCCGCGGTGACCGGCATGCCCGGAGTCAGGTGGAAGTTCGGCGGCGTGTTGTGCAGGGCGATATCGTCCAGGGTGACCCGGGTGCGGTACCACAGGCCATTCTGGCTGTTCGAAACCGGAACGGCGCCGGTTGGATTGCGCTGTTCGTCTTCCGCGCTGAAGCTGTCGGGGCTGACGGTTCGCACGACGCCATGGGCGAGGCCGTACTGAGAATACGGAAATGTATCGAACTTGATGTCCACCGCGTCGCCGACCCCGATATAGCCATCGTCTTTGCCATCGACGTTGGCTTCGACTTCCAACGGCGCATCGGTCGGGACCAGGGTAATCAACTGCTGGCCGGGGTTGAGTACCGATCCGACCGAGACCTTGCTGACGGTCAACACGGTGCCGTCTTCCTGCGCGCGCAATTCAACCAGTTGGCGCCGCAACTGCGCTTTGTTCAGCGACTCGCGCGCATCCGACAGTTTGCTGAGTGCATCCGTCAGCTTGTCCGCGAGTTCGGCATGCCAGGTTTGGACGTAGCCATTGCGTTCGGCGATCATCGCGGCCAGGTCGCGCTGGGCACCGAGCTGCTGCTGGCGGGCGGTATCCAGGCCCGCTTGCATCTGGACGCGCGAGTCCATTGCCGCCAAGGTGTTGAGTTTGGAACCGACGTTCAGATGCTCCAGTTCCTTTCGCATCCCTTCCAGGGTGCGGGCGTAGTTCAAGCGGTCGGTATAGTTGACGATATCGGAATTGGCGCGGGCGATCGTCGACGACAGGCTGTCGATTTTCTGCTGATAGTTTTCGATCTTGAAATTGAATTCGGCCTGCCGCTGTTGGTAGATCGATGCTTGCAAGGCCATGTTCGGATCCATCCCGCTATAGCTGAACGGGCGGTTCTCCACCTCGGCTTGCATGCGCGAGACCTGGGCTTGCAAGGTCGAGACCTGGGCTACGAGCGCCCCCATGTCGGCGGTCGCGAAGGTTGGATCGAGCCGGGCGAGGATCTGGCCGGCGTGAACGATGTCGCCGGCCTGAACGTCGATGGAGCGCACGATCGCGGTTTCCAGCGGCTGCACCACGACGGTTGCCGAGCGGGCGACGACGACGCCGCCGGCGCTGACCACGCGATCGACTTGCACGATGCTGGCGACGGCGACCAGCATGACCACCATGCTGCTAAGCGACCAAGTGAAGCCGCGCGCGATGCGCGGCATTGGCATGTTGACGATCGCGGTGGACGGGGACTGGTACTCCAGGATGACCGGCAGGGTTGGATCCAGCCGGTCCTCGATGGTTGTACTAATTGCCTTGGAGGAGGGTCGGGGCAGGAGCTGCATGACCGGTGCCTTCGTTTTGCATGTGACGGTTTTGCTGGTTCCAGAGGGTGCGATAGATGGCGCAACGCTCCAGCAGCGCGGAATGGGGACCGATATCCACCAGCTTACCGCGGTCCAGAACCATGATTTGATCGCAGTTCACCAGGGAAGACAGGCGGTGGGATACGATGACCATCGTTCGGCCGCGGGCGATCCGCAGCAGGTTGGCGTTCACCAGAGCCTCCGATTCCGGGTCGAGCGCGCTGGTGGCTTCGTCCAGGATCAAGATGCGGGGGTCGGTGATCAGGGCGCGGGCAATCGCGAGTCGCTGACGTTGCCCGCCCGACAGGTTGGGCGATCCTTCTTCGATATAGGTTTCGTAGCCGTTGGGCATACGCTCGATGAATTCCTCAGCCCCCGCCAAACGCGCCGCCCGGATGGCATCTTCGAGGGTCAGTCCGGGACGGCCGGCCAGGATGTTGTCGCGGATGGAGCCGCGGAACAGGAAGTTTTCCTGAAGCACGACGCCGAAGCTGGATCGCAGATGCCGTAGATTGATTTCGCGCATGTCGGCGCCATCGATCTTGATGAACCCGGAATACTCCCGGTTGATACCCTGAAGCAGCCTTGTCGCGGTCGATTTACCGGAACCGGAGCGGCCGACGAGGCCGAGCATGGTGCCGGGCGGGATGGAGAAGCTGAGGCGGTCGAGTGCGGGTAGTTTGGTGCCGGAATAGGTAAAGGTCACGTCTTCGAACGTCACGGCGCCCGCGAACTTGGGACGCAGGCCGCCATTGGCTGCGTCCTCCAGCGGACGGTTCAGCACGTCCGCCGCCTGTCCCATGGATGCGCCGACTTCTTCCCAGTCCTCGATCAGACGGGCGAGGCCAACCAGCGGTTGGCTGACGCGCTGCGCCAGCATCATGAAGGCGAACAGGCTGCCGACCATGTATCCTGTCGTGTCGGTCAGGGCGAGCAAGGCGCCGACAAGAATCACACCCATCCACATGAAGCGTTCGATCGGGGTGACCAGGGTCTGTGGCCAGTTCGACATGCGGCCCATTTCCATGCGCCACTTGCCGACTTCGGCGGTACGTTCGTCCCAAAGTGCCTTGCGTTGGGGTTCCAGGGCCAGCGACTTCACTGTTTTGATGCCGAAGATCGTTTCGCCGAGCGCGGCGTTTTTCAGCGTTTCGGCGCCCACGACCTTGGCGAAGATGGTCCGCATCGGCCGGAGATAGGCGAGGATGATCAGCATGATCAGCGTCGCGCAGACCAGAACGATCCAGGCGAGGGTCGCATTCAGCCAGAACAGCAGCGGCAGCAGAACAAGCAAGGTGATCATGTCGAGCAACGTCGTCATGAGCTTGCCGGTCATGAACTCCCGGACTTTGTTCATTTGGCCGACTTTATACATCGTCTCACCGGCCGGGTGGCGTTCGAAGTAATCGAGCGGCAGCCGGATCAGCCGGTTGAAGACATGCAGGCTGAGCTTGGCGTCGGTGCGCACGCCGACGACCAGGATGATCAGGCGTCGGGCATAACCCAATAAAGTCTCATACAGAACGGACACAGCGAGGATCAATGAAATCAAAAGCAAGGTCGAGTAGCTGTGGTGAGCCAGTACGCGATCGACCACCTGCATGACCAGAAGCGGGGGCAGAATGGTCAATACGCTGATCGCGAACGAGGCGATCAGCAGATCGACGAGGTGCTTCTTTTCCTTCATCACCATGCCGATAAGCCAGCGCATGGTGAACGGCGGATCGGCTTCGGCCTGGGACCGTTCGGCGCGCAGCAGCACGCTGTCGCCGCCCCACACCTCATTCAGGCGCATTTCATCGACCGGGACCGGCGGATCGGCTTCCGGTGCGCGCGGATCGCGGATCAGTACGACTTTCTGTTCGGGGTTCGCGCCGATCAGCAGGCCGGCCGACCCGTCCTTGAACAGCAGGATCACGGGACCGTTGCCGCCGACAGTGAACAGATGGCGCCAGCGCAGCCGCAGGGCGCGGGACCACATGCCGCTGCTTTGCGCCCACGCCGACAGCGCGGCGGCGCTTGGCTGGGTTTCGCCGGGGCCGTTGCGGAATTCGTTGGGATCGAGGTCGAGGCCGAAGTAACGGGCGGCCATCATCATCGCCAGCAGGCGCGGATGGATAGGCCCGCGTCCCTCGCCTTCGTTCGCGGCCGACATGCCCGCGCCCGAGGTGCCGCCGCCGCCGGCTTCGGCCACGGACGCGCGGCCTTTGCCCAGTGGCCCGGGTGTGTATCCGTCAGATATATCCACGAGCTAACCCTTCTAGCGGCGTATCAGGCAGCATAAAGACCGGGACAGGTCCCGGACACTCTCGGCGCCTAGCCAAGTTGATAACACGGACGCGAGACCGTCGCATCCATTCATGCCCCTAGCGAACGGGCTGAGATAAACGATCGTATCCCCCGGGGCCGCCAATATCTCAGCGGCCAATCGATCACGAATTCGAGTATGTCGAAGCGAAGGCCAAAAACCAATAAAAATCTTGATTTCGAGATCATACTAGCTACGACACCGCATTAACAACACGTCCCGATTGAAGTTTCGGCGCGCGACCTTGCCATGTCTGGCCGGGTTTTGCCACTTGTATAGGCTTTTTCCAAACGACGAATGGTTACAGAACCGCGTGATGCCGGGGACCGTCGTCAGGCGGGCGATTTGGGGTTATCCTGCGGCCTGGTCCGACAGGGGAACAAGGGATGGACATCCGAGCGGCTGGTTTGGCCGACGTGCCTGATATTCAGGCAATCTATGCGCACCATGTGTTGTATGGAACCGGCACGTTCGAGGAAGAGCCTCCGTCGGTGGAGGAGATGACGGGTCGGTTCCGCAAGGTCGTGGATCGCGGCTATGTCTGGCTGGCCGCGTCGGACGCCACGGGCGTGCTGGGATACGGGTATTACGCACCGTTCCGGGAACGGTCGGCGTATCGGTTCACTGTCGAGGACAGCATCTATGTCCGCGAGGATGTGCGCGGTCAGGGCGTCGGCAAGGCGCTGGTGGTGCGGCTGATCGAGCAGGCGACGGCGGCGGGTCTGCGGCAGATGATCGCGGTGATCGGGGATTCCGAGAACGTGGGCTCGATCGGCGTGCATGCCAGCCTCGGGTTCCAGATGATCGGCACGATGAAGTCGGCGGGGCTGAAATTCGGGCGCTGGCTGGATGTGGTGACGATGCAGCGGGCGCTGGGCAAGGGCGATACGACCCTGCCCGTTTGATGCGGATCGACCGCCAACTCGCGGCGATGGCGGGCTACGGGTTCGTTTCCGGCCTGCCGTTGCCGCTTTCCGGGTTCACCTTGCGGCTTTGGCTGGCGGACAGCGGGGCAGGACTGTCGGTCATCGGGCTGACGGCGTGGATCGGCCTTGCCTATTCGCTGAAGTTTCTCTGGTCGCCGCTGCTGGACCGGCCGCCTCCGCTGGCGATGCTGCGCGGGTTCGGGCGGCGGCGCGGGTGGCTGCTGGCGGTGCAGCCGTTGTTGGGTGTGGCCGCGGTTTCGCTGGCTTTGTCCGATCCCGGGGCGGCGCCCATGGCGGCGTTCGCTGCCGCGGCCTGTGTGGCGCTGCTGTCGGCGACGCAGGATATCGCGATCGACGCGTGGCGGATCGAGGTGTTTGCCCCGGTTCGTCAGGGCGTGGCGCTGGCGGTTTATGTCTGGGGTTACCGGGTGGCGCTGCTGATTTCCACCACGGGGGCGATCGCGGCGTCGGCTGCCGTGGGGTGGCATGCGGCACTGCTGGGGGTGGCTGGCCTGGTCGCCGCCGGAATGTTGGTGACGCTGGCGGCGCGCGGTGAGGAGGCGGGGGGATTAACGCCGCGTCGGGGCGTGCGTGAGGCGGTGCTCGAACCCGTGCGATCGTTCCTGGTTCGTCCGTCCGCGCTGCTGGTGCTGGCCTTCGTTGCCCTGTTCAAGCTGGGCGAGGCGATGGCGGGGATCATGACGGCGCCGTTCTACCGAGCGCTGTCCTTCGATAAGGCGGCGATTGCCGGAACCGGGCCGTTTTCGTTGGGCGGCACCCTGGCGGGCATTACTTTTGGCGGCTGGCTGGTGGCGCGGATCGGCGTCGGGCGCGCCTTGCTGGTTACCGGGTGGGCGCAGACTGCCGCCATGGCGATGTATGTGGCGCTGTCGCTGTCGCCCGGCCAGCACGCGATGCTGTATGCGACAGTCACGGCCGAGGCGGTTGCCCAGGGTCTGGCCGATGCCGCGTTCCTGACCTTTCTGTCGGCGCTGTGCGCGCGGGAGTTCGCGGCGACGCAATATGCGCTGCTGTCGTCGGTGCCGGCGCTGGCGATCCATACGATCGGCGGGGCATCGGGTGCGATGGCCGGGGCGCTGGGCTGGACCGGGTTCTATGCCGTCTGCATGGCCGGGGCGCTGCCTGGCATGGTGCTGATGGTGGTGCTGCTGCGGCGGAGTCCGGCCCCCGCCGACCGATGACGGCGGGGGTTCGGGACGCGGTCAGGCGGCCGGTTCGATCCGCACGATACCGGGTCTAGGCGAGGCGGCGTGTTCCTTCAGCACCGCGTCCGTGTTCGGGTCGATTTCCTTCATCAGCACATCGTAGCCCCACATATCCGCCAGGTGCTGCAGAACCAGGCGCGCGTCCTTTTCCTCCAGCAATATGCGGTTCAGTGCCCGGTGATGCAGGATCAGGCGGCGGTCCCCGGCCAGATTGACATCCACCACCTGGATGTCGGCGGTGTTCCAGGACACGTCATACTGCTTCGCCAGTGCCTGCTTGATCTTGCGGTATCCGCGCTCATCGTGGATGGCCTCCACCCGCAGGTTGGGTTCGTTGGCATCGTCCACCACATGGAACAGGCCGAAATGGCGTACCAGCTTCGGGCTGAGGTACTGCAGGATGAAGCTCTCGTCGCGATAGTTCGCCCATACGTCGCGCAAGACGTTCATCGGATCCTTGCAGCCGGCTATGTGGGGGAACCATTGCTGGTCCTCGACGGTCGGCAGCGTGCAGATGCGTTCGATATCCTGCATCATGGCGAAACCCAGCGCGTACGGGTTCAGGCCGGAATAGCGCCGGTCGCTGAATTCTGGCTGGAACACGACGTTGGTGTGCGACGACAGGAACTCCACCATCGCGCCATCGGTCAGCAGGCCCTTTTCGTGTAACCGGTTCATGATCGTGTAGTGGGTGTAGGTGGCGCAGCCCTCGTTCATCACCTTAGTCTGCGACTGGGGATAGAAATACTGTGCGATGATGCGGACGATGCGCAGGATTTCCCGCTGCCAGGGGGCCAGCCGGGGGGCGGTTTTCTCCAGGAAATACAGGATGTTTTCCTGCGGCAGTTCCAGCAGGGCCTTGCGCTGTTCCGCGGCTGTCGGGTCGTGGCTGGCGTTCTGTTTGCCGGGGACCGTGCGCCACAGATCGTTGAAGACCTTTTCGTCGTGTTCGCGCCGTTCGCGCTCCCGTTTTTCCTCCGATCGCAGATCGGCGGCGCGCTTGCGTGGATATTTGTGAACGGCGTTGTGCATCAGCGCGTGGGCGGCATCCAGCAGGCGTTCCACCGCTGCCTCCCCGTGCCGCTCCTCGCAGGAGGCGATGTAGTCCTTGGCGAATTCCAGGTAATCCAGGATGCCGTTGGCGTCGGTCCACTGCTGGAACAAATAGTTGTTCTTGAAGAAGTGATTGTGGCCAAATGCGGCGTGGGCCATCACCAGCGTCTGCATCATGGCGGTATTTTCCTCCATGATGTAGCTGATGCAGGGGTTGGAATTGATGACGATTTCGTAGGCGAGACCCTGCATACCGGCGCGGTACATCGCCTCGTTGCGAGAGAAATGCTTGCCGAACGACCAGTGCTTGTAAAACACCGGCATGCCGATCGACGAGTAGGCGTCCAGCATTTGTTCGGTGCCGATGACCTCGATCTGATTGGTATAGACCTCCAGGCCCATTTCCTTCAGCGCGATCTTCTCGATTTCGTCATAGCTGCGCTGAATTGTGCCGAATTCCCAATCGGCGCCCTCGAAAAGCGGCCGTTCGGTGCGGATCGATGCGGAGTTCATTCGGCTGCGGCCTCCACCCCGGTTTTCTTGGCGAACAGTTCGCGGAACACCGGATAGATGTCGCGCCGATGCCCGACCTTGCGCATCGCCATCGGTGCGCCAGCCTTGACGATGGTCGAGTAGGTTTGCCACAGGTCGCTGTCCCGGCGGATGAAACCGGGCGGGAAGTGTTCCGCATCGCGGCCGACTTCCAGATAGGCGTAGTACTGGCATGCGGGGAGCAGCACCCGGGTCAGCAACGCGGCGGTTTTGTCGTTGTCGCTGGCGGTGTTGTCGCCGTCGGACGCCTGTGCGGCGTAGATGTTCCAGTTGTCCGGGCTGTAGCGGTCCTGGATGACCCGCTGCATTTCCTCCAGCGCGGTGGACACGACGGTGCCGCCGGTTTCGGGGCTGTTGAAGAAGGTTTCCTCATCGACCTCCGACGCTTGATGGGTGTGGCGGATGAACACGACTTCCACGTTCTTGTAGCGGCGTTTCAGGAAGATATACAGCAGCACGTAGAACCGCTTCGCCAGGTCCTTCATGTGTTCGGTCATCGAGCCGGACACATCCATCAGGCAGAACATGACGGCCTGGGCCACGGGCTTGGGATGGGCTTCGAAGCGTTTGTAACGCACGTCCAGCGGGTCGATGTAGGGGATCAGGCCGGTGCGGCGCTTTTTTCTGGCCCATTCTTCTTCCAGGGCGATGCGCTTGTCCTCGTCGGCGGGATCGAGTGCGTCGATCTCGTCGCGCAGCGCCTGGAGTTCCTCGGGTTTCGGCCGGCGCAGCGCGATGCGGCGGGACATGCTGTTCCGCACCGTGCGGTTCAGCGCCAGATTGGCGGGCGAACCGCTGACCGAGTAACCGGCGCGATGATAGACCAGTGCCTCGGCGTTCACGACGCGCCGTTTGGCGAGATCGGGCAGTTCCAGGTCTTCCAGGAACAGATCGACGAATTCGTCCCGGGAGAGGGCGAAGCGGAATTCGTCCTCGCCCTCACCGTCGGGGCTGCCTTCAGAACCACTGCCTCCGCCGCCTCCGGGCGGGCGTTGGATGGTGTCGCCGACGACATACTCTTTATTGCCCGGCAAGAGGTGGTCGCGGATTCCGCCAGAGGCACCGCGGCGGAAAGATGGTTCCTGAACCCCCTGCGCCGGAAGAACGACTTCGCCGCCTTCGTCGGCGTCCTGGATGCCCCGGTTGCCGGCACTTTCGTGCACGGCTTTCCGGATTTGTGCTTTCGCCCGGCGCATGAAGCGCTGGCGGTTGGCAAGGCTTTTGCCACTTGGGTTCAGTCGGCGATCGACTATGTGCATCGTATGCCTGTCTGACCTTTCCGGTGAACGGCGGGCATGGTCAGCCCGCCTGCTTCACGCGCATGTACCATTCGACCAACCGTCTGACCTGCCGTTCGGTGTAACCGCGGGCGGTCATGCGATCGACGAACTCGGTGTGTTTCTTTTCGGTATCGCCATCTTTCTTCGAACCGAAGCTGATGACGGGCAGCAGTTCCTCCACCTGACTGAACATACGGCGTTCGATGACGTCGCGGATTTTCTCGTAGCTGGTCCAGGACGGATTTTTGCCGTTGTTATTGGCGCGGGCACGCAGGCTGAACTTGACGACTTCATTCCGGAAATCCTTCGGGTTCGCGATTCCGGCCGGTTTTTCGACTTTCGTCAGCTCCTGGTTGAGCAATTCCCGGTTCAACAACTGTCCTGTGTCGGCGTCTTTGTAGTCGATATCCTCGATCCAGGCATCGGCATAGGACACGTAGCGGTCGAACAGGTTCTGACCGTAGTCGTGATACGATTCCAGATAGGCTTTCTGAATTTCGTTGCCAATAAATTCGGCGTAACGTGGTGCCAGTTCGCCCTTGATGAATTCCAGATACCGTTTTTCGGTTTCCTGCGGCATCTGTTCGCGGCGGATGGATTGTTCCAGCACATACATCAAATGCACCGGGTCGGCGGCGATTTCCGTGGTGTCGTGGTTGAATGTCGCCGCCAGCACCTTGAAGGCGAAGCGGGTGGACGCGCCATCCATGCCTTCCTCGACCCCCGCTGCATCCTTGTATTCCTGCAAGGAGCGGGCGCGCGGGTCGGTTTCTTTCAGGCTGTCGCCGTCATAGACCCGCATCTTGGCGAAGATCGTTGAGTTTTCGTGCTTTTTGAGGCGCGACAGGACCGAGAACCGGGCGAGCATTTCCAGGGTGGCGGGCGCGCACGGGGCATCGCTGAGTTCGGAGCGGGACACCAGTTTTTCGTAGATTTTCTGCTCTTCGGTCACCCGCAGGCAGTACGGAACCTTGATGACATAGATACGGTCTATGAAGGCTTCGTTGTTCTTGTTGTTTTTAAATGCCTGCCACTCCGATTCGTTGGAGTGGGCCATGATGATTCCCTGGAACGGGATCGCGCCGATGTTTTCCGTGCCGATGTAGTTGCCTTCCTGCGTCGCGGTCAGCAACGGGTGCAGCATCTTGATCGGTGCCTTGAACATCTCGACGAATTCCAGCATGCCCTGGTTCGCCCGGTTCAGGCCGCCGGAGTAACTGTAGGCGTCCGGATCATTCTGGGCATGTATTTCCAACTTGCGAATATCGACTTTTCCGACCAGGGAGGAAATATCCTGGTTGTTTTCGTCGCCGGGCTCGGTTTTGGCGATGCCGATCTGGCGCAGCCGCGAGGGGATCAGTTTCTGCACGCGGAACTTGGAGATATCGCCGTTGAACTCATCCAGGCGCTTGACGCACCAGGGGCTCATGAGTCCGGTCAGGCGGCGTGTGGGGATGCCGTAGCGGTCTTCCAGCATCGACCCCATGCGATCGGGGTCGAACAGGCCGAGCGGGCTTTCGAACACGGGCGACAGATCGTTCCCGGCTTTCAGCACGTAGATCGGGAAGGTTTCCATCAATGCCTTCAGCCGTTCCGCCAGCGAGGATTTGCCGCCGCCGACAGGACCGAGCAGGTACATGATCTGCTTGCGTTCTTCGAGACCTTGGGCGGCGTGGCGGAGAAAGCCGACGATTCGTTCGATGGTTTCTTCCATCCCGTAGAATTCGCTGAAAGCGGGATAGACCCGGATGGTCCGGTTCATGAAGATCCGGCCCATGCGCGGATCCTTCGATGTGTCCACCATTTCGGCTTCGCCGATGGCAGCCAGCAGGCGTTCGGTCGCGGTGGAATAGACCAGCGGGTCTTTTTTGCATGCGTCCAGGTATTCCGCCAGCGACATCTCGGCTTCGCGTTGGGCCTCGAACGTCTTCGCATAGGCGGTGAAAATGTCATCGACCGTCTGCATCGGCCGCTCCTTGGTTATGGGTGGTGCCACGGCGTTTGGGAAGCACGCGAATCCATCTATGCAAGATGGGTGCTACCGTAGCGGATTTGGCATCCGTCGCGTGAATGTTTTCGGTGCCGGGGGTCATTTCGACATTCCAGACCTTTCTGTGGACTTGCATCGTGTCAGCAAAAGCGTCGTGCTTTGCATAAATCTTTCTTGTACCGGTTTGAAAAGCGCTGCCGGGGTTTCGGTACAAGTCGAGGCTTGGACAGCATCGTTCAAGGGATGGGGGCCGGCGGCTCCGAAAGTCCGGCCGATCGTGGCAAAGCGGTTCGCCGCGGAACGGTGAAAGCCGGCGCCGGCAGGAATGTCCGCGGTCTGTCTGTCAACGGCTGTCCGGTGCATCGTGCGCCTCTCCGAGCCAAGGTGTGCATTCGGCATTCCGCCGAACCCCGAAAACCGGCATACACCGATTTCCTTAATATTCAGTTAATTTGTCTGGTTTTCGTTCCGCCTCCAGGGTCGATATAGGTAACGCTACACCACCCGCCAGACGTGATGGTCCAAAATCTTCATATGAACCGTCCCTGTGCAGTGGTTGCCGAAACGGCAGGCACATGCGCTGGCACCGCGCGCGGACCCGGCAGGGCGCGCTGGGCCGGAATCCGGTAAATGGTTGAATGGCAATGTTTTTGGCGCTATCGATCCGGCCAAATTCAACTGTGTACGACATAGACCGCCATGATGCCTTCCCGCAGCAGCACCGTTTGGGCCGGCCTGACCCTGGAACAGCCCCGGGTCATGGGCATTTTGAACGTAACGCCCGACAGTTTCAGCGACGGCGGCAGCCGCACAGGCGTGGATGCCGCCGTCGCGGCCGGTCTGGCAATGGCCGAAGCGGGCGCGGATATCGTCGATGTGGGCGGCGAAAGCACCCGCCCGGGGGCGGAGGTTGTATCCCCGGAAACAGAGCAGGCCCGTGTGCTGCCGGTCATTCGCGCCCTGGCCTCGGCGGGTTTGTGCCTGTCGGTGGATACCCGGAACGCCGCGACGATGCGGGTTGCGCTGGATGCGGGTGCGGCCATTATCAACGATGTATCCGGCCTGGCTTACGATCCCGGGTCGCCCGGGGTGGTCGCCGGATATGGCTGTCCGGTGGTGCTGATGCACATGCGGGGCACCCCGGCGACGATGAACGTCGAAGCGGTCTATCGCGATGTCGTGGCCGACGTGCGGACGGAACTGATGAGCCGGGTGGATGCCGCCCTGGCCGCCGGCATTCGGCCGGACCGTATTGCGATCGACCCTGGACTGGGTTTCGCCAAGGACGTTCCACAATCGGCAGCGGTGCTGCGCGGCTTGGGCAGTTTGGCCGACCTTGGTTATCCGGTGCTGGTTGGACTGTCTCGCAAGCGCTTTATCGGCGCGTTGTCCGAAGAAGCGCGCCCCGGCCAGCGGCTTGGGGGCTCGCTCGCGGCGGGTCTGTTCGCGATTTTGCGAGGTGCGTCGATCCTGCGCGTGCATGACGTGCGGGAGACAGTACAAGCAATTCGTGTTTGGCGTGCATTGTTCGAATGAGGCACGGTTTCGCTTTCCTAACGCCGCTTATGGTCCTACATCCAGCCCGTGAAGCGATGGATCGCGCATGACAACGACACGACGCCTGTTCGGCACCGACGGCATTCGCGGCAAGGCCAACACCGAACCGATGACGGCGGGAATCGCCTTGCGCCTGGGCCAGGCCGCGGGGCTGCTGTTCACGCGCGGCGAACACCGCCACCGCGTTGTCATCGGCAAGGACACGCGGCTGTCCGGCTATATGCTGGAACCGGCCCTGACCGCCGGGTTCATCGGCGCCGGGATGGATGTCACCCTGCTGGGGCCGCTGCCGACGCCGGCCGTGGCGATGCTCACACGCTCTCTGCGGGCGGATCTGGGCGTGATGATCTCCGCGTCGCACAATGCTTATGAAGATAATGGAATCAAGCTGTTCGGGCCGGATGGCACCAAACTGTCCGATGCCATGGAGCTTGAGATCGAGGCGCTGATGGACAGTGCCTTTGCCGACCGGCTGGCGGAATCGCATCTGCTGGGCCGGGCAGCGCGCCTGGACGACGCAGCGGGGCGGTATATCGAGGCGGCCAAGGCCAGTTTTCCACGCGGGTCCCGCCTGGACGGGCTGCGTATCGTCGTCGATTGCGCCAACGGTGCGGGCTACAAGGTGGCGCCGACCGTACTGTGGGAACTGGGGGCCACGGTCATTCCGGTCGGCGTCGCGCCCGATGGTTTCAACATCAACAAAGGGTGCGGGTCCACCGTGCCGGAGTTCCTGTGCGCCAAGGTGCTGGAACACAATGCCCATCTTGGTATCGCGCTGGATGGCGACGCCGACCGCCTGATTATCGCCGATGAAACCGGCGAGGTCGTCGATGGCGACCAGATACTGGCGCTGATTGCCCAGTCCTGGCACCAGGCCGGCACGCTGCGCGGCGGCGGGATCGTCGCCACGGTGATGTCGAATCTGGGGCTTGAGCGGCATCTGTCCGGCCTGGGACTGCACCTGCACCGCACGAAGGTCGGGGACCGGTATGTCGCGGAGCATATGCGTGCATCCGGGATCAATGTCGGGGGCGAGCAGTCGGGGCACCTGATCCTGTCGGATTTCGCCACGACGGGCGACGGGCTGCTCGCTGCGCTGCAAGTGCTGGCCGTCCTGGTACAGCAGGGGCGTTCGGCGTCGGAGGTGTTGCAGGTCTTCCAGCGGTTGCCGCAGCGGTTAAAGAACGTGCGTTTCAAGGGTCAGTCCCCGCTGCGGGAGGCCGGGGTGCAGGCCGCGATCCGCGATGCGGAGGTTCGGCTGGCCAACACCGGGCGCCTGCTGATCCGCGAAAGCGGCACTGAACCGCTGGTCCGGGTGATGGCCGAGGGCGAGGACAGCGCCTTGGTTGCCGATGTCGTGGACAGTCTGTGCGCGATCGTCGCCGAGGCCGCCAGGCTTCGGGAAGCCGCGCTATCGTGAAAATCAGACCATGAGAGGCCGGGTTCTTGTCATCGCCGGGTCGGATTCAGGCGGCGGCGCCGGGATCCAGGCGGATATCAAGACGATCACGGCCCTGGGTGCGTTCGCCGCCACCGCGATCACGGCGCTGACCGCGCAGAACACGCTGGGCGTGCATGGCGTCATGCCGGTGCCCTGCGACTTTATCCGCCAGCAAATCGAGGTCGTGCTGTCGGATATCGGGGCGGATGTCATCAAAATCGGCATGCTGGGCGATGTCGCGACCATCGGAACCGTGTGCGACGCGCTGGAGGATTTCGCCCCCGATGTGCCCGTGGTGCTGGATCCCGTGATGGTGGCGAAGGGCGGGCATGCGCTGCTGGCGGCCCTGGCGGTGGATAGTTTGCGCCAGCGGCTGGTACCGCTGTCCGCGCTGATCACCCCGAATCTGCCGGAAGCCGAAGCACTGACCGGCCTTACGATCCGCACCGAGGCCGATGTGCGTGCGGCTGCGGCGGCGTTGCTGGCGCTGGGCGCGCCGGCCGTGCTGCTGAAGGGCGGCCACCTGGAGTCCGACACCGTCACCGATCTGCTGGCTACCGCGTCGGGCATCGAGGCATTCTCGGCGCCGCGTATCCCGACCCGGCATACCCACGGCACCGGATGCACCACGGCTTCGGCGGTGGCCGCCGGTCTGGCGCAAGGCCTGAGCCTGCGCGACGCGGTGCTGCGTGCCCGGGCGTATGTAAGGGCGGCGATCGAGACGGCGCCGGGGTTGGGCAAGGGGCATGGGCCGCTGAATCACGCGATCGGATTTGCCGACCCCGCGTAACCGGGGTTATTGCCTCGCCAGCATCCCGGCGACGATATCGGCCAGTTGCCCGATCGCGATACTCATCGCCGCGACCATCGCCGCCGTGGTGCCATCCGTCGGCGTTACCGTCAGCGTCAGCGAACGGGACGCCCGGGTCTTGCCGTCCACCGCGGCCTGAGCGATCAGCAGAACGGCGCCGGAGCGATCCACATCGAAGCGTTGCAGGTCGATTTCCACCGTTGCGTCGGGTTCGGTGGAAATCGCGCCGCCTTCGCCATACACCGAACTGCCGGGCAGGCGTTGGGTCAGCTCCTGGACCAGGATGCGCCCGATCATGGTGTCCAGCGGTTCGCCCCACCATTCGTTGGACAGGACATCCATCCGGTAGCCCTCGGAGGAGCGCACGATCTGCGAGCGTTCCAGGTAATGCGCCACCGCGATGGTGCGGACCTGAACGATTCGCGGTGCGCCCGTCCGGGTGGCGCCGGGTTCGGTTCCCAGCACGTACAGGGTCGGGTTGGGGGACGCGCAGGCGGCGGGCAGGGTGGCCAGGGCCAACAGAACAAAGCGCCGGGACGGCATTACTGGACCCCCTGGTCGGTGCGGCCGCGGATCAGCGCTTCCGGGTGGCGCGACAGCAGGTCGGCCAGCACCCGGATCGATCGCGCGGCATCGGACAGTTGCGACATCAGCCGTCCGACGTCGCGGTTGAATCGGGAGTCGCCGCCGTAGGTGCTGTTCAGCGAGGCGATCAGGGTGTTGGTGTTGCGCACCGATGCCTCCAGGTTGGCCGCCATCGCCGGCAGCCGTGGCGTCAGTGTGGAAACCCCCTGGCGAAGGCCTTCCACCAGCGCCCGGGTGCTGGCTAATGTGGATCGCAGATCGGCGACCGACTGACCGAGTTCCTTGTCGTTGACCAGGGCGCTGACGCCGGCAAGGGCTTGGTCGAGGTTCTTGCCGATCGACTCGAACGGAATGTCGTTCAGCCGGTTGACCAGGCTGGCGGCGGCGGTGGCGATGTCGCTGGCACTGCCGCCGAGCACGGGAATGACATACGAATCGCCGTCCTTGCCGGCCGCGGCGGCCGGGGCGTCGGGATAGATGTCCATCGCGAGTTGCTTCTGGCCCGTCAGGATGTTCGCGGTTTCCAGTTTCACCCGCATGCCGCGCTGCACAAGGCTGGCCATCCTGGCATCCAGGTCGCCGCCGGTCGGCAGGTCCAGCAGCGCGATGCGTTCGGGTTCCAGCGTGAAGCGGACCGGCACCACGACATTATCCAGGGTTCGGTCATAGACCAGCGACAAGCTGGTGACTTCGCCGATCTTCAGGCCGCGAACCGTCACCGGCGAGCCGGCGCTCAGGCCCGCGACGGAGGCGCCGAAGTTGGCGATGAACGGCACGCTGCGCTTGTAAGTCGATGAATTGGCCGCATCG
This sequence comes from Pseudomonadota bacterium, assembly GCA_021805665.1. Classification (GTDB taxonomy): domain Bacteria; phylum Pseudomonadota; class Alphaproteobacteria; order Acetobacterales; family Acetobacteraceae; genus Rhodopila. The sequence continues at coordinate 22,879 of JAJZEV010000288.1, forward strand.
TGCGAGTGGAACAGCGTGAAGGCGTGGTTCTGCTCGGTCTCCGCGACGAACCGGGGATCTTCGGGGGTTTCGAATGCGATGCCGCCCAGGACGACGGCGCGCAGCGATTCCAGATGCACCTGCACGCCTTCCGCGCCGATCCCGAGTTGCACGCCGGAGGCGTTCCAGAAGCGCGAATTGTCGCGTACGTATTTATCGAACGGCTCCCGCACGAAGGCATGAATGGTAATGCTGCGGGCCATTTCGCCGACATCCCAGCCCAGAACCTCGCCCACTTCCAGGTCGCGGAACATGATCGGCGACCCCAGGTTCAGCGACCCGATCCGGTCGGCCTTCAGCAGGAAGGTGCGGCCGGGGACATCGGATTGCAGCACGGGGGGATTTTCCAGGCCGACGAAATCGCGCTTTTCCTCGCCGCCCGAAGCAGCTGGCAGAAGGTCGATATACGAACCGGAGAACAGCGTTTGCAGGCCGCTGATCGAACCGGCGAAAAACCGTGGCCGTACGACCCAGAACTGGGCCTTGTCGGTCAGCAGCGATTCGGCCTCGCGGCTCATCCGCACCGTGACCTGAACACGCTTCATGTCCCGGGTCAGGCCGACCTTCTGGACGACGCCCATGTCCACGTCCTTATGCCGGACATGGGACTGGTTGGGCTGCAACCCCTCGGCGGTTTCGAACGTGATGGTGATCAGCGGGCCGCGTTCGGACAGGGTTTTCCAGGCCAGCCAGCCGCCGATCAGCACGGTGACCAGCGGAATCGCCCAGATCAGCGAAAGGCGCCGCTTGGTGTCGATATGGGATCTGACGACCGCGTCGGGGGGTCTGTCGCTCATGCGGTTCCGATCCGGCTGTTATCCCACATCAGCCTGGGGTCGAAGGCACGGGCTGCCAGCATCGTCAGGATGACGACCGCGGCGAATGCAATCGCACCCGGGCCAGGGTAAATGCTGGCAACCTGACCGAACTGGACCAGTGCGACCAAAATCGATTCCATAAATACATCGATCATCGACCAGCGGCCGACGGCATCGACAATCCGGTACAGCACAGTGCGGTCACGCAACCTCCATCGGGTGCCAAATTGCGTCGATATCAGCAGAATACCAAGACCGGCCAGCTTGAGAACCGGCACCGCGACGCTGGCGAAGAAAACCAGCGCGGCCAGCGGCCACATACCGGCGTCGATCAGTTCCTGGACACCGCCTAGAATCGTACTGGGCTGGCCGGCGCCAAGCTGCACCACCGTCAGGACGGGATAGATATTAGCGGGAATGTACAGCACCATCGCAGCCAGCGCCAAGGCCCATGTCCGTTCGACGGCGGCGGGCCGGCGGTCGCGCAGCCTGAAGCCGCACCGGGTGCAGCGCATCCCCGGCGCCGCGCGGCTGACCAGTCCGCATGTGTCGCAACCGATGCGCCAGCGGCGGATGTTCCCTGCCGGGGCGGCTTTCCGCGCGGCGTCTGCCCGCAGGGTTCCCCGCCCGCGGCGGTTCGGCGGTTCCATCGCCTCCCACACCGCCTCGCCGTCCAGCGTGTAGTCGGCCAGCACCATGACGATCATCAATCCGCCCAGCGCATAGACAGCGGGGCCGATATCGACGGTCGCCATGCCCTTCAGGCGTGTGTAGGCGACGAATAAACCGAGCAGATAGATTTCTATCATGGACCATGGCCGCAGTCGTTCTACCCAGGCGAACAGCGTGCGCAGTTCGGCCGGGGGGCGCTTCAGGCGAAGACCCACCAGGACCGCCAGCATGCACAGTACGCGGGCCAGCGGCGCGACGATGGTGGTGACCAGGACCACGGCCGAGATTTCCCACAGTCCGTAGGATTCCAGTTCGGCCGGGCCGGTCATCAGGCTTGCGGCGCGCTGTTGTCCGCCCGAACCGATCGACAGCAGGGTGGTCGTGACACCCACGCCAAACAGGATCAGGGCGCTGATGTTCAGGGCAAGCGGCAGTACCAGCGGATCGCGGCGCGTGTGGCGCAGCACCGCTTCGCACCGCAGGCAAACAGCGCGATCGCCCGGAGCCAGCGCCGGCAGAATCTGCATCTGACCGCAATCGTGACATTCCTGCAGACGTGGCGCGGAGATCGGCAGCCGTTCCCGCGGGGA
>JAJZEV010000288.1:25313-47778 GCA_021805665.1 Pseudomonadota bacterium
CGGCCGCGGATTTGCCGGGCGTGACGGCTACCGAGATCAAGATCGGTAACACCGACGCCTACAGCGGCCCGGCCTCGGCTTACGGCGTTATCGCCAAGACCGAGTCCGCCTTCTTCAAAATGATAAACGACCAGGGCGGGGTGGCCGGCCGCAAGATTAACTTCATTTCATACGACGACGGATACAGCCCGCCGAAGACGGTGGAGCAGGTCCGCCGCCTGATCGAGGAGGACCAGGTTGCCTTTCTGTTCCAGAATCTGGGCACGCCAACCAACACGGCGATCCAGCGTTATGTGAACATGAAGAAGGTGCCGCACCTGTTCATCTCTACCGGCGCGGACAAGTGGGGCGACTATCAGCACTTCCCGTGGACGATGGGCTACCAGCCCAGCTACCGGACCGAGGCGCAGATCTACACCAAATACATGCTGAAGGAGATGCCGGCCGCGAAGCTGGGGATCCTTTATCAGAACGACGATTTCGGTAAGGATTACATTGGCGGGGCGAAGGACATCCTGGGCGACAAATACGCCTCCACCGTCAAGGAAGCCAGCTACGAGACGACCGATGCCACGGTGGACAGCCAGCTTGCCAGTTTGCAGGCGGCCGGCGTCGATGCTCTGATGGTCGGTGCCACGCCTAAGTTCGCCGCGCAGGCGATTAAGAAGGTGCACGATCTTGGCTGGCATCCGAAGATGTTTTTCCTGACCAACGTGTCCATTTCTGTCGGTGCGGTCATGACTCCGGCCGGGGCTGAAAACGGCGTGGGCATCATCACAACCGGCTATATGAAGGATCCGACCGATCCGGCGTTCAAGGACGATCCCGGCATGAACGAGTGGCGCGCCTTCATGGCGAAATACATGCCCGGCGCGGACATGACGGACGGCAACTACAGCTTCGCCTATGGTGTCAGCACGGTGATGATGCAGGTGCTGAAGCAGTGCGACGGGGATTTCTCCCGAGTCAACATCATGAAGCAGGCGGCCAACCTGCATAACGCTTACGATCCCGTCCTGCTGCCGGGGATCACGGTGAACACCAGCCCGACCAATTTCCATCCCATCAAGGCGATGCAGTTGGAGAAGTGGGACGGCAAGACCTGGATACGGTTCGGCGATGTGATCGAGGGCGCCGGCTAACCGGCCGTCCCGGCGGGCTTAGGGGATGGTCCAGCCGCGGTTGGACCATCCCGCGATTCGGGCTGCTGAATGTTAGGACAAACGGCAGGGTGATATCCGCGCTCCGGAAATTTCCCTGCGGCGGTTCGTCGCCGGCTGACGGGCATCGCCAGGGTATGCGGCATCTCGGACGGGCCGCGACGGCCGCCGGGGTGCGGTACCGCTACTTTTTTGACGACGCGGCGGAGTTCGCCGAGTCGCTGCCGTTGTTGGCTGTCTCTTTGGATTGCGAATCCGGCTGATTGGATTTCTTGGTGCTGTTTTCGTTTGCCCATTGCCTGGCCTCGGCGGGGTTGATGTGCGGCATCGTTCCACCTTGGGCAAACGCGCCTGTCAGCGGCATTGCCATGAAAAGCGCGGCGGCAAACACATTACGGATTCTCATATTCTCGGCTCCCGCGGCATGACCGCATTGGGTGGATCGAAGACGGCGCAGGCACCATCTATATAAGTGTCGCACATGCCCGGGCAATTGCCCGGGCATGCAAACGGTGCGGGGGATGGGATCCCCGCCGGACGGTTCCGGACGCGTTACCGAATCGGCGAGAATGCCGAGGGCATGACGAACGCGTTTTCTTGTTTTACCACCACGCCGGGCGGGTTGCGGGCGGGCCACTGGCCAGTTGCCGCCGCCGCGGCCCGGGCGCTGAAGCGTTCGTTGGAATCCTTATAGGCCCAGATATGGACCCATTTGTTCAGCGTTCCGAACTCCGAATACCATGCCCCGATCAGCGGTGAGAATTTCTGCCGCCCCTCGATCTTGTCCGTCCAGCGTTCGATCAGGCCGGGAACCGCGCCGGGGGCGAGGGTGTACTGGCGGATTTCAAACAGCGGGCCGACGTCGCGCGGGATTAGCGGCGGGGAGAACGGCGCCGGCATGAACAGTTCGCTTTGCATGGCGGTAACATGGGTGCCGATGGCGGGCGGCCATCCTGGCTCTTTCGCGGCGGCGGCGCGTACGCTGGTGCGATGGTCCAGGCTGTCATAGGCCCAGACATGGATAATCTGGTTCAGCGGCCCAACCTCCGTGTGCCAGAACGCCGCGAGTTTGGAATGTTTCTCGCGGCCCGGCAGGCCTTCGGCGAAGCGCTGTTCGACTTCGGCCAAGGTGCCGGGCTGCAAGGTGTAGGTGCGCATCTCGACGATCATCGGTATCCTCCCTGTCATGGATGGCGCAGGGTAGGATAGATGCGGGCTGCGGGGAATGGCGGCCTGATCGCGGCGCCGGCTGGCTGGCGATGCGCCGCCGGGGATGCCTGGCTCCCTGACGACGCATGGCGATGACCGTTTCGAAGCCGGCTGCGGTATCCGGCCTTAGTTCGGCAGGATCACGCTGCTGATCACATGGATCACGCCGTTGGACTGCTTCACGTCCGCGATCGTGACTTCGGCGACACCACTTTTTTCACCGCTGACGAACAGCCTGGTGCCGTTTTCCGTAATGGTCAGGGGTTCGCCTTCGACGCTCTTCAACATAGCCTTGCCGCCGCCGGCCTTGACCATCTTCATCAGATCCGCTGCCGTGTAGTTACCGGACACCACGTGATAGGTCAGGATATTCACCAGCATCGGCTTGTTCTCCGGCTTCAGCAGCGTATCGACGGTGCCAGCGGGAAGTTTGGCGAACGCCTCGTTGGTTGGGGCAAAAACCGTGAACGGGCCTTTGCTTTCCAGCGTATCGACCAGGCCCGCGGCCTTGACCGCGGCGACCAGTGTTGTGTGGTCCTTCGAATTGACCGCGTTTTCGACGATGTTTTTCGTGGGATACATCGGGGCGCCGCCGACCATCACGGTATCGGCCGCGCGAGCGGCCAGGGGCGTTGCGGCGATGGCACCGATGGCCAATCCGATTGACAGGAAAGTAACGATAGACTTCGACATGGGGAATCCTCCGGTAAGCAGCGGGTTGTTCGGTTCGGGAAGGCATCGTGTCGTCGGATGCTTTGACTTTACGGCGCCGCATCGCCGGCAGATCACCGGTTGCGAAAAACATATCGCTGGCAGGCAGCAGCTGGACTATGGTCTCTGGCATGACATGGTCGATCGTCGCGTGCGACCCGAACTCCGGCGCGTTCGCCGTTGCCGTCGCCACCCGGGCGTTCGCCGTCGGGGCGTCCTGTCCGTTCGTACGGGCCGGCGTAGGCGCGGTATCCACGCAGTCCGTCACCAACCGCTATCTGGGGCCGGCCGTGCTGGATGCGATGGCCCGGGGCCTGCCGCCCGCTGCCGCGATCGAGGGTGCGTTGGCCGGGGACGCGGGCCGGGGCATCCGCCAGGTCCACGCCGTGGATAGAACTGGCCGCACCGCCGCCTGGACCGGCCAGCACTGTGTGGACTGGTGCGGCAGCGCGGCGGGCGGTGGGGCGAGCGTGGCGGGGAATATGCTGACCGGAGAGGCCACGGTGGCGGCGACCCTGGCTGCATGGAGGTCAGGGCGCGATCTGCCGATGCCGGACCGGCTGATGCAGGCGATGGAGGCGGGGGAGGCTGCCGGGGGCGACCGGCGCGGCAAGCAGTCCGCCGCGATGCTGATGGTCACCACCGAGGATTTTCCCGATCTGAACCTGCGGGTGGACGATCACGCCGAACCGATGGCCGAACTGCGGCGGCTGCTGGGGATATGGAAGACGGAAGGTGTCCCGCGCCTTGGGATATCTCCGTCGAAGGCGGACCCTTCGGGCATGACCGATCTGGACGCGATCGAGGCCGGATGGATCGCCCGCGGGATGGACCTGCGGTTCCGGCGATAACAATCGGCCCCTCACCGCTTTGCGTTTGCCCGGCCGTGGCCTATCAGGGGCGGCACGCACCCATAGGTACCGGCCATGTTGACCGATCTTCCGAATGTCCTGACGTTGTCGCGGATCGCGGTGATCCCGCTGATGGTGGCGCTGGTCGCGTTGCGGACCCCGGGCGGGGATCTGGGTGCCTGTATCGTGTTCGGGCTGGCCGCCATCACCGACTATTTCGACGGCATGCTGGCCCGCAACCGCCGGCAGCAGTCGGACCTTGGCCGCATGCTGGACCCGATCGCCGACAAGCTGCTGGTGGGCGCGACACTGATGGTGCTGGTCGGCCACGGGCGGGTTTCGACCCCGGGATTGTATCCGGCCGTCGTCATCATGCTGCGCGAAATCCTGGTCAGCGGCCTGCGTGAGTATCTGGCCGGCATCCGGATCGGCTTGCCCGTCACCCGCCTGGCAAAATGGAAAACCGGGTTCCAGATGGGCGCGCTGGGTACTCTTCTGGCTGGCCATACAGGCGCCGTATTGCTGGGGCTGGGTTTTCTGCCGATATCGTTTATCGGCGAAGCGATGCTTTGGGTTGCCGCCGCGCTGACCCTGATCACCGGCTGGGACTATCTGACCGCGGGTCTGCGCCATGTTGCGGCGGCGGAGACGCGGGGGGTGGATTAGGCTTCGAGTTCCTCCCGCAGCATTTCCAGCGCGAGCCATTGCTCCTCGGCGGCTGCCAGGGCGGTTTGGGCGGCTTCCAGGCTCCCGGTCGCCTCGGCGAATTTGGCCGGCTGTCTGGTGTAGAGCGTTCCGTCCGCCAGTACGGTGTTCCATTTGGCGATATCGGCTTCCAGTCCGGCGATCCGCTGTGGCAGGGTTTCCAGGGCGTGCTTGTCCTTGAACGTCATTTTCCGGCTGGCGGCCTTCGCCGGCTGCGGCGACGGCTTCGGTTTGCCGGGCGTGGCGGCGGAGGCTGAACGAACCGGGCCGCGCTGGGCCAGCATATCGGTATAGCCGCCGGCGTATTCGACCCAGTTGCCGTTGCCCTCGGTCGCGATCACCGAGGTGACGACGCGGTCCAGGAAGTCGCGGTCGTGGCTGACCAGCAGCACGGTGCCGGAGTAGTCGGCCAGCCGTTCCTGGAGCAGTTCCAGCGTTTCCAGGTCCAGATCGTTAGTCGGTTCGTCCAGCACCATCAGGTTGGATGGTGTGGCGAACGCCCGGGCCAGGGTGAGCCGGCCGCGCTCGCCGCCCGACAGGACGCCGACCGGGGTGTTGGCCTGTTCGGGGCCAAACAGGAAGTCTTTCATGTAGCTGACGACATGGCGGTTGACGCCGCCGACGGTGACGGTGTCCCCGGCGCCGCCGGTCAGTGCCTGCGACAGGGTTTGCGTCGGGTCCAGCGAGTCGCGCCGCTGATCCAGCGAAACCTCCGAAAGGTTGGTGCCGATCTTAACCTCGCCGCTGTCGGGGGCCAGCTTGCCGGTTAGCATGTTCAGCAGCGTGGTCTTGCCGGCGCCGTTCTGGCCGACGATGCCGACGCGGTCGCCGCGGATGATGCGGGTGGAGAAGTCCCGCACCACGGTTTTGTCGCCATAGGTCTTGCCGATGCCCTCGGCGACCACGACCAGGCGGCCGGACAGATCGGCCTCGGCGGCTTCCAGCCTGACCTTGCCCACGGCGCCCTTCTGTTCGCGATGCTTCTTGCGCAGGGCGTGCAGGTCGCCCAGCCGCTTCTGGTTGCGCTTACGCCGGGCGGTGACACCGTAGCGCAGCCAGTCTTCCTCCATCACGATTTTTCGGCCCATCTTATGCCGCTCGGTTTCTTCCTGCTCCAGCACCTGATCGCGCCACGCCTCGAAATGGGCGAATCCCTGGTCCAGCACCCGGGTGACGCCACGATCCAGCCAGACGGTGGTTTTGGACATGCGTTCCAGCAGCCGGCGGTCATGGCTGATAAGGACGATGCCGGAGCGCATGCCAGCCAGTTCGGATTCCAGCCACTCGATACCGGGCAGATCCAGATGGTTGGTGGGTTCGTCCAGCAGCAGGATGTCGGGTTCCGGCGCCAGGACGCGGGCGAGGGCGGTGCGGCGGGCCTCTCCGCCCGAAAGCTGGGACGGGTCTTCGGTGCCGGTGAGACCGAGCTGTTCGAGGAGGTAGGAGGCGCGATAGTGGTCGGCGGCGGCGGCGTCGCCGAGGCCGGCTTCGACATAGGCGAGCGTGGTCACGAAACCGGAAAAGTCCGGTTCCTGCGGCAGATACTGGATCGTGGCGCCGGGCTGGGCGAAGCGGCGGCCGGCATCGGCCTGCACCAGGCCGGCGGCGACCTTCAACAGGGTCGATTTCCCGGAGCCGTTGCGGCCGACGAGGCAGACCCGGTCGCCGGTAGAGACGGCAATGCCGGCACCGGCCAGCAGCGGGGCGGTGCCGAATGTGAGGGTTATGTCCTGGAGCGTGAGCAAGGGAGGAGCCATGCGCGAGGCTCTACACCATGTCGCAGCGGGATGGGAGGTCAATGGGCACCGCGGCAGATGCCGCCGGCGGGGTTTGGGTGGGCGTGGTGCCGCGCGTTCGGGTGCCGGGGGCCTTGCGGGGACGAATATTGCGTGAAATTCTGCACGCCTGAATAGATATTTCGTCCCGTCCGATGGGCGCGCAATGAATGTCGGGCATGGGTCCATTCGGCGAAGCCGCTGGCATATGCCGCAGCCAGATAATCATATAGTATGACTTTTCAAGCCGCCTGATTTGTGTCAGGGTTTCACCTCGCGAGCGGTAATCCGCTCTCAATGCGTACGAAAAGTACGCGCAGGCCCGGGGAAGCGTGATTTTGAGAACGACGTATTTGCTTATTCCCGGCGCATGACCGGGGCGATTCCTTCTCCGCGGAATGGACCGCCGGCGCCGAAGCTGGTGGTCATCCCGGCCGGGCGCACCCATTCCAACCACGCCGCGGTCGCGCGCAGCATCGGCATCGGCATCATCGCCGCCCGTCACCCCGAGGGCATGACGCTGCCGAACGATGCAGAGCTGACCGCCCATTTCGGTGTCTCCCGCACCGTGCTGCGGGAGAGTGTGAAGACCCTGGTGGCCAAGGGCCTGCTCACTACCAAGGCCCGAATTGGCACCCGGGTGCGGGAGCGTTCGGCGTGGAACATGTTCGATCCGGATGTGCTCGCCTGGCACCTGGATGCCGGCGTGGACAAGCGGCTGCTTCGCGACCTGGCCGATATCCGCCTCGCCGTGGAACCGCGCGCCGCCGAACTCGCCGCCTTGCGCCGCACGTCCCCGGTCATTCCGCAGTTGCGCGCCAGTATCGAACGCATGCGCGCCAGCCCATCGGACAGCGACGATTTCACCGAGGCCGATTTGCGGCTGCATCTGGACATCGCCACCGCTTCGGGGAACCCGTTCATGCGCTCCATCGGGGCGGTGATCGAGGCGGCCCTGCGCGCGTCCTTCGTGCTGAGTGCGCCGGTGGATGAGCAGGAGCGCGAACGGTCGATCGCCGCCCACGCCCGCATCGTGGAGGCGATCGCGGCTTCCGATCCGGGGGAGGCGGCGGCGGCGATGGTCGATGTCATCATGAACGGTCTGAACCGTCATGGTGCCGCCGAACACAGCGGCTGGAGCTGCCCGTGATCACGCCGGGACAGCCAAGAACATCATTGACGGAGTGACGGCATGACCATCTACAAGGGCGTATTCCCTGTTGCACCAACCGTGTTCGACAGCAGCGGCAACCTCGATCTGGACGGCCAGAAGCGCGCCATCGACTTCATGATCGATGCGGGTTCACAGGGCGTGTGCATCCTGGCGAATTTCTCCGAACAGTTCGTGCTGACCGACGCGGAGCGCGAGCAGGTGATGCACGCCGTGCTCGATCATGTGGCGGGACGGGTGCCGGTGATCGTCACGACCACGCATTTCGGCACCGCCATCTGTGCCGAACGCAGCAAGCGGGCGCAGGCGGCGGGCGCGGCGATGGTCATGATCATGCCGCCCTACCACGGCGCCACCATCCGCGTATCCGAAGGTGCCATCTACGATTTCTACAGGGCCGTGTCGGATGCGATCGGCATCCCGATCATGGTGCAGGATGCGCCGGTATCGGGCACAACCCTGTCCGCGCCATTTCTCGCCCGCATGGCGCGCGAGATCGCCAACCTTTCCTACTTCAAGATCGAGGTACCGCAGGCGGCGGCCAAGCTGCGCACGCTGCTGGAGCTTGGCGGCGACGCCATCGTCGGTCCGTGGGATGGCGAGGAGGCGATCACGCTGATGGCCGATCTCGATGCCGGGGCGACCGGGGCGATGACTGGCGGCGCCTACCCGGACGGCATCCGCCAGATCGTCGATGCGTATTTTGCCGGCGACCGTGCCGCCGCGATGGATGCCTACACACGCTGGTTGCCGCTGATCAACTACGAGAACCGCCAGTGCGGCCTGCTGGCCTGCAAGGCGCTGATGGCGGAGGGCGGCGTGATCGGATGCGAAGCCGGCCGCCACCCCTTGACCCCGCTGCATCCGGCCACCCGGGCCGGCCTGATCGAGATCGCCCGGCGCCTCGATCCCATGGTGCTGCGGTGGGGGAAGTGATGTGAGCATTCGCCTCGCCATCGTCGGCCTCGGCAAGATCGCGCGGGACCAGCATATCCCCTCGATCGCCCGTACCCCGGGAATCGAGCTGACTTCTATCGCCAGCCGTAATGCCTCGCTTGCGGGGCTGCCGCATTACCCAACCCTGGATGCCCTGCTGGAAGCCGCGCCGTCGATCGATGCGGTGGCTTTATGCACGCCACCGCAGGGCCGCCATGCCCTGGCCGAAGCGGCATTGCAGGCCGGTCTGCATGTGTTGCTGGAAAAGCCGCCGGGTGCGACGGTAAGCGAAATCGCCCCGCTGGTGGACCTCGCCGCACGGCGCGGCCGCACGCTGTTCGCTACCTGGCATTCGCGCTTTGCCGCGGCGGTCGAGCCGGTTCGGGCACTTCTGGCAACGCGCCGGATACGCGGTGTGCATGTCGAGTGGAAAGAGGACGTGCGAAAATGGCACCCGAACCAGCAATGGATCTGGGAGCCCGGCGGGCTGGGTGTGTTCGATCCCGGGATCAACGCGTTGTCGATCGTCACCCGCATCTTGCCGCGGCCGATTTTCCTGACCGCCGCCGACCTGTCCTTCCCGGCCAATCGCGCAGCCCCGATCGCCGCCAGCCTGACGTTCTCGGACCCGCTGGGACTGCCGGTTCAGGCGGAATTCGACTGGCGCCAGACCGGGCCGCAAACCTGGGACATCCACGTCGAAACCGAGGAGGGCGTGGTCGCCCTCACCAGCGGCGGCAGCCGGTACCTGATCGACGGGCGCGTGCTGGGCGATGGGACGGACGCGGAATACGACGGGATCTACCGGCGATTCGTGCATCTTGTCGAAACCGGTTCCAGCGACGTGGACCTGTCGCCGCTGGTGCTTGTCGCCGATGCCTTCATGCTGGGCCGCCGCCATACGGTGGATCCGTTCGAGGACCACGCGGCATGACCCACCCAATGACCCACCCAATGACCGGCGCCGACTTTCCGCCGCCGCGTACAGTTCGCATGCACTGCCTGCGGACGGCCGCCCCGGACACTCCGGTGCGCTTTAATCCAAACATCGATCGAACAAAGGGGATGAAACGATGAAGCCGATCAAGACACTTATAGCAGCGCTCGCACTGGGGGTGCTCGGTCTGTCCACGCCGGCCTCTGCCCAAAACAACGGCAATGTGGGAATTGCCATGCCGACGAAGTCGTCGGCGCGCTGGATCCTCGACGGTGAGAACATCGTCAAGGTGCTCAAGGCCCGCGGGTACACCACCGATCTGCAATACGCCGACGACGATATCCCCAACCAGCTCTCGCAGATCGAGAACATGGTCACCAAGGGCGTCAAGGTGCTGGTGATCGGCGCCATCGACGGCACAACGCTGTCCGATGTGCTGGCCCAGGCCGCCAAGGGCGGCACCAAGGTGATCGCCTACGACCGGCTGATCCGCAACTCCCCCAACGTCGATTATTATGCCACCTTCGATAACTTCCAGGTTGGCGTGCTGCAGGGGCAGTCGATCGAGAACTCGCTGAACCTCAAGACCGCCAAGGGTCCGTTCAACGTCGAGCTGTTCGGCGGCTCGCCCGACGATAACAACGCCTTCTTCTTCTACAACGGCGCCATGTCGGTGCTCGACCCCTACATCAAGTCCGGCAAGATCGTCATCCAGTCCGGCCAGATGGGCATGGACAAGGTCTCCACGCTGCGGTGGGACGGCGCCGTCGCCCAGGCGCGCATGGATAACCTGTTGAGCGCCTATTATACCAACAAGAGGCTGGACGCCGTGCTGTCGCCGTATGACGGGCTTTCGATCGGCATCCTGTCCTCGCTGAAGGGCGTGGGCTACGGCAGCGGCAACATGCCGATGCCGGTCGTCACCGGTCAGGACGCCGAGATTCCCTCGGTGAAATCCATCCTCGCCGGCGAACAGACCTCGACGATCTTCAAGGATACGCGTGAACTGGCCAAGGTGACAGCCGATATGGTGGACGCGCTGCTGAGCGGCCAGAAGGTCGTTGTCAACGACACCACGACCTACAACAATGGAGTCAAGGTCGTGCCGTCCTATCTGCTGAAGCCGGTGATCGTGACAAAGAACAACTGGGAATCCGTGCTGGTTGACAGCGGCTATTACAAGAAGTCGCAGATTCAGTAACCGATCCTGTGCGGGGCCGCTTCGGCGGTCCCGTCACAACACGCAACGGGTGGAAACACATGCTGGCCAGCACATGACCGAAATTCTCGAAATGCGCGGCATCTCCAAGCGTTTCGGCGCCGTCCAGGCGTTGAGCGGTGTCAGCTTCACAGTCCGAGCCGGCGAAATCCATGCGCTGGTCGGCGAGAACGGCGCCGGCAAATCCACCCTGATGAAGGTGCTGTCAGGGGTTTACCCCTCCGGCAGTTACGAAGGATCCATCCGCTTCGACGGTGAAGAGCGGCATTTTCGCAGCATCAACGAGTCCGAGGCGCTTGGGATCATCATCATTCACCAGGAACTCGCGCTGATCCCGCTGATGTCGATCGCCGAAAACATCTTCCTGGCCAATCCGCCGTCGCGCTTCGGCGTGATCGACCGCGGCGAGGTGTACCAGCGCACCAAGGCATTGCTGGCGAAGGTCGGGCTGTCGGAGGCGCCGGATACGCTCATCACCAATATCGGCGTAGGCAAGCAGCAACTGGTCGAAATCGCCAAGGCGCTGTCCAAGGAAGTGCGTTTGCTGATCCTCGATGAGCCCACCGCCAGCCTGAACGAACGCGATAGTGCCGCGCTGCTCAATCTGCTGGTGGAGTTCCGAGCGCACGGCATCGCCTCGATCCTGATTTCGCACAAGCTGAACGAGGTCTCCAAGGTCGCCGACAAGATCACCGTGCTGCGCGACGGCAAGGCCATCGACACGCTGGACTGCGGCGAGGGTGCGGTCGAGGAAGACATCATCATCCGCAAGATGGTCGATCGCGACCTTGAAAGCCGCTTTCCGCATCGCGTGCCGTCCATCGGCGACGAAATCTTCCGGGTCGAGAACTGGATCGCCCACCATCCGCAGCACCCGGAACGGCAGATCGTGAAATCGGTTAATTTCAACGTTCGGCGCGGCGAAATTGTCGGGATCGCCGGGCTGATGGGCGCCGGCCGCACCGAATTCGCCATGAGTATCTTCGGCCGGTCCTATGGGCGCAATATCGGCGGCCGGGCGATCATGAACGGGCGGGAAGTCGATGTGTCCACCGTGCCGCGCGCCATCGCCGCCGGCCTTGCCTACGTCACCGAGGACCGCAAGCAGCTTGGTCTGGTCCTGGGTTCGGATATCCGTAAGAACGTCACCCTGTCCAACCTGCCGGACGTCTCCGATAGATTCGTGATCGACGACATCCGCGAGCTTAAAGTGGCCAGCCGCTATCGCGACCAGATGCGCATCCGCTGCCAGAACGTCTATCAGGAAACTGGCACGCTCTCGGGCGGCAACCAGCAGAAGGTGATCCTGTCGAAGTGGCTGTTTTCCAAGCCGGATGTGCTGATCCTGGATGAACCCACCCGCGGCATCGACATTGGGGCCAAATACGAAATCTACCAGATCGTCAACGACCTGGCGGACAGCGGCAAGGGCGTGATCTTCATTTCTTCGGAAATGCCGGAACTGCTGGGAATGTGCGACCGCATCTGCGTGATGAACGAAGGCGCGTTCGTTGCCGAATTCTCACGCGAGGAGGCCTCGCAGGAAAAAATCATGCGCAGTATCGTGCGCAACCGGGAGATGGAGATAACGCCATGAGCGACATCGCAGCGCCAGCGGGCACAACCCGCCCCGGGGGCAGCTTCATCAAGACCAATTTGCGCCAGTATGGCATGCTGCTGTCGCTGCTGGCCATCATGATCTTCTTCGAGATCGCTACCGGCGGCACCCTGTTGCGGCCGTTGAACCTGACCAATCTGGTGCTTCAGAACAGCTACATCGTCATCATGGCGTTGGGCATGCTGCTGGTGATCGTCACCGGCAATATCGACCTTTCGGTCGGGTCGGCCGCGGGTTTTATCGGCGCCCTGGCTGCTGTCATGATCGTCAGCTATCATGTGCCGATCTTCATCGCCGCCATCGTGTGTCTGATCGCCGGCGGCCTGATCGGCGCCGCCCAGGGCTACTGGGTGGCCTATTTCAACATTCCGTCGTTCATCGTTACGCTATCCGGTATGCTGGTGCTGAAAGGCGGCATGCTCGCCATACTCGGCGGCCAGTCCGTCGGCCCTTTCCCGGTCATCTTTCAGCGCCTGTCGTCCGGCTTCCTGCCGGAATTCATCAACAACCAGAACGAGTTCCATATCTCCTCCCTGATGCTCGGCGTTATCGCGGCACTGGGCATGGTCTATCTTAATGTCCGCAACCGTGCCCGCACGCTCAGTCACGGAATCGAGGCGGAGCCGCCCGCCTTCTTCTTCATCAAGAATGTGCTGATGGTCACGGTCATCACCGGTCTGACCTTTCTGATTGTTTCGCACCGGGGCCTGCCCAACGTGCTGGCGATCATGACAGTGCTGATCGGCATCTATGCCTTCGTTACCAATCGCACCACCGTGGGCCGCCAGATATATGCCGTCGGCGGCAACAAGAACGCGGCCAAACTGTCCGGCATCCGCACCGAGCGCCTGACCTTTCTGACGTTCGTCAACATGGGTGTGCTCGCCGGCCTCGCCGGCCTGGTGTTCGCCGCCCGGCTGAACACGGCAACGCCCAAGGCCGGCCTGGGCTTCGAACTGGACGTGATCGCCGCCTGCTTCATCGGCGGAGCCTCCGCTTACGGCGGCGTCGGCATGGTGACCGGAGCGGTTATCGGCGCCTTCATCATGGGGGTGATGAATAACGGCATGTCCATCCTTGGCGTCGGCATCGACTACCAGCAGATGATCAAAGGCCTGGTCCTTCTGGGCGCCGTCTGTGTCGATGTTTACAACCAGAAGCGCTGACCGGGCTTTGGGGCAGGTAAGGCTTGGCGTCCACCGCCGGGATTTCGTCCATCGGTTCGCCGGGTCCCGTCAGCACTCGCGCCGGCAGGTATTGCGAGGGGCTGATCGCGGCGATGTTCGAACGCGGCGGTCATGGGGTTACCGGATGACCGCCCGCCGGCTTCGTTTCGCTTCCGGTGTGGGGTAATGCGATCCGAAACCGCATGATCAACTTGGCGGGGGCGGTTGGCTGGGGGAATGTGTCGGCCGGGAACGAGGGAATCCCATAGGATTCCACCGTCAGGGTTGCATCCGCGGCGATGTCCAGGATGGTGTAGCCGTTCCGGTCCGGCGCGAAGAAGTCGATCGAGGTTGGATGAGCGGCGGCGTTGGGATCGCCTTCGCGGAACACGTCCCTCAGGCCGGGGAAGCCCATCAGCCCGATCGGCGGGTCGCGGTGGGCGATCAGGTCCGGGTTGTTATCGACCGCGGTGGACGGATTGTTCAGCACCGCGACGATATGCGCGAACGAATGGTCGGTGATCGCGTCCGGGCCGGCGCCGCCGATCGGTCCGGTGACCACCTGCAGCGCGCCGGGCACCAGGGCCTTACGGCCGGGCGAGGGCGCATAGACCAGCTTCGTCGTGCGCATTTCGTGATCGTCGGTCGTCAGGAACAGGACGTGACCGATCTTGTTATCGGCGATGAATTTCAGCAGTTCGTTGCGCTCCGCCCGGTAGCCGCCATACCAGGACTTGCCGTCCTGGTGGCCGCCGACGGTGTCGATGGGGCTGGAGATAACCAGGATTTTCCACACCGTGCCGTTGGCATTGGCCTTCAGCAGTTCCTGCTTCAGCCAGGCGAGTTGCGTCTTGCCCAGCATCGTCCGACGGGGGTTGTCCGCCCGGGCGTGCGGCAGCAACGAACCGTCGGGGGCGATGCCGCTGTCGGGAAGCCGGATGTCGCGATACGACCGGTCGTCGATGCGGATCAGGACACTGTTCCGGCCCCATTGTTGAGCGAAATACTGCCGGATCGTGTCATCCGAACGCGGGTTCTTCGGGGCTGACACAGTCGCCTCGCGGATCGGGTGATAGTCCAGATACGCGCGCACCAGGGTTCGGAAACCCGGCGACTTGTTGTTGAAGGTGCCGGTGGTGTTGACGTCGAAACCGGCTTGGTTGCCCTCGATCTCCGCCACTTGCGGGGCACCGCCGGATTGAAGCTGCTTGTTGCCCAGCTCATGATTATCCAGCAGGGTGTATAGACCGGTGGTGGCCAGCATCGACTGGATGCCCTGCTGCCCTTGGTCGACGACCTCGCCGGTGCCGGCGGCGACGCCCTTCAGCACCTCGCGATACTTGCGGTGGTAGTCGATCAGCGCCTGATCGGCGTTCGATCCGTCGGTCGCGGTCGCCACCGTCGCCGGGGAACCGGTCGCGGCGGTTTCGTACATCGTGTCGCCCAGGAAAATGAAGTAGTTCAGCCCCTGTGTGCCGCCGGCCGTGGTGCCGAATCCATCGACCGACGGGAAAGGCCGGAATTTGGCATCGACGTCGCCGGAGAATCCGAACCGCACCGGCACGGCCCGATGGTCGGAAGGGGGTGTGGTGAAGCGCCCGACCGGGCTGACAGCCGAACCGTTGGAGAACCGATAGTAATAGACGGTGTTCGGGGACAATCCGATCGCATCGACCTTCAGGGTGAAATCGGCCGCCTGATCGGTCACGCCGCGATAGATTTTCGGCTGGCCAGGGAACGCGGGGTCGGTCGAGACCTCGGCGGTCAGAGGGGTGACCGAACCGCCGTTGTCCGCCCTGGTCCACAGGATCGCATCATGATCCGTGGCGTCGCCGGCAGCCACGCCATCGAACACGATCGCCGCGAAGGCGGACGGTGCTGCCATCAGACTGGCCGCGAGAAGCACGAAACGCCATGGGAAACTCATCATTCACTCCGCCGAAGCGGGCGAACAATACGCCCCCGTTCGGCCCCTGTCCCCGCGTCTTCAACATCGCTATAAGATTGTCATAGAAACCCTCCGCAGGAAGGCGCGTCCGATGATCCGTCAGCCCGACCCGAAGCCCGATGTGATGGTGCGGCGCGACAGCATCGTCGCCGGCTTGCGCAAGCTGCTGCCCGAAACCGGCCTGATCTCCGAACCGCTGCGGCTGAAACCGTACGAAACCGATGGGCTGTCCGCCTATCGGCAGGTGCCTCTGGCCGTCGCCCTGCCGGAGACGACCGAACAGGTCGCCGCCGTGCTGCGCTTCTGTCACCAGAACGGCGTCCGGGTGGTGCCGCGCGGCGCCGGCACGTCGTTGTCCGGCGGGGCGTTGCCGATGGCGGACGCCGTGGTTGTCGGCATGATGCGGATGAACCGGATCCTGGACATCGACTATCCGGATCGCTGCGCCGTGGTACAGGCCGGTGTCACCAATATCGGCATCACCAATGCGGTGTCCGCCGACGGATTCTTCTATGCGCCCGACCCGTCCAGCCAGCTTGCGTGCATGATCGGCGGCAACGTCAACATGAACTCCGGTGGCGCGCATTGCCTGAAATACGGTGTGACGGCCAACAACCTGCTGGGCCTGAAGATCGTCACCATCGATGGGGAAATCATCGACATCGGCGGCGCCTATCTCGATGCCGCCGGCTACGACTGGCTGGGGCTGCTGACCGGCAGCGAGGGCATGCTGGCGATCGTCACCGAGGTGACGGTACGCATCCTGCGCGGGCCGGAGGGCGCCCGGGCCATGCTGGCCGCGTTCAAGTCGAACGAAATCGCCGGGGCGTGCGTGGATTCAATCATCTCGTCAGGCATCATTCCGGTGGCGCTGGAGTTCATGGACCGGCCGGCGATCCATGCCTGCGAGGCGTTCGCCCATGCCGGCTATCCGCTGGATGCCGAGGCGATGCTGATCATCGAAGTGGAAGGCAGCGTGGAGGAACAGGACCGGCTGCTGGAGCAATTGTCCGCGATTTGCCGCAAATTCGACCCGATCAGCCTGAAGATATCGCAGTCGCCGGAGGAATCGCTGGCGATCTGGAAAGGCCGCAAGGGGGCATTCGGCGCGGTCGGGCGGATCAGCCCGGATTACCTGTGCATGGACGGGACAATCCCCACCAGCCAGTTGCCGCATGTGCTGCGGCGGATTCAGGAAATGTCGGACAGTTATGGGCTGAAGGTCGCCAACATCTTCCATGCCGGGGACGGCAACCTGCACCCGCTAATCATGTTCGATGCCAACAATCCCGCCAGCTTCCATGCGGCCGAGGAATTCGGCGCGGATATCCTGAAGCTGTGTGTGGAGGTCGGCGGCTGCCTGACCGGGGAGCATGGCGTGGGCGTCGAAAAGCGCGACCTGATGCCAGTGCAGTTCCGGCCGCATGAGCTGACCCAGCAGCGCGATATCAAGTCGGCGTTCGATCCGGACTGGCTGTTGAACCCCAGCAAGGTGTTCCCGCTGCTGGAAACAGAGACCGTCGTGCTGCCGCGGGCGGCATGATTTTCCACGGCGGCGAGGGCCTGGCATGACGACCGAAGATTCTATCATCGCCGCCGTCGCCGACGCGGTTCGCCTGCGGGAGCCGGTGCTGATCGAAGGCAATGGCACCAAGGCCGGCATGCTGCGCCCGGTTCAGGCGGCACGTTCGTTGTCCACGTCCGGGCTGTCCGGGATCAATCTGTATGCGCCGAAGGAGCTGATTATCTCCGCTTGGGCCGGGACGCCGTTGCCGGAGATCGAGGCGGCGCTGGCCGAGGCGGGGCAGCATCTGATCGCCGAACCGCCGGACCTGTCCAGGCTTTTGGGATCGACCGGCAAGCCACAGACGTTCGGCGGCATTGTGGCCACCAATTTGTCGGGGCCTCGGCGGGTGGCCTGGGGGGCGATGCGCGATCACGTCATGGGCGTGCGTGCGGTGACCGGCCGAGCGGAGGTGATCCGGTCGGGAGGTCGGGTGCTGAAGAATGTGACGGGGCTGGATCTGTGCAAGCTGCTGACCGGCAGTCATGGCACGCTGGGCGTGATCACCGAGATCACGCTGAAGGTGCTGCCCGCGCCGGAGGCGACCGGCACGTTGGTGCTGCCGGGTTTGGATGCCTCTGCCGGGGTTGGCGTGCTGTCGGCGGCTTTGGGCTCGCCCTATGGCGTATCGGGCGCGTCCTGGCTACCGGCGGAGGCTGTTGCCCGGGTCCCCGGATTGGCCGGTATGGCCGGGTCGGCGACGCTGGTTCGTATCGAGGAATTCGCCCCGTCGGTTGCCTATCGTATCGGCCGGTTGAACGATCAATTTGGAGTGGCGGGGGCGGTGGTGCTGGACACCGCGGCCTCCCGTGCTGTCTGGAAGGAAGT
Source organism: Pseudomonadota bacterium (assembly GCA_021805665.1). Lineage (GTDB taxonomy): Bacteria > Pseudomonadota > Alphaproteobacteria > Acetobacterales > Acetobacteraceae > Rhodopila. Next base: position 43,112 of record JAJZEV010000288.1, read on the forward strand.
GGGGGATGTCCGGCCGCTGGCCGCGGCGGCCGAGGATGCGGTTTGGCGCGTCTCGGTGCGTCCGTCCGCCGGTTCGGGCGTGCTGGATGCGCTGCGGGCGGTTGGCGTGACGGGGTTCCTGGATTGGGGCGGCGGGCTGGTGTGGCTGGCCGGGCCGGCCGATGCCGCCACCCACCGCGCGGTGGAGGCCGCGGCGACAGCGGCCGGCGGCGCATGGACACTGCTGCGGGCGCCCGACGGACTGCGCGGCTCGGTTCGGGTGGTCCCGGATGAGCCAGCCCCGCTCGCTCGGATTACCCGGCAGGTGAAGGCGGCGATGGACCCGGCCGGTGTGTTGAACCCCGGCCGGATGTACGCCGGGCTATGATGGGGATGGATGCTCGTCCTCCGCGTCAAGGCCGGGATGTGTCCGGCCAGGACGGGCGCGCGGTCGGTGAAGACCGCCATGACGACGGGAGGCTGGCGGCGCCATCCACGCCTTGTCCTGGACCGGCACCCCAAGCGGTGGATGGCGGGCCTTCGTCCGCCATGACGACGGGAGGCTGGCGGCTTCCGCCAAGCGGTTCGCTCATTCCGCCACGAATACCAACCCCGCGTGCAGGGAACACTGACGATGTTCTTCGTTTCGCCCTACATCACCAACACGCTGTTCCTGGTAACCTGCTTCCTGTCGGGGTTTCAGCACTCGCAGCTGGACCGGCCCAATCCGGTCACCAACATTCAGTTCGCGATGATCGTGTTCGGGATGATCATGGTGCTGATCGTGGCGCTGTACAACACCGTAAATCCGTGGCTGTCGCTGGTATTCTTCCTTATGGCCGCGTCCAGCCTGATCTTCATGATCCGGCAGCATCGCATGCTGCCCCCCCGCAAGAAATTCGAGTGACCGGCCGATGCAAACCAATTTCACCACGGAACAGCTTCAAGACCCGGACACCGCTTCCTCCAACGCCGTGCTGCGGACCTGCGTTCATTGCGGGTTCTGCACCGCGACGTGTCCGACGTTTCTGCTGCTGGGCGACGAGTTGGATAGTCCGCGCGGGCGCATCTATCTGATCAAGGACATGCTGGAGACCGGGCGGCCGGCGACCGAGGAGGTCGTGCGGCACGTCGATCGCTGCTTGTCCTGCCTGTCCTGCATGACGACCTGCCCCTCGGGCGTGAACTACATGCATCTGGTCGATCATGCCCGCACCTATATCGAACAGACCTATCGCCGGCCGCTGCCGGAACGGCTGCTGCGGTCGTTGCTGGGCGTATTGCTGCCTCGGCCCGGGCTGTTTCGGTTGGCATTGACCGGGGCCGGCCTCGCCCGTCCCTTGGTTCGGCTGATCCCCGGCAAGTCGATGCTGGCGCGACGGATGCGCGCGATGTTCTCCCTGGCACCGGCCGAGGTGCCGGCGCCCAGCCCCGTGGAACGGCCCCGGGTCTATCCGGCGGAGGGTGTCCGCAAGGCGCGGGTCGCACTGATGACCGGCTGCGCCCAGCAGGTGCTGATGCCGAGGATCAATGAAGCAACGATCCGGCTGCTGACCCGATTGGGCGTGGAAGTCGTCGTGTCCAAGGGGGCGGGATGCTGCGGCGCGTTGAACCATCACATCGGCCAGCACGACCGGGCGATGGAACTGGTGCGGGCAAATATCGACGCTTGGTCGAAGGAAAGCGACCTGGACGCGATCGTCATCAACGCGTCCGGTTGCGGCACCACGGTTAAGGACTATGGCTTCATGTTCCGGTCGGAACCGGATGCGTGGCGGATGAAGGCCGAAAAAGTCTCCGCCATGACCGTGGATATCACCGAATTCCTGTCGCGTTTCGGCTATGCGCCGACACGGGACAAGCCGGACCTGACGGTTGCGTACCACTCGGCGTGCAGTTTGCAGCATGGTCAGAAGGTGACCGCCGAACCGAAAAAACTGCTGACCAGTGCGGGGTTCCGGGTGGTGGAGCCGAAGGAGTCGCATATCTGCTGCGGGTCGGCCGGCACCTATAACCTGTTGCAGCCGGAAATCGCCGGGCGTCTGCGGGAGCGGAAGCTGGGCAATCTGAACGCGACCAGGCCGGACCTGATCGCTGCGGGGAATATCGGCTGCATCACCCAGTTGTCGGGCGATGCGGTGCCGGTGGTGCATACGGTCGAGCTGCTGGATTGGATGGCCGGCGGTCCGCGACCGCCCGGCGTTCCCGGCTAGCAATGCGGTGTGCGTCGTTCGCGGTTGGGCTGCTGGCGCTGTGCGTCGGGGCACAGGCGCAAACGCCGCCCCAGCAGCGCGCCGCGATCGACTGGATGCTCGATGCGTTGAAAGCCGCGCCCGATGAGCGAGCGGCCGGCGATCTGGAAGCCCAGTTGCAGCAAGCCTGGCTGCGGGCCGGTTCCCCGGTTGTGACGCTGCTGATCGGCCGTGGGGCAGCAAGCCTGGCTGCGGGCCGGTTCCCCGGTTGTGACGCTGCTGATCGGCCGTGGGTTGCGGTTGCTGAACGCGGGGCAAACCGGTGAAGCCGAGCAGTCGTTTTCGGATGCGATCGTTTTGCAGCCAGCCTTGAGCGAGGCTTGGTATCAACGTGCCTTGGTTCGGTACCACGCCGGGAATATGACCGGGACGATCCAGGATCTGGCGCAGACGGTCCAACTGGAGCCACGCGATTTCCCGGCATTCCGCACCCTGTCCCAAATCGCCGAGGGTCGGGGTGACTGGAAGGGTGCTTATGCGGCGTGGGAGAAGGTCATGGACCTGGACCCCAAGACAGCGGGCGGTGAGGAACGGTTGCGGATATTGAAGCGGAAGGCCCTCGGCGAGGACACGTAGGTCTTTATCCTACGAAAGCCGAATGTGTCGCCGGACGTTATGAAATCTGGAGCATGCGTTCACCCTGGTTCAGACTCCGAAGCGGCGGTTTCGCCCTCCCCCGGGGAAACGGATTCGTGCGGACGTTGCGGGTTCTGCTAAATATGGACGGCACCGGCGTCGAACCGCTGGAAATCCCCGCCGAGGTCTGTGAACGCGTTGCCACCCAATACCAACAGCATGACCAGGAACGCGTGCCGGCCAAAGGGATGGCATATCCTTGGCACCGCAATCGCATCGACCCGGGTTTCCGAACGCAAGGGACTGTCGCGAGGCGACCGCTGCCGTGGCGGCACGGCCGGCAGCGCCCGTCATGACAATGAAGGGCCGGCGGCTTCCGTTACGCGATTCGGCGATTTCGGCACGGACCCTATCGCCGCCGCCGGGCCGGCCCGGCGATGAACCCGGCCTGCGTGCTGCGCACCGCGCGTCTGGTGCTGACCCCGGTTGGCGGCGGCGACCTTGCCGATTTGCGTGCGATCAAAGCCGATCCGTCTGTCTTCGCCGTGATGCTGGGCGGCGTGCGCGATGGCGCCCGGACGGCCGAGGATCTGGCGGACGACGTGGTCAACTGGGGCCGTTACGGTTTCGGTATCTGGGCGATCCGCGAGAACAGCCGGTTCGTCGGCATCGCCGGCCTGGAACACCGCGCGGACGGACGTGGCGTGGCCCTGCGCTTCGCCCTGTGGCCCGAGGCCCAAGGCAGGGGCCTTGCCCGGGAAGCCGCGTTCGCGGCCCTGCGCTTCGGGCACGAACGCGCCGGACTGCCCCGCATCGTCGCCGTCGCCCGGGAGTCCAATTTCGGGTCGCGCATGGTGCTGGGCAGCATCGGCATGCGGGTGGCCGGGATGTTCGAGCAGCGCGGTTACACGATGCTGCTGTATGAGAGCGTGGCATAGAGGCGGCAGTGCGCCGCCCCGGTGTCAGGCGTTACCGCACGAATTTGTAGTCGAACGTGTCGCCCCAAGGCTCGATCAGCCCGACGGTTGGCGTGGGGAAGTGGATCGGCAGGATAAACGTACCCGAACCGGCAACGTCTTTCAGGAAGCGCTGGCGCGAACGAATGCCCTCTTGCGCGTCCCAGTCGAAGATCGTTGACCATGTCGGTTCGCGCACCTGTAAAGCGTGGTGCATCAGGTCGCCGGTCACCACCGCGCGCTGACCGCGCGATTTGATGTTGACGCAGCAATGACACGGCGCATGACCGGGAGTCGGAGTCAGCCAGATCGTGTCATCCAGCATGTAGTCGTCATCGACCAGCAGGGCCTGGCCGGCCTCGACGATTGGCAGGCAGTTGTATGTCCAGACATTACCCGGTGGCTGCTTGCCTTCCTTCGTCGCCTGCTCCCACGCCGCATATTCGCGTTTGTGGAACACGTATTTGGCGTTGGGGAAGGTCGGAACCCAGCGCCCGTTTCGCAGCACCGTATTCCAGCCGCAATGATCGATATGCAGATGGGTGCAGAACACGTAGTCGATCTTGTCGAAGCTCAGGCCGGCGGCCTTGAACTCCTCCAGGTAACGCTGTTTCGGAAAGTCCATCGGCGCGGGATAGCCCTTGTCCTCGCCGGTGCAGGTATCGACCAGGATCGTGTGATGCGGCGTCCGCACCACGAAGGTCTGGTAGGTGATATACATCATGCCCGTCACTGGATCGAGCACCTCGGGATCCAGTGTCGCCAGATGTCTGGCGCCCAGTTCGGGGTTGTAGTCGGGGAACATGGCGGCGGGGGTGCGCCACGGACCCTCGCGCTCGACGATGCTGGTGATGGTGACGTCGCCGATTTGCAGTTGCCGCATGGGTGCGCTCCGTTCAGATGT
>JAJZEV010000193.1 GCA_021805665.1 Pseudomonadota bacterium
TCGTCCTGTTCGATCTGCCATTCGGTCGAAGCGGGGCAGAACAAAATCGGCCCAAGCCTGTTTGGGGTCGTCGGCCGTAAAACCGGGTCAGAGCCCGGCTACAACTACTCCCCCGCTAATGAAAAGGCCGATCTGACCTGGGATAACGCCACGTTGGACAAATACCTGGCGTCCCCGCGTGCGGTGGTTCCGGGAACCAAGATGACCTACGGCGGGCTGAAGGACGATACGAAGCGGGCCGACCTGATCGCGTATCTCGACACGCTGAAATAGGCTTCGCGTTATGGAAATATCATACCGGGACATGATCACGGTACTCCATGGCATGGGCTTTGGCGTATTGTTCATGTTGGCGTTCTCGGGCGCCATCGGTGTGATTTACGCAACGGCCGTGGTCGGCCCGCACTGGCCACGGTCGAAGTGGGACAACGCCATGTTCCGCTTCTACCTGATCAGCATGGCGGCACTGGCATGGTTGGCGACGATATCTGGGGCTTATATCATCTACCCCTGGTATCGCGCCGTGCCGCCGGCCGGCACGGCGGATCTGTCCACCTATCCGCGGGCGTTGCTGCTGTCCAATCCGCACACCGCCGGGTGGCACGACGTCGGCATGGAGTGGAAAGAGCATATCGCCTGGTTCACGCCGATCGCGATGACGATGGTGGCGTATGTCTTCATCAAATACGGCCCCCGGCTGGCGCTGCATCGCCAGATGCGGAACGCGGTTCTGGGGTTTACCGCCGTGGCGTTCTTCTCCACGGCGGTCGCCGGCCTGTTCGGCGCTTTTCTGAATAAATACGCGCCGGTTCGCGGCGGACCGGACATCGTTCTGATGCGGGAAAACTAAGCATGAGCGTCGAACAGCAGCCAACCGGTTCCGGCGCCGCCGCGATCCTGGCTGCCGGCATGGGGTCGCTGGCGCTTGGCGTATTCGCCTTTGCCGGCGATGCCGTCCCGGCGCTGGGCCGAGCCTTTACCTTCTGGCAGCCAACCGGCGCGCTGTCGGGGGTGACGATTACCGCCATCGCGGTCTGGCTGATCAGCTGGTTCGTGCTGTCGCGGCGCTGGGCCAGTCGCGATGTCCGGTTAGGGCCGGTCAACGCGGCGGCGTTCGCGATGCTGGCCGCGGCGCTGCTGCTGACATTCCCCCCGGTCATGGACGCGTTGCAGGGCAAATAGGCCATTTCCTCCGAAGCGGACTGGCTGCTTATCCCGTCGATTGATCCGGACGCATCGTAGCTGGTAGCCTCTGGCGCCCCGGGGTAGCCGGTTCCACTCCTGAATGAGGTTATAGATGCGTTTATTGACTTTGCCGCTGGCCTTGCTGGCTGCCATCGGTCTTTCGTCCGCCGCACGGGCGCAGGACGCAACCGCCGGCGAGGCGGTGTTCAAGACCCAGTGCAGCGTTTGCCATTCGCCGCTGGCTGGCAAGAACATGGTCGGCCCCAGCCTGTTCGGCGTCGTCGGGCGCGTCGCTGGCCAGATCCCCGGCTTTCACTACTCGGCGGCGAACAAAGAATCGGGGCTTACCTGGGATGCGCCGACGCTCGATCGCTATTTGACAAACCCGCAAGCCGTGGTGCCGAAAACCATCATGCCCTATGCCGGCCTGAAGGACGCTGGCAAACGCGCAGACCTGATCGCCTATCTGTCCACGCTGCACTGAAAACCACGGGTGTATCTCCCGCTTTGAATCCTATATAAGATGGGACTTTGAAGCGGGTGGGCACATTGGCGGCAGCAGAAATCACAACGGCCATGGTATCGGCGGCGTTCGGGGCAACAGCCGCCCGGGAGACGCTGAGCGATATCGATCCGTTCCGTGCCGGCGACTATGTCGTCTATCCGACGCACGGCGTCGGCCGGATCGACAAGATCGGGACGGAGGAGATCGGTGGGCATAGCCTGGAACTGATCGCCATCTCGTTCGAAGAAAACAAGATGACGCTGCGCGTTCCGGTCGCCCAGGCCAAGGCCACCGGTCTGCGCAAGCTTGCCACCCCGGAAGCCATGGCACAGGTCATGACGATTCTGGCCGGGCGCCCGCGCACCAGCCGGATGATGTGGGCCAAACGGGCGCAGGAGTTTCAGGCCAAGATCAACTCCGGCGATCTGAAGGCGGTGGCGGAGGTTTGCCGGGATCTGCAAAGCGCGGCCAACGGGTCCGCGCCCAGCTACAGCCAGCGCAACCTGTTCGAGCTGGCGATCGACCGGCTGGCCGGGGAGTTCGCTGGCGTGGTGGGCACCGATAAGGCCGACGCGATCGTCAAACTGACCCAGAAGCTGACCGACGGACGGACAGCCGATACCGCGAAGGCTGACAAGGCACGCGCCGCGGAAGAAGAAAAATCCGCCGAGGATGCGGTATCGCTGACGGCAGCCGACGTATAAAACGACTACAGGCATCCGCTTCATCCCGAAGCAGGCCGAAGGGGATGCACGAGGGAATCATGGTATTCAAACCGAACTACAATCAGCAGCGCGCCGAGCGCGACCGGGCTAAGCAGGCGAAGAAAGAGGCTAAGATCCGCGAACGGGAGGATGCGGCGGCAACACGCCGCCGCGCCGAACAGGATGGCACTCAGCCGGCCGAACCCGCCCCCGTCGAAACGCGTGACGCTTGAAACGGCGTAACGAGAGCGCATTCGTGTTGTTCGATGTCACCTACGCCGATGGGTCGGTGACCTCGAACCGCAAAGTGTCGAGTTCCATTCTGGGTGGCCTCGACGGCGACGAACCGGCCAAGGCCGTGATCGAGGCACAAGACCGCGAGATCGGCCTCGCCTCTGGCCGTCCGCGCGGTGTGATCAAGACAGTGGCGCGCAAACGGGCGTAAGCTGCCCGGCCAGAACAAGGGGCGGAGGGTTGGCATGCCGCGAATCAGCCATATCCTGGAAACCTCGCTTTACATCGACGATTTGGCACGGTCCCGGGAGTTTTACGGGCGCGTATTCGGTTTCGCGGCTGTGTTCAGCGATGACCGCATGTGTGCGATGGAAGTACCGGGCGGGCAGGTCCTGCTGCTGTTCCGCCATGGTATGACCGATCGGCCCGCGCCTCTGCCGGGCGGCGTCATCCCGCCCCATCACGGGCGCGGGGACCTGCATTTGGCGTTCGCGATCCCGTTCTCGGAAC